>NZ_WSUT01000005.1:1487500-1840000 GCF_009789535.1 Sphingomonas carotinifaciens | reverse complement strand
TGCACCACGCCGCTCGGCTCCTACAGCCTGGGCGACGGCATCCACCGTCTGCTCACCCTGTCCAGCCAGCGTGCCTTTGCCCGGCTGCTGCAACCCGGCGGCTTCTACGACGACCAGCTGACCCGCATCACCGTGCCGCAACAGGTGGCGGGCGGCCGCGATGGCGACGTGCTGGCCGCGATCCTGCGCACGCGCGCGGTACGCGACCGCATCGCCTTTGCCCTGAACGACGTGGCCGTGGATGCCGCCGACCGGGCGACGCCGGTCGTGCTCGATGCGATTCGCGGCCTTAGCGTGGCCGATGCCGTATCGGTGCTGCGCGGCGGGCCGACCGCGGCAACGACCCTGCTCGAACGCCAGGCGCGCGGCGCCGTGGTCGACGCCATGTTTCCCGAGATTGGCGGCGCGCTACGCTCCGACGGCGCGGAGATACTGGGCGCGGTCATCGCCGCGCGCACCGGGGTGGATTACACCGCGCTCGCCCGGGACGTCGCCGAACAGGCCGGCAGCGCCATCTTCCGCGCGATCGGTCGCGAGGAGGCCGCGATCCGCGCCGACCCGCTGGCGACGCGCGACCCCGTGCTGATCGCGGTGCTGGGCGGCCGCTGACCCGCCGGTCAGCGCGCCAGTTCCACCATCTCGCCGCAGGCGGGGATGAACCGCACCGCCTCGGTCAGCGGCGCCCCCGCCAACAGGCAGCGGAGCGTCGCGATCGACCCGCCATGCGCGATCACCAGCACATGGTCAGCGTCGGGCAGCGCGTCCCAGGCCGCCCGCACCCGCGCGGCCAGCATCGCCCCCGTCTCGCCGCCACCCGGACGGAAACCGTGCGGGTCGGTCATCAGGCCGTCCATCGCATTTCCGCTCTCGCGCCAGATCGCGTCCCAGCGCCGGCCCTCCCACGCGCCGAAGTCGCGCTCGCGCCACCGCGCGTCCTCGATCGGCGCGGAACACAGCATCTCGGCCAGTCGCCGCGTCCGCTCCAGCCCCGAATGCACGACCCGGTCCGCCCGCACCGCCGCCGCCAGCGACCACGCCATCGCCCGCCCTTCGCGGCTCCATCCCATGTCCGACACGCCGTAGCACCGCCCGGCCCAGGCCTTGGCGACCGGCGGGTGCCGCAACAGCCGCACCGTCACGCGCCGGCCACCACCAGCAGCACCAGTATCTGCGCCGCATAGGCCGCAAAGCCCAGACAATCCCCCGTGCTGCCCCCGATCCGCCGTCGTATCCCGCGCGCGATCCACACCAGCATCAGGCTGATTACCACCAGCACGACCGACGCAGTCCATCGTCCGCCGGCCGCCAGCAGTCCGATCGCCGGCAGGACGGTCACCGCCGCCAGCCAGAAGGATCGTCGCGGCAGGCGTCCGATATCCTTTGCGACGCCCTCGCCCGTCGCCGCCGGCGGCGCCATCGCCATCAACAGCACCGCGCACCACCGTGCGATGCCGGCCGCGGCGACGATCGCATACAGCCCGACCGAACCCGGCACCGCCAGCGTCGCCGCCACGCGCAGCGCGACCGCCAGTCCCAGCCCCAGCGCACCGTAACTGCCGATCCGGCTGTCCTTCATGATCCGCCGCGTCGTCTCCGCATCGCGCGCAGCCCCGAACGCGTCGCAGAAATCGGCCACCGCATCCTCATGGAACGCACCGGTCAGCCACGCCTCCACGGCCAGCGCGACCAGCAGCGCGACCAGCGGCGGCCACCATAACTGCCCCAGCGCGAACACGGTCGCCGTCACGATCCCGATGGCGGTCCCCACCAGCGGCAGCCATCCGGTCGACCGCACGAACGCGTCGCCCGCCCTTGCGCCGTCCAGCCGCGCCAGCCACGGCACGGGCACGCGCGTCAGGAACTGTACCGCCATCAGCGGCGGTGCCCAGAACGGCGCCCTAGTCCGCACGGCCCACGCCGATCGCATCCAGCCGCGCCACGTCGCGCAGCAGCGCCGCCGCGCTGTCGAGCAGCGGCAGGGCGACCAGCGCCCCGCTTCCCTCGCCCAGCCGCATGTCCCATTCCAGCATCGGCGCCAGCCCCAGCGCCGCCAGCGCCGCTGCGTGTCCCGGCTCGGCCGAGCGATGCGCCGCGATCATCGCCCGCGCCGTCCCCGGCGCCAGCCGCTCCGCCACCAGCGCCGCCGCCGTCGCGACATAGCCGTCGATCAACAGGGTCACGCCGGCCCGCGCCCCCTCCGCATAAAAGCCCGCCATCGCCGCGATTTCATAGCCGCAGATACCCGCGATCGCCGCCCGCGCATCACCCTCGCCCCGCGCCCGCGCCACCGCCCCCGCCACCACCGCCCGCTTTGCCGCCATCACCGCATCGTCCGCACCCGCCCCGCGCCCCACCGCGGCATCGGCCTCGATCCCCGTAATGAGCGCAGTCAGGCATGCCGCCGGCGTCGTATTCCCGATCCCCATCTCGCCCGCGATCAGCACCGCCGCGCCGTCACCGACCGCGCGGCGCGCCTCGTCGGCGCCCACCGCCCATGCCGCCTCGAACGCGTCGACCGACATCGCAGGCCCCCGCGCAAGGCTCGCCGTCCCGTCACCGACCCGCGCATCGCGGAAAAAGGCCGGCGCATCGGTGGTGCGCGGCCCGGCCACGCCGACATCCACCAGCCTGAGCGCACAGTCCTGCGCCGCCGCCAGCGCATTGCTCGTCGCCCGCCCGCCCAGGATCGCCCCGACCATCACCCCCGTCACCGCCGAGGGCCAGGCCGACACGCCATCGTCTACACAGCCATGGTCGCCCGCGAACAGCACCAGTTGCCGCGGCCGGGTCTCCGGATCGATCCACCCCTGGCTCAGCGCCAGCCGCACCGCCACATCCTCCAGCCGGCCCATGGCGCCCCGCGGCTTGGCCAGCGCATCCAGATGCGCGCGCACCTCCGCCTCGGCGATCATGCCGCCTCCCCCGCCAGCGCCAATATCCGCTCCACCGCCACCACCGCCTCCAGTTCCCCCGCGATCGCATCCAGCGCCGCATCGATCGCCTCGCTGCGGTCCCACCCGTCCGACACCGCCCCGATCACCTTCAGCCAATGCCCCCGCGCGCCCACCCGGTCGAACAACCCATGGACATAACAGCCCGCGATCCGCCCATCCTCAGCGGTCGCGCCATCGACGCCGCCATCCTCGAAGCGAAGCAGCGGCGGCGTTCCCGCGTCCACCCGCGTCACCCCGGCATGGATCTCGTACCCGGCAAAGTCGCCCCCGCCGCCATACAGCGTGCCCGTCACCGCCCGCACCCGCTTGTCGCGGCCGAGTTCGGTCTCCACCGGCAACAGGCCCAGTCCCGCGACGCTGTCCGCCGCGCCCTCGATCCCCTCCGGATCGGACACCCGCCGCCCCAGCATCTGGTATCCGCCGCAAATCCCCAGCACCCGGCCGCCACGCCGGACATGCGCGAACAGGTCCACGTCCCACCCCTGCGCGCGCAGGAACGCCAAGTCCGCGATCGTCGCCTTGCTCCCCGGCAGGATCACCAGCGCCGCATCGGCCGGCAAAGGCTGCCCCGGCGGGATCATCGCCAGCCGCACGCCCGGCTCGCTCGCCAGCGCATCGAAATCGTCGAAATTGGCGATCCGCGACAGCATCGGCACCGCGATCACCACCCCCTGGCCCCCGCCCATCCGGTCGAGCGCCACCGCATCCTCCGCCGGCAAGCGCGCCGCCGCGTTCAGCCATGGCACCAGCCCCAGCGCCTCCCACCCGGTCCGCGTCTCGATCGCCGCCATGCCTTCGCCGAACAGCGCCGGGTCGCCGCGGAACTTGTTGATCAGGAACCCGCGCACCATCGCCGCATCCGCCTCGTCCAGCACCGCGCGCGTGCCGACCAGCGATGCGATCACCCCGCCCCGGTCGATATCGCCCACCAGCACCACCGGCACGCCCGCCGCGCGCGCAAAGCCCATATTGGCGATGTCGCCGTCGCGCAGGTTGATCTCCGCCGGGCTTCCCGCCCCCTCCACGATCACCAGATCGGCTTGCCCGCGCAACCGGCGATAGGACGCCAGCACCGGCGTCATCAGCCCCGCCTTCGCCTCGCGCCAGCGCCCCGCCTGCACCACGCCTGCGACCCGCCCCTGCACCACCAGTTGCGACGTCCGGTCGGACTGCGGCTTCATCAGCACCGGGTTCATGTCCGTCGTCGGCGGCGTGCGCGCGGCGATCGCCTGCAACGCCTGCGCCCGCCCGATCTCGCCGCCATCCACGGCCACCGCCGCATTGTTCGACATGTTCTGCGGCTTGAACGGCCGCACCTTCAGCCCCCGATTGGCAAAGAGCCGGCACAGCCCGGCGACCAGCACCGACTTGCCCACGTCCGACCCCGTCCCTTGCAGCATCACCGCGCCCAAGCGATCACCCCCACCAGCACCCACATCATCATGCATGCGCCGCGATAGACGCGCAGCGCCCGCCTCAGATCGCCCGCATCCGGCACCGCCCCCTCGCCCAGCACCGCCCGCATCGCCGGCTCGCCGTCATAGCATACCGGCCCGCCCAGCCGCCGCCCTAGCACGCCGGCCATCGCGCTCTCCGGCCAACCGCCATTGGGCGAGGCATGTTTGCCCGCATCGCGCAGCATCACCCGCCATCCGCCCCGCCCGACCAGACAGATCAGCAACCCCGCGATCTGCGCCGGCAACCAGTTGATCACATCATCGGCCTTCGCACTCGCCCATCCGAACGCCGCCAGCCGCGCGGTGCGATGCCCCACCATGCTGTCCGCGGTGTTGATCGCCTTGGCCACGAACAGCCCCGGCAAACCGCCGATCAGGAACCAGAAGGCCGGCGCCACCACCCCGTCGCAGAAACTCTCCGCCAGGCTCTCGATCGCCGCCGTCGCCACCCCGCCCTCGTCCAGCGTGTCGGTATCGCGCCCGACGATCATCGCCACCGCGCCGCGCGCCGCCACCAGATCGCCCGCCGCAAGGGGGGTCGCCACCGCCGAAACATGGTCGTGAAGGCTTCGCTGCGCCAACCCCGTCGTGCCCACCAGTATGACCGCGACCCACCCGAGCATCCCGATCGCCAGCCCGGCCGCGACCGCCAATCCGATCAGCACCGCCAGCAACACCACGCCCCCGATCCGGCGGTGCCGCCGCCAACGCCGCTCGAACGCCGCGATCAGCGCCCCCACCGCCTCCACCGGATGCCGCCACCGCCGCGGATAGCCCAGCACCGCCTCCAGCATCAGGATCGCCAACAGCGCCGCCGCCTGGTTCATGCCCGCGCAGTCGGCAGGATGAAGCGGTGCCCGCCCGGTGTCCGCCCGATCTCCACCGCGACACCATAGGTCCGGGCGATCAGCGGCGCGGTCAGCACCGCCTCCGCCGCTCCCGCCGCAACGACCCGCCCCCGGTTCAGCAGCACCACATCGTCGGCGATCCGTCCCGCCAGATGCAGGTCGTGCAGCACCACCACCACGCCGCGCCCGGCATCCGCCACGGCGCGCAGCCGCGCCAGCACGTCCAGTTGATGCGCCGGGTCCAGGCTCGCCAGCGGCTCGTCGGCCAGCAGCCAGTCCGGCTCCCCCGCCAGCACCCGCGCCAGCAGCGCGCGCCCCCGCTCCCCGCCCGACAGGCGTTCGACGCCGCGCCGGGCCAGATGCTCCACATCGGTTTCGGCCATCGCCCGCGCCACCGCCGCGCGGTCGGCATCGGTCTCGCCCCAGCGCCCCCGATGCGGCAGGCGACCCAGCGCGACCAGCGTCGCCACGTCGATATTCCAGTGCACGTCGCCGTCTTGCGGCAGCAACCCGATCCGCCGCCCCCGCTCGCGCCGGTCGAGCGCCGTCACCCCGGCGCCGTCCAGCGTCACGCGGCCCGCATCCGGCCGCCGCAACCCCGCCACGCAGGACAACAGACTGCTCTTGCCCGCCCCGTTCGGCCCCAGCAGTGCGGTCACGCGCCCCTGTGCAAACGCGAACGACACCTCGTGCAGCACCGGATTGCCGCCCAGCGCCAGCGAGACGCCCTCGATCGCCAGCACGCTCATGCCAGCCCCCGCCGCATGCGGATCAGCAGATACAGGAAGAACGGCCCGCCCAGCATCGACATCGCCACGCCCAGCCTCAGTTCGCTGACCGTCGGCGCGATCCGCACCAGACTGTCCGCCACCGTGACCAGCAGCGCCCCGCCCAGCGCGGAGGGCAGCAGGATCGCCGAGGGGCGATTACCCGCCAGCGGCCGCACCAGATGCGGCACCATCAACCCGACAAAGCCGATCACCCCGGCCGTCGCCACGCTCGCCCCCACGGTCAGCGCGGTGCCCGCGATCACCGCCAGTTGCAGCCGCCGGGGATCGACCCCGATCGACCGTGCCGCCGCCTCGCCCAGCGTCAGCGCATCCAGCGACCGCGCCGTCGTCGCCAGCACCGCGATCCCGCCTGCGATCAGCGGCAGCGCGACCTTGACGTCGTCCCAGCTCCGGTCGGTCAGCGCACCGATCAGCCAGGTGACGATCTCGCTCGCGACGAACGGCGTCGGCGCCAGGCTGATCGCCAGCGTCGTCAGCGATCCCGCGATGCTGGTCAGGATCATCCCCGCCAGCGTGAACAGGATCAGGCTGCCCGACCGCCCGGCGATCAGCGCGAGCAGCGCCATCGTCACGCCTGCCCCGGCCAGCGCGAAGCCCGGCAGCAACCACGCCTGCGCGGCATAGCCGAAGAACAGTGACAAGACCGCCCCCAGCGCCGCGCCAGACGACACGCCGAACAGCCCCGGATCGGCCAGCGGGTTGCGCAGATAGCCTTGCATCACCGCACCCGACAGGCCGAGCGCCGCGCCCACCGCCATCGCCAGCACGGTGCGCGGCAGGCGCAACTCGGCGATGATGATCCCGCGCGGATCGTCCGCGGTCCATGCGCCCCACGGCACCCAGACCTTGCCCGCCGCCACCGACAGCAACGCCGCCGCGATCAACGCCAGCAGCAGAAACAGGCTCAACCGCTTCATCGCCCCAAACCTTCTCGTACCGTGCGCAGCCGCGCCATCGCTGCGACGATCGTCGGCCCGCCGCAATTCATCAGCCGCGCCGGATAGGGCGCCACCGTGATCCGCTCACCCAGCCGCCGCACCGCCGGATGCCGCGCCAGCCGGTCGCCGCCGGCCTCCGCCGTGCCCACCGACAGCAACACCCGCGGCGGTCGCGCCACCAGATATTCCAGCGGCAGCACGTCCCATTTCTTCAGGCCATAGGCCGCGCTCATGTTGCGGAACCCGCTGCGCGCCAACAGGTCGTCGGACAGGGTTCCCGCTCCCGGCACCAGTCCGCCACCCTGCCAGATCAGCGCCGGCACCTTTGCCCCTGCCACCGGCCGCGCCGCCGCCGTGATCGCCCCCGCCAGACGCGCGCCCCGGTCGGCATGGCCGATCGCGGCGGCCATCTCGCGCACCTGCGCCACGCTTTCGTCCACGCTGTCGGGTACCGGATATTGCACCAGCCGGATCTTCATCCGCTTCAACGCCGCGATCGTGGAGGGCGCGACATGGGGGCCGCTCAGCACCAGATCGGGGCGCAGCGCCACCACCTCCTCCGCGGTGCCCGAGGTCGCGTGAAAGCGCCGCGCGAGGTCCAGCGGGATGGAGGAGGCGCGCGCATCCTGCGAATAATGGCTGATCCCGGCGATCTCGGCGGGATCGGCGATGCGCATCAGGATCGCATCGATGCACGGATTGATCGACACGATGCGCAAGGTCCCCGGCACCGGCACCGGCACCGGCGCCGCCGACACCGTCATCAGGCACGTCGCCGCGCCGATCGCGCGCGCCATGCTCAATATTCGACGCCCTTCTGCGCCTTGAAGCCTGCGTTGTAGGGATGTTTCACCTCGCCGAACTCGGTCACCAGATCGGCGATCTCCAGCAGTTCGGGCTTGGCATGGCGCCCGGTGACGCAGATATGCTTGGTCAGCGGCCGGTCCTTCAGGAACGCGACGATCTCGTCCGCCGGCAACGTCCCGTCGCGCAACACGATGTTCAGTTCGTCCAGGATCACGAAGTCGATCTCGGGGTCGAGGATCATCGCCTTGGACCGTTCCCACGCCGCGCGCGCCGCGCGGATATCCTGCTCGCGGTCCTGCGTGTCCCAGGTGAAGCCTTCGCCCATCACCTCGAAGGTGGCGAGATCGGGATGCGCTTCGAAGAAGTTGCGCTCCCCCGTCTCCCACTTGCCCTTCACATATTGCAGGATGGCGACCTTCATGCCCCAGCCGATGCTGCGGATCGCCATGCCGAAAGCGGAGGACGACTTGCCCTTGCCGTTGCCGGTATGGACGATCAACAGGCCGCGCTCCAGCGTGCGCCTGGCCTGCATCTTCTCGCGCGCCGCCTGCATCCGCTTCATCTTGGCGTTGTGGCGGGCATAGTCCTCGGGCGTATCGGTCATCGCTTGAACTCCTGTAACGCGTCGGCCAGTCGCCACACCGCGGCCGCGTCTCCGGGCAGGCCGATGCGCAACCGGTCCGGCTGGTCGGCCAGCGGCCGCACCAGGATCGCACGCTCGGCCAGATGGCGGAACAGGCGCCCGGCACCGGGTACCGCGACCAGCCGGAACAACCCCGCCCGCCCCGACACCGCGAACCCGGCTGCATCCAGTACCGCATCCAGCGCCACTGCCGCATCCCCGATCCTGCGCACCTGCTCCACCTGCCACGCCGTGTCGCCATAGGCCTGCGTCCCGATCGTCACCGCCGGCCCGCTCACCGGCCAGTCCCCCAGCAACGCCCGCAAGGCGTCCGCCAGCGCCGGCGCCGCGATGACGAAGCCCAGCCTCACCCCCGGCAACCCATAGAATTTGCCGAACGACCGCAGCACCACCAGCCTCGCGTCATCCATCGCCGCCAGCCCCGGCGCCGGGTCGGCATAGGCCTCGTCCACCACCAGCATGCCGCGCGCCAGCAGGTCGCGCGCGCTCACCGGATCCAGCCGCCGGCCGTCGGGGTTGGCGGGGCTGGCAAGAATGGTCAGGTCGTGGCCGCCCTGCCCCAGCGCCTCCCACGCGATCGGCACCGCCGCCGGCCACGCCGCCCGGTGCCCGCCATAGCCCGGCACCACCACTGCCGGACGCTCCCCCGGCATCAACAGCGCCAGCAGCCGCATCGCCAGGTCCGTCCCCGGCACCGCCACCACCGCGCGCCCCGCCGGCACCCCGAACGCACGCCCCGCCGCCGCCTCCAGCGCCGCCACCGCCCCGCTCTCCGGCAGACGTGCCAGCCCGGTCTCCCCGACCGGATAGGCGTGCGGCGCGATCCCCGTCGACAGGTCGATCCAGTTCTCGCCCCCGAACACGGCACGCGCCTCCGCCACCCGCCCGCCATGAACGTAGAACGGCGCCAGATTGCGTGCGCCGGACATCACCTCAGTACGCCAGCCGCACGCCGGCAAAGGCCGCACGCCCCTGCTGGCCGTAATCGAGCACCGTCTGGTAGCGTTCGTCGAACAGGTTCTCGATCCGGCCATAGACGGCCAGATTGCCCGTCACCGGCATCGATGCGCGCAGGTCGACCAACGTATATCCGTCCAGCCGCCGCGCATTGGCCGCATCGTTGAAGCTGTCGCCGACACTCGTCACCGTCGCCCCCGTCTCCAGTCCGAACGCCCAGCGGTAATCGGCATTCACCGTCACGCTGTGATCCGGCCGCCGCGCCAGCCGCCGCCCGAAACCGGCGGTGCCGGTCGAGCGATTCTCGGCATCCAGATAGGTATAGGCCACGCTCAGCCGCAACGCCTCGACCGGCACCAGCGCCAGGGTGAACTCCAGCCCCTGTGACCGTGCCCGCGCGACATTGTCATAGGTGCCGAACGGCCGCCCCGCACAGATGCCGGAAAGCGGCGCGGCGCACGACACGAAGGTGATCAGGTCGCGCGAGGTGCGGTGAAACCATGTCGCGCTCGCCTCGATCGCACCGTCCAGCGCGCGCTGCGTGATGCCCGCGTCCCAGCCCTTCGACCGTTCGGGATCGAGCAGCGCGTTGCCATATTCGCTCTGCAACTGGTACAGCGTCGGCGCCTTGAACCCTTCCGAATAGCTGCCCCGGAACAGCGTATTGCCGCCATTGGGCGACCAGACGCCGCTGGCCGACACCGTGGTCGCGCCGCCGAACACATTATGGTCGTCATGGCGCACGCCGCCCGTCACGGTCAGCCCTGCGACGGGCGTCACCGCCAACTGGCCATAGACGCTGAACAGCCGCGCCCGCCCGCGCGTTTCCGGCCCGCCAAAGCTCGTGGTGGTGAACCGCGTCACCTCCCGCTCCGCGCCGAACGTGCCCTGCACCGCGTCGCTCAGGTCGAGCAGCCCCTGATATTCGATACGCTCGTTGCGGCCATTGCCGCGAAACGTCTCGGTCGGCACCCCGTCCGGATCGATGTTGCGCCGCCGCGTCTGCGTATAGGCATAGCCCAGCCGGTTGCGCAGCCGCCCGTCGAACAGCGCCAGGTTCGCGCCGCCATAGCCGACGAACTGCTTCGACGTGCCATATTCGCGCGTATCGCCAAAGGTGAAGGCGGGTGCCGGAAAGCCGTCAATCTCCGTCCGGCCATCCGAATAGAAGCCGCGCAGGTCCAGCGACAGGTTGGTGGCAACGTCCACCGTCACGCTGCCATTGGCGCCGTAGTTGCGATATCCGTCGCGCTCGGTCCCGCCGGCAAAGGCGGACAGGCCGTCGCTGGTGAAATACCCGCCGCCAAGGCTCGCCGCGACCGGCCCCGCCTTGCCCGACATATTGGCGAACACCTGCCCCGTATCGCGCCAGCCCCCTTCCGCGCGCGCGTTGACCGACAGCGCCTCGGTCGGCTGCCGCGTGATCAGGTTCACCACACCGCCGATCGCCTGGCTGCCCCACAGCACCGACTGCGCACCCCGAAGCACCTCGATCCGCGCGATATTCCCCACCAGCAATCCGCCGAAGTTGAACCCGCCGCCGGGCGCCGACGGATCGTTCAGCTTGATGCCGTCGATCAGTGCCACCGTCTGGTCGGTCTCCGCACCGCGGATGCTGACCCCGGTCTGCGTGCCGATCCCGCCGTTGCGCGCGATCGTCACGCCGGGTGTCTGGCGCAGCAGGTCGGCCACCGCCACCGACTGGCGCCGCGTGATCTCGGCGGTGTCCAGCACGCTTATCGCCTGGCCCACCCGGTCGATCGGTTGCGCGGCGCGATTGGCCGTCACCACGATGCGGTCGTCGGCGCCCTGCACCTGTTCCAGTCCGGCATTGGACTGCGCGCTCTGGCCCCAGGCCGGCAGCGCGGCGAGTAGCACCGGTGCCGCCAATAGATATCGAATCGTCACAGCTCTTGTTTCCCCGTTCGCGTTCGCAACAGGGGGCACGCGCACGGGCGGCGCCGGACAAGCCCCGCTGCACCCACGCCCCCAAAGACGTCGTCACGCGAGGATCATTCCTCGATCGCCCGGCACACCCCGTCCGCGCGAAGGACAGACCGCGACAGGCAGGTCTCCTGGCTCCCGGGTCAGCGCCGCGCCCGGCCTTCCCGGATCAACTCCAGTGGCATGGGGATGGGCGAGGCTCGCCGGTCACAGTTGCGGGGGCAGCTTCGGATCACGCCGGCCCGGTCCGGGCGTCGCTTCCGAATTCCCTTTTCATCCCGTCTCCGGGAACCTGTCACGCTTGCGCCCTTAGGCGGGGGCGGGCACGGGGGCAAGATGGCGACGACGTTGTTCCTCGGGGGTGCCCGCTCGGGCAAGAGCCGGCTGGCCCAGACCGCGGCGGAGCGCTTCGCCGCGCCGCTGATCTACTGCGCGACGGGCCAGGCGTTCGACGACGAGATGGCGGAGCGCATCGCCCGGCACCGTGCCGATCGCGACGCGCGCTGGACGACGATCGACTGCCCGGTCGCGCTGCCCGCGGCGATCCGCGAGGCTGTGGGCGGTGCGATCCTAGTCGATTGCCTGACCCTGTGGCTCACCAACGTCATGCTCGGCGATCACGATGTCGCTGCCGCCCGCGCCGACCTGCTCGCCGCGATCGGCGCGGCGCGCGCGCCGCTGTTCCTCGTCTCCAACGAGGTGGGGCTCGGCCTCGTCCCCGAAACCCCGCTCGGCCGCGCGTTTCGCGACGAGGCGGGCCGGCTCAACCAGGCGGTGGCCGGGGTGGTGGAGCGCACCTATTTCGTCGCCGCCGGTCTGGCGCTGCGCCTGCAGCCGCCCGATATTTGACGTGCGCGACCCCGCCCGCAAAAGAAGATCATGCCCACCGACAAACGCACCACCGGACGACCCACCCGCGAACAGGCGCAGCAGATCAACGACCTGGTCCTCACCGGCGCGCGCGAGGCCTTTTGCTGCCGCGGCATCGACGGCACCTCGATGGAGGAGATCGCCGCCGCCGTCGGCGTCAGCAAGCACACCATCTATCGCCGCTATCCCGGCAAGATGGCGCTCCTCGATGCGGTGGTGACGCGCGACCTTGAGCGACTGGCCGAGGCGTTCGTTGAGGGCGACGGCGCGGAAAATCCCCTCGCCTCGCTGAAGCGCGCCTCGCGCCATTTCTTCGGTTTCTGCCTGTCGCCCGACAATGTCCGCTTCATGGCCTTTCTCACCTCGGAGGCCGCCTATTCGGAGGAGCTGCGCACCCGCTTCGCCGCGTGGAACCGGATCATGTCCGCGCCCATGCTCGACCGCATCCGCCACGCGCAAGCCGCCGGGCTGCTCCGCCAGGCCGATCCGACCTGCCTCTACCATCTGCTCGGCGATCTGCTCGACGGCCCGACCCGGCGCCTGCAATTCGGCCTGCCCGATCCCTTTTGCGGCCTTTCGCCGGACGCGTTTTTCGAGGAACGCTGGCGCGTCTTCCTGCGCGACGCCGCGATCTGACGGGAACGCCGGCCCACGCCGCCGCGTTCGCGCCCGCATGGCCGACGACTTCCTGATCTTCCGTCCCGACGATGTCGACCTCGCACGCTCGCCGCTGCGTCGCGGGATCGCCGAGCCGACCTATGTGCTGGGCGCGTTCAATCCCGGCATGGCGCGACTGCCGAACGGCAACCTGTTGCTGATGGTCCGCATCGCCGAGGCACTGGCGCAACCGGTGGTGGACGGCCATGTCCGCGCCATCCGCTGGACGCCCGGCGGCTATGTGCTCGACCGCTATCCCCTTGCCGGCGTCGACATGACCGACCCGCGCCAGTTCGCGCTGAAGGGCCATGCCCACCGCATGCTGGCGCTCACCTCGCTGTCCTGGCTGCTGCCGGTCGAACTCACCCCCGATGGCGAGCGCATCGTCGCGGTCCATTACGACAAGGCGATCGAGCCCGCTGCGCCCTATCAGGATTACGGCGTCGAGGATGCCCGGATCAGCCGCATCGCCGACCGCTGGTACATGACCACCTGTTCGGTCTCTGCCGAGCGTCACTGCACCACGCTCCACGTCTCCGACAACGGCATAGACTACTGGCTGGAGGGGATCGTCCTCGACCATCAGAACAAGGACATGATCCTGTTCGAAGGGCTGGTCGGCGACCGCTTCATGGCCCTCACCCGCCCGCTGGGAGAGGTGTATTTCGCCTATCCCGAGGACAGCCCCTATGTCGGCGGCCCTGCGATCAACTTCGCCGCCTCGCCCGATGCGCTCCACTGGAAGCCGCTGGAGGCACCCGGCATCCGCGCGCGCAAGGGATCCACCTCGGCGATGAAGATCGGCGGCGGCACGCAACCGGTACTGACCGATGACGGCTGGCTGACCATCTATCACGGCGTCGAACGCCGCGAGACGGTGGGCATCTATCGCAGTTTCTGGGCGCTGCTCGACCGCGACGACCCCACCCGCATCCTGCGGCTGGAGGACGATGCACCATTGATCGAGGCCGCACCCGCCCTCACCGCCGACATCGCGCACCAGATGTACCTGCCGACCCCCGTCGTCTTTTCCACCGGGCTGGCCGATGGCGGCGACCATTATCTGGTCGCCAGCGGCGAGGCCGATCTCGCCTGCCGGATGACCCGCCTGCGCAAGGATCGCTTCCGATGAGCATATCGGCCCCGGACGTCACCCCGGACGTGACCCCGAACGCACCATGGTGGCGATCCGCCGTCCTGTACCAGATCTATCCCCGCTCGTTTCAGGACAGCGACGGCGACGGCATCGGCGACCTGAACGGCATCGCCGCCCGGCTCGATTATCTGGTCGATCTCGGCGTCGATGCGATCTGGATCTCGCCCATCTTCCCCTCGCCCATGGCCGATTTCGGCTATGACGTGGAGGATTATTGCGGGATCGATCCGCGCTTCGGCACGCTGGCCGATTTCGATGCGCTGCTCGCCGCCGCCCATGCCCGCGGGCTGAAGATCCTGCTCGATTTCGTGCCGAACCACAGTTCGGACCAGCATCCCTGGTTTCGCGAAAGCCGCGCGTCGCGCACCAACCCGAAACGCGACTGGTATCTGTGGCGCGACGCCGCACCGGATGGCGGCGTGCCCAACAACTGGATCAGCGACTTCGGCGGGCCCGCCTGGGAATGGGACGAGGCGACCGGCCAATATTACTACCACGCCTTTTTGAAGGAACAGCCCGACCTCAACTGGCGCAACCCGGATGTGCGTGCGGCGATGCTGGACGTGCTGCGCTTCTGGTTCGCTCGCGGCGTCGATGGTTTCCGCATCGACGTGCTGTGGCACATGGTCAAGCATGCCGACTTCCCCGACAATCCGTTGAACCCCGCCTGGCACGTCAGCATGGGCGAGATGCACCGCGTGCTGCAACGCCACTCCACCGACCAGCCCGAGGTGCACGCCATCGCCGGCGACATGCGCCGCATCGCCGACGATTACAGCACCCCCGGCGAGGAGCGCGTGCTGATCGGCGAGATCTACCTGCCGCTCGAACGCCTGATGCACTATTACGGGCAGGACGAAAGCGGCGTCCACCTGCCCTTCAACTTCCAGTTGATCGACGCCCGCTGGGACGCGCGCACGCTGGCGCAGATGATCGCCGATTATGAGGCGGCGCTGCCCCCCGGCGGCTGGCCCAACTGGGTGCTGGGCAATCACGACCGCCCACGCAGCGCCACCAAGCGCGGGGCGGAACAGGCCCGTGTCGCCGCCATGCTGCTGCTCACCCTGCGCGGCACGCCCACCCTTTATTATGGCGACGAACTGGGGCTGGAGGATGCGGTCATCCCGCCCGACCGGGTGCAGGACCCGCGCGAGTTGCGCGAACCCGGCCTCGGCCTTGGCCGCGATCCGGTACGCGCACCGATGCCATGGGATGCCGGCGCCCATGCCGGCTTCTCCACCGCCGAACCATGGCTTCCGCTCGGAGCGGACTGGCGGACGCGGAACGTCGCGGCCGAACGGGATGACCCGGCCTCGATGCTGTCGCTGCACCGGGCGCTGCTCGCCCTGCGCCGCCGCCATCCTGCGCTGGGCGTCGGCCAGTTCCGGTTGATCGAGGCGGAGGGCGATGTCCTCGCCTATGAACGCGTCTGCGGCGACGACCGCATCGTCGTCGCACTCAATCTGGGCGCGACGCCGCACCCCGTCATCCTGCCGCCGGGCGCATGGCGCCTGCTGCTGTCCACCACCCCCGACCCCTTCACCGATACCCTTGCGCCCAACCAGGGCGTCATCCTCCAGCCAGAACGGTAACGCCCTTTTCATGAAGATCGCGATGATCGCCCCGATCGCCTGGCGCACCCCGCCGCGCGCCTATGGTCCCTGGGAACTCGTCACCAGCCTGCTGACCGAGGCGCTTGTCGCGCGCGGGGTGGACGTCACCCTGTTCGCCACTCAGGACAGCATCACCGCCGCCACCCTCGCCGGCCCCGTTCCCGCCGCCTATTCCGAAGATCCCTCGATCGACGCCAAGGTATGGGAGATGCGCCATCTCTCCACCGTCTTCGCGCGCGCGGCCGAATTCGACCTGATCCACAACCAGGCCGACTTCCCCGCCCACGCCTTCGCGCCCCTCGTCTCCACCCCGATGGTCACCACCATCCACGGCTTCTCGTCCGACCGGATCCTGCCGATGTACGCCCCCTATCAGGACCGCGTGCACTATGTCGCGATCTCGAACGCCGACCGCCACCCCGCGCTCCGCTACGCCGCCACCATCCACCACGGCATCCCGGTGGACGACTTCCCCTTCGACCCCGTCGGCAGCGATGACCTCCTCTTTTTCGGCCGCATGCACCCCGACAAGGGCGCCCGCGAAGCGATCGACGCCGCCCGCGCCACCGGCCGTCGCCTCCACATGGCCGGCATTGTTCAAGATCAGGGTTACTGGGACCGCGACGTCCGGCCGCATGTCGACGGTGATCGCGTGATCTATCACGGCCCGCTCGGCGGCGAGGCGCGCACCCGCGCACTCGGCAGCGCGAGGGCGCTTCTCCACCTCATCAACTTCGACGAACCCTTCGGCCTGTCGGTGGTCGAGGCGATGGCCTGCGGCACCCCGGTCATCGCGATCGACCGCGGATCGATGCCGGAGCTAATCGAGGACGGCGTCAACGGTTTCCTGGTAAAGGACGTGGCGGAAGCGGTAAGGGCCATCGACCGCCTCGACACCATAGACCGCGCCGCCTGCCGCCGCACGGCGGTTGAGCGCTTCTCGATCGACCGCATGGCCGACGCCTACATCGCGCTCTACCGGGACATTTTGGATACATGATGCCCTCTCCCCTTCGGGGAGCAGCGCCACGCGCCGAAGTTTATCCTGAGCTTGTCGAGGGGCTCAGGCCGAACGGATGTTGCGTCAGGTTTTGCGCGCGATGCTCTACGACTCCAAAACCGCCCGCTCCATCCGCCTGAGCATCGCGGTAAACCCCGCCAGTTCCTCCTCCGAAAACTCGGCAAACAACCGCGCCTCCAGTTCCAGCGCCTTGGGCGCCACCTGTGCGTACAGTTCCTCCCCCGCCGCGGTCAGCATCAACAGGTGCGACCGCCGGTCACCGTCATGCGGCACCCGCGCCACCAGACCGCGATCGGCCAGCGCGATCGCGGCGCGGCTGACCGTCACCTTGTCCATCCGGCTCCGCTCGCAGATCGCCGACTGGGCGATGCGGCCCTCTTCCGCCACGATCGCGACCAGCCGCCATTCGGGAATGCTCAACCCGAACAATTGCTCATACGCACTGGCGATATGCCCGCTCACCAGATTGGACGCGATCGACAACCGGTAGGGCAGGAAATCGTCCAGCCGCAGCACCGCCGCACCGCCGTCTTGCGATCGTAACATTTGACACCATCCTTCCCGTGCGGCACATTGGTAACCAACGATACCAGATTAGGAGTTGGATGCCATGTCCGTCGAAACGAACCCGCTGGGCCTGGACGGCTTCGCCTTCTGCGAGTTCACCTCGCCCGAACCCGAAGCGCTGGCCCGCCAGTTCGAGATGATGGGCTTCGTGCCTGCACATCGCCACCCGACCAAGGCGATCACCCGCTATGTGCAGGGTCGCATCAACCTGCTGCTCAATGCGGAGGAAACCGGCCAGGCCGCCGACTTCCGTGCCGAACATGGCCCGTCGGCCAGCGGCATGGGCTTTCGCGTCACCGATCCGGCCGCGGCGCACGCCCATGCGCTTCAGCACGGCGCGGTCGCGGTCGATCCCTCTGTCGGCGCGCTGGGCGCGGACAGCTTCGCGGTCGAGGGGATCGGCGGCTCCTATCTCTATCTCGTCGCCGCCGGCGGGGACATGTACGCGGACTGGACCGAAATCCCCGGCTGGCAACAGGCGGCACGGGAAAACAGCGTCGGGCTCGACCTGCTCGATCACCTGACCCACAATGTCCGCCGCGGCGAGATGCGCACCTGGTCCAGCTTCTACGGCCGCATCTTCGGCTTCGAAGAACAGAAATACTTCGACATCAAGGGCAAGGCGACCGGCCTGTTCAGCCAGGCGATGATCGCCCCCGATCAGGCGATCCGTATCCCGCTCAACGAAAGCCAGGACGAGAACAGCCAGATCGAGGAATTCATCCGGCAATATCAGGGCGAGGGCATCCAGCACCTCGCGCTGACCACCGATGACATCTACACCACCGTCGAAAAACTGCGCGAGCGCGGCGTGCGCCTGCAGGACACGATCGAAACCTATTTCGAACTGGTCGACAAGCGCGTGCCCGGCCATGGCGAGGATCTGGAACGCCTTCGCAAGAACCGCATCCTAATCGACGGCTCGGTCGAGCGTGGCGAGGGACTGCTTCTCCAGATCTTCACCGAGAACATGGTCGGCCCGATCTTCTTCGAGATCATCCAGCGCAAGGGCAATGAGGGCTTCGGCAACGGCAATTTCCAGGCGCTGTTCGAGTCCATTGAACTCGATCAAATTCGCCGGGGCGTCATCACCGTCGACGCTTAAGAAAAAAGTGGATCACGCGAAGGCGCGAAGACGCGAAGAGGTACCGTCCCGGGCAAGCGACCGCGTCAGCGGTCAAACCGATGCCTGCGGTCGATATGGGAAGGCCGCTCACGCGGCATACGCATCATCTTCGCGCCTTCGCGTCTTCGCGTGAACAATCTTCTTGCAGGAGATCGGCGATGACCGACTACACCCCCGGCTTCGGCAACCACGTTTCGACGGAGGCCGTCCCCGGCGCGCTCCCCATCGGCCGCAACTCGCCGCAGCGCCCCGCCTTCGGTCTCTATGCCGAGCAACTGTCCGGCACCGCCTTCACCGCGCCGCGTCACGAGAACCGCCGCTCCTGGCTCTACCGAATGCGCCCCACCGCGGAGCATCCGCCCTACACCCGCTACGAGGGCGCCCCCCGCTTCGCTCCGGGCACCGTCGAAGGCCCGCTGCCCCCCAACCGCCTCCGCTGGGACCCCATCGCCAATACCGCCCACGGCACCGACTGGCTCGACAGCCTGACGACGATGCTCGCCAACCGCGACCCCGCCGATCTCGAGGGCGTCGCCATCCACCTCTACGCCGCGAACAAGGACATGCAGGACCGCGTCTTCATGGACGCGGACGGCGAACTGCTCTTCGTCCCCCAGTTCGGCCGCCTCGCGATCTTCACCGAACTCGGCCGCCTCGATCTCGCCCCCGGCCAAATCGCCCTCATCCCCCGCGGCGTCCGCTTCCGCATCACCCTCCCCGACACCCAAGCCCGCGGCTATGTCTGCGAAAACCACGGCGCCCTGTTCCGCTTGCCCGATCTCGGGCCGATCGGTGCCAACGGCCTCGCCAATCCCCGCGATTTCGAGACGCCGCACGCTTGGTTCGAGGATCGGGATACCCCCACACAGGTCGTCCAGAAATATCTCGGGCATCTGTGGACGACCCAACTCGATCACAGTCCGCTCGACGTCGTCGCGTGGCACGGCAATCTTGCGCCCTGGCGCTATGACCTGTCGCGCTTCAACACGATCGGCACGGTCAGCTTCGACCATCCCGATCCGTCGATCTTCACGCTCCTGACCTCGCCCTCCGACGTGCCCGGCCGCGCCAATGCCGATTTCGTCCTGTTTCCGCCGCGCTGGATGGTGGCGGAGGATACGTTCCGCCCCCCCTGGTTCCACCGCAACGTCATGTCCGAGGCGATGGGCCTCATCACCGGCGCCTATGATGCCAAGGCGGAAGGGTTTCAGCCCGGTGGCCTCTCGCTCCACAACCTCATGGCCGGCCACGGGCCGGACCTCGCCAGTTGGCAGGGCGCCTCGCATGCCGCATTGAAACCGCACAAGATCGACGGCACGATGGCGTTCATGCTGGAAAGCTGCTGGCCCTATCGCCCCACCCGCTTCGCGCAGGATCATGCGCAGCTCGATTATGATGCGGTGTGGAAGGACTTCCCCAAGGCCCTGCTGCCGTGACCCTGCGGCTGCACGGCTATTGGCGCTCCAGCGCCGCCTACCGTGTCCGCCTCGCGCTCGGGCTGAAGGGGCTGGCCTATGAACAGGTCCCGCACGACCTGCGCACCGGCGCGCAGGCTACGCCCGACTACCGCGCACTGAACCCGCAGGCGCTGCTGCCGACGCTGGAGGCGGACGGCCTGGTCCTGACGCAAAGCCCCGCCATCCTGGAATGGCTGGACGAGCGCTTTCCCGATCCCCCGCTGCTGCCCGCCGACCCCGATGCGCGCGCCGTCGTTCGCGCCATGGCGGCGATCGTCGCCTGCGACATCCATCCGGTGAACAATCTGCGCATCCTCTCCGCGCTTCGCCGCGACTTCGACGCGCAGGATGTCGCGGTCTCGCGCTGGATACGCCGCTGGATCACGCAAGGGTTCGAAGCGCTGGAGGTCATGATCGCCCGTCACGGCGGCGGCTTCGCCTATGGCGACACACCGACGGTCGCCGATTGCCACCTGCTCCCCCAGGTCTATAACGCACTGCGCTTCGACCTCGACCTCGCCCCCTTCCCCCTCCTCGCCGCCGCCGCCGCAAAGCTCGACGCCCGCGTGCCGCAAGCCCATCCCGACGCGCAGCCGGACGCGCCATGAACGACAGCGGCGCAAGCGAAACGCGCCTGACCGCCACCCCCGCCGGTGTTCGCCTGGGGCCGCTCGACACCATCGCGGACGGTGCCGCACGCAACTTCGTTCTCCAGATGCGCGCCGGCCGTTTCCACGGCTTCATCGTCCGCCGCGGCGATGCCGTGCATGGCTATGTCGATCGCTGCCCGCACATGGGCCTGCCCCTCGCACAGGCGCTCGACGCCTATCTGACGCCTGACGGCATCCATATCGCCTGCTCCTGGCACGGCGCCGTCTTCGCGGTGGAGAATGGGCTTTGCCTCGGCGGTCCCTGCACGGGCCAGCGGCTGACGCCGTGGCCCGTTACCGTCACCGATGGCCAGATCGTCACCGCCACCAGCGACCGGGATTGATCGCGCGGCAACGATGGTGCAGCTTGGGGAGTTGTTACCGCAACCCGATACGAAAGGACGCCGTGAGCATGCTCTCCATCCTCCTTTTCGCCGCCGCCGCCGGTCAGGCCACCGACCAGCCTCCCGAATTCGGCATCGATGCGCCCACACCGAATATGTGGCAGGGCATCCAATATTATCCGACGCTCTACACCCAGGGCGATGACCGCGCCTTTCGCCGCCGCATGCTGGCCTTTCGCGAGGAAGCGTTGCAGCAACAGGCGCTCGACGGCGGCACACTGACCGCCGAACATCGCGCCGAATTGCAGCGCAAGCTCGACCGCATCCACTTCCGCTACGCCGAACGTCGCCGCCGGGCCGACATACTGGCGGTGGATAGCAATGGCCGCGCGGTCTATTCGGCCGCGACGCGTCCGACCTTTGTGCAACCCCCGGGGCTGCGCCTGACCCGCGTGGCGAACTGACCGCTGGTCAGCGCGCCGCCATCGGCCGTTCGTCCCGGCGCAGCGTCAGGACCTCGACGCCGTCCTTCGTGACCGCGACCGTATGCTCGAACTGTGCCGAGAGCTTGCCGTCGCCGGTTACCACCGTCCAGCCATCGTCCATGGTCGACACCTTGCGCGTGCCCTGGTTGATCATCGGCTCGACGGTAAAGGTCATCCCCTCGCGCAGCGGCGCGCCCGTACCCGGCCGCCCGAAGTTCAGCACATCGGGCGCCTCGTGCATCTCGCGGCCAATGCCATGGCCGCAAAAGTCGCGCACCACCGAATAGCCGTTCTTCTTGGCATGCCGCTCGATCGCAAAGCCGATGTCACCGACATGCGCGCCCGGTCGCACCTGCGCGATGCCCTTCCACATCGCCTCCTGCGCAACCCGCACCAGTCGTTTTGCGCCCGGTGACACCTCGCCGACCATGTAGGTCTTGCTGGAGTCGGCGATGAACCCGTTCTTTTCCAGCGTGATGTCCAGGTTGATGATGTCGCCGTCCCGGATGATGGTCGCCGCATCCGGCACGCCGTGGCACACCACTGCGTTGATCGAACAGTTCAACACATAGGCAAAGCCATATTGCCCCTTGCTCGCCGGCCGCGCCGCCAGATCATGGGTGATGAAGCGGTCCACCATGTCGTTCACCGCCAGCGTCGACATGCCCGCCAGATCCTGTTCGTCCAGCATCTCGAACACCGATGCCAGCAACCGGCCGGACGCGCGCATCAATGCCAGTTCGTCGGGGGTCTTCACCATATCAGGCCGCCACCCGCACGCCGCCAACCTGTGCGGCCTCGACCTGCATCCTCATGATATCGTTGAACGAAAGCGTGGGATTGCACTCAGCGATCATGCCCACCTTCATCCAGAATTCCGCCTGCGCATTGATCGACCTGCACATCACTGCGCTCGCCCGACGCGCCTCTTCATGCAGGTCGTCGTCGATCTTCACGATACCCATGCCGAATTGCTCCTCGATATGGAACATATACGTTTCATATATTCCAGGTCAATCCGCCGTGCCCCCTGCCGCCCCTCCCCATCGCAGAGGTCAGGAGATCCCGTGAGGACCAAGCCCGATCCGACACCTTCAGGTTCGGAGCTGATCGCGCCGATCCGCGGGATGAAACGCGATCCCGTGTACGGAGCATGTCAGGCGCAAAGGTGGATCACACACCGGCGGCGCGCCAGGCACAGCTGTCACCCGCCAATGGCAGCGCGACCTTGCGCGTCAGGCGCGCACCATCAGGTCGACGCGTTCGCCATTGCGCCGGACCGTACCCCGCGATGACCGCACGGCTGCGGCCTAGGCCGCCAGCTCGGCCTGCGCCACCGCCTGCAGGCGCTCCATCAGTTGTGGCTCCAGCCCCAGGTCACGCCCGGCACGCTCGTTGCGGCCCAGCGTGCGAACGTCGACCCCGGTCACCCGTCCGAAGATCGTCAGCGCTTCCAGATAATAGCCCGCCGCACTCGCATGATACTGGTCCCAGGTCCACAGGTCGACCTGCCCGAAGGCGATGCCGTCATAGGGATTGGGATCGGCGATCCGGTCGCGCATCGCCCGCGTCCATGCCTGTCCCACCGGAATCGCGCCGGCAATATCGGAACTGGCGCGCACCGCCAGTGCGTTGCCCGCCGCCAGTGTCTCGGCCATCGCGGCATAGCCCTGCCCCCGCCACGGGCTGGGGTGGCGATAGGTCAGGTCGGCGCGGCTCCACGTCGTCACCAGCTCGACGCGCACCTTGGAGTTGGCACGCTTCACCATGGCGGCCAGTTGCGCGGCCGCCCCGGCATGACGCATCGGGTCGCCGGGCTTTTCCGGGTCCAGCGTGCTGTACCCTTGCAGGATCACCACGTCCCAACGACGGTCGATGTGCCGCTGCTTATGCTCGAAATGATAGGCCAGATCCTTGCCCGGCACCGTCTCCAGGCTGACCTTCCAGTCGAGCTTCGCCTGCTCGGCAAAGGTCTTGAACAGCGCCGGCACGCCGCCGATCCCCTCCCGGTTCAGGTCGGTCACCACATCGGGGCGGTAGCGCATCACCGGCGAATTCGCGCCAAAGGTAAAGCTGTTGCCGACGAACAGGATCGTCTCCGCCGCCGCCGGCGTGGCAAGCAGCGCACCCAGCGCGGCAACGATGATCCCGATCCTCATGGCTCCCCCCAAACACTGTGCGTGCGCGCAACGCCCCTAGCCGCCCGGCGATCCTTGCGCCAACAGGCGATATACCCTATACCCCTATATGCTATGGCCCATGTCACCACCAACAAGGACAAGATCGTCGCGCGCGTTCGCCGCATTGCCGGGCAGGTCGCCGCGGTCGAACGCTCGGTGCTTGCCGACGCAGAATGTGCGGACACGCTGCATCTCGTCGCCGCCGTGCGCGGCGCGGTCGCCGGGCTGATGGACGAACTGGTCGAGGATCATCTCCACGCCCATGTCGCGGCCGCCGGCGTCACCGATGCGGAGCGTGCCGCTGCCGCCGCCGAACTCGCCAAGCTGCTCCGTCGCCACTTCCGCTAAAGGTTTCGCGACCATGGTCTCGCACGATCACGATTATCTGGGCCACCATCATGACGAGAATGCGCGCCGGACGCGCTGGGTCGTCTGGTTGAGCGCCGGCATGATGGTGGCCGAAATCGTCGCGGGCTGGCTGACCGGGTCGATGGCCCTGCTCGCCGACGGCTTCCATATGGCGACGCATGTCGGTGCGCTGGGTCTGGCGGCGCTCGCCTATTCCTATGCACGCCGCAACGTCGGCAATCCGCGCTATGGCTGGGGCACCGGCAAGGTGGGCGAACTTGCCGCCTTCGCATCGGCACTGGTGCTGGGGATCGTGTCGCTCGGCATCGCGGTCGAATCGATCATGCGGCTGGGTGAACATCACCCTGTTGCGTTCGGCGACGCCACGCTGGTCGCGGTCCTCGGCCTGCTGGTCAATTTCGCCAGCGCGGCGCTGCTCGGCGGCGGGCACCATCATCACGGCTCCCGGCATGATCACGGCCACGCCCATGACCACGATCACGCCCATGGCGACGATGCCAATATGCGTGCCGCCTATCTTCATGTGCTGGCGGACGCGCTGACCTCGGTCATGGCGATCGCCGCGCTTCTGGCGGGACGTTATCTGGGCTGGTGGTGGCTCGATCCGCTCACCGGATTTATCGGCGCGGTGGTCATCGCACGCTGGTCCTGGACGCTGATGCGCGATGCGTCCGCGGTGCTGCTCGACGCCACCGATCCCGCGCTCGCTGCCCGCGTCCGCGCGTGCGTGGAAGGCGCCGGCGATGTCCAGATACTCGACATGCACGTCTGGCGGATCGGCCCCGGCGCCCATGCCGCCATCGTGGAGGTGCGCGGCACCGTCACATCGGCCACCTTGCGCCAGCGCCTGTCGCCGATCCCCGCCCTTGCCCACGTCACCATAGAGGTGCACTGAACCCTTTTTCCGTCCCACTACGGTACGGAACCGGACCCTGACAAGCCGGGGCGGAGTGGGTTAGGATGCGCTCATGGCCGATGCCTGGCGCCCCCTTGCCGCGCGGATCACCGCGATCGCGATCCTGTCCGTCACCGCGGGCAGCGCCGCCATGTTCGCAATGGCGGCGGATGGTTCGGGCGTGGCGCCGCCCCCGGCCCGGAAGGCCGCCGCAAAGCTTTCCCCTACTCCAACTCCCGCACCCATACCGACCCCAACCCCGACCCCGACCCCGCTGGTCGTCCGCCGCATCCTTCACCTTGAAAAACCCCTGCGCCACGGCGATTTCGTCTGGGATGATGCGGGCGTACCGGCGGGTCCACTGGTCATCACCATCGATCTGGCGGCGCAGACCATTTCGGCGTTTCGCGACGGCTACGAAATTGGCGCGGCCGCCATCCTGTACGGCGCGGATAACAAGCCGACCCCGCTTGGCGTCTTTCCGATCCTGGAAAAGGACGTCGATCACGTCTCCAACCTGTATGACGCACCGATGCCCTATATGCTGCGTCTCACCCGCGACGGTGTGGCGATCCACGCCAGCGACGTGCGGTTCGGCTATGCGACCCATGGCTGCATCGGCGTGCCACCAGGCTTCGCGCGGCGCCTGTTCGCGGCGGCCAAGCTGGGTGACACGGTCATCGTCACCAATGGCAAGATGATGCAGATGGGCGATACGATCACCAGCTAGGGGCGGTCGCAGGGCGGGGCGGCGGTTTTCGGGGCGAGCGGCGGCACGGTCGCCTGGGGGCCCAGCGCTTCCCATTCCTGCACCCCGACGCCCGCCCCTTTCGATGCCACGAATTGCGCCCGCAGGCACCGGGTGGTCACGGGCGGGAAATCCACCGTCTGCCACGTATCGGCGGACGTGCCATAGGAGCCGGCTCCCCGGACCGGCCTCCAGCCGCCGTCCCAATATTCCAGCCGCCACGATGCGGGCGGCGCCACCCCTTCGCCGGCTCCTGCCGGCTGGTCCGCGAAGAAGCGGATGCGGCTGCCGTTCAGCGTGACCGGGGCTGGCCAGCGATATTCGATCCACGGCGTCGCGGGATTGTCCTTGCCCCGCCAGCTCGACCACATGTCGGGCGGCAGCGGTGCGGCGCGTATGATGCCGTCGTTCAGCGATTTCAGCCAGAATTGGGTGGGTAGCGCGTTCGGGCCGGCGGTGGGGGTGGCCGCGGGGGCGATGTTGCGGCCGGGGCGCGGGGCGGCGCGGGGGGCGATGGTCGGTACGACCGGGCGGATCGCCGCCGGCGTCACGCTGTCGTCCCATTCCAGCCGGTCGATCGCGACCGAGCGGCGGAAATGCCCGCCGCCCTTTGCGTCCGCGGTGTGGTAGGTGATGTACCACTTTCCCTTGAATTCGACCGCCCCCGCATGCGACGTGGTGGACGACACCGGCTTCAGCACGACCCCGCGATAGGTCCACGGGCCCAGCGGCGACGTGGCCGTGCCATAGGCTTGGCACGCATGGTACAATGCTGGCGTGCACGGGCTGTCCGGTCCGGCGTTGTTGCCGGCGTAAAGCATATAATACACGCCCTTGCGCTTCATGATCCACGGCGCCTCGAAAAAGCCCGTCAGCCCCTCGATCACCTGCTCCGGACCCTTGGCGCTCACCATGTCCGACGCCAGCTCCATCCCCCGCAACCGCCCGAACGTCCCCCAATAGATGAACACCCGCCCATCCTCATCCACCAGCACCGTCGGATCGATATTCTGGATGTCGTTGCTTTCCGGCACGCGCTGCGAGATGATTGGCCCCGCAGGATGCGCATCCTTCCACGGACCGTGGGGGCTGTCCGATACGGCGACACCGATCGCGAACCGGTCCCGGGCGTCGCTGTTCCGCTCCTCAACGGGCGCGTAGAAGTAGAAGCGGCCGTTCCTCGCCTTCACGATCTGCCCGGCATAGGCGCGGCCCGGGGACGCCCAGGCGAACAGGCGCTCCGGCCGCGCGATGCCGGGATCATGGCGCCACCGACGCGACGCCGGATCCTGCGTGGATAAAAGCTGCCATTCGTTCATGATGAAGTCGTTGACCCCATCCGGGGCCTCGTCGCGCCCTGCCAGGATGTACAGCGTATCGCCATCGACCACGGGGGCGGGATCGGTCGTGTAATAGCTGCCGTCTGCCAAAATGGGGTTCCCGGTCGACTGGACCACGCGCGCGACAGCCGCCGTCCCGGCCAGCACGAGCAATGTCGGTATGATCGCCACCCGTCCAATCGGCTTTATCATCATCATTCCCCTCCCTGGCACCTTTCCCCAAATACAATCGAAAAACAATATACGGTATAACAATGATTGAAACTTGTTTGATGGGCCGATACGCTTGCATCGAACGGGCACCCTTCGCCCCTTTCCTTCTTTGCAGTTTCCTCAACGAGGTCCGTCATGCCGCTCCTTCGTCCAGCCATAATGATCGCCATGACGTTGGGCACCGCCACCTCGGCGTTGATTGCTCAGGATACACCCAAACCGGCCGTTCGCCCCGTCGTGACGACGGAGCATAGGGTGGGACCGTTCCACATTGCGTTGCGCCAGGACACACAGACGCTGGCACGCCTGTCTCCCGCGAATGAACCGGGCTTCAGCTTCGTGCCCACGTCCCGCGAGGCAGAGCGGGCCGGCGACGGCTATAACCATCTCGGCGATCTCAACCTTCGCCTGCGGACTCCCGGTGGCACGTGGCGCGATTTCGCCTCCGCGCATGAACGCCGCCCGATCCGGCCTCTTCCCAGCGGCGGCACGACCATCGCTGCGGCCGACATCACCGCCAGCATGGGCGAAGGTGCCCCGGTTCGGGTCGAGCGTCACTGGCGCAACGAAGGCGGGCGGCTCGCTCTTGCCTTTCGCATCACCAACACGGCCGCGACGCCGGTCGAGATCGGCACGCTGGGCATGCCGATGGTGTTCGACAACATCATCACCGATCGCAATCTGGAACAGGCCCACGCCCAAGCCAGTTTCGTCGATCCGTATATCGGGCGCGATGCCGGTTATCTTCAGGTGACCCGCCTGAACGGGAAGGGCCCCGCATTGCTTGTCATGCCGGCAAAGAATACGCCGCTGGAAGCATATGTACCCTTGCGTAATCCCCGCGAGGTCAAAGACGGATCGATCTTCACCGATCGCAGCCCGCGCGGACAGACCTCGGAGGGCTTCTACGACTGGACGGTGCATTCCGCCGGCTATGTCGAGCGTGAATGGAAAAAGGCGGGCGAACAGTGGAACGCCCCCACCGCCCGCACGCTTTCGCCCGGCGAAACGCTGGAAGTCGGCGTACGCTTCGCCCAGTCTCCATCGATCCGTGCGATCGAACCGACGTTGATCGCCAACAATCGTCCCGTCGCGGTCGGCCTGCCCGGCTATGTCGTTCCTACCGATCAGGATGCGGCGCTGTTCGTTCGCAGGCCGGCTGCGATCACCTCGATCGAGAGCTATCCCGCAGGCAGGGTAACGGCGAAGCCCGCCGGCACGGTGAAGGGCTGGACACGGCTCGCGCTGCGCGGCAGCCAATGGGGGCCTGCGCGGCTGACGATCGGCTATGCCGACGGCACGAAGCAGACGGTCAGCTACTTCATCACCAAGCCGCTCGATCAGGCGATGGCGGACCTGGGGCGCTTTTCGACGAACCAGCAATGGTATGAGGGCAAGGGCGATCCCTTTGGCCGCAACCCGGCCATCCTGACCTATGACAACGAAAGCAAGGCGATCGTGGATGTCGAACCACGCGTCTGGATCGCGGGGATGAGCGACGAGGGCGGCGGCGGCAGCTGGGTTGCGGCGACGATGAAGCAACTCGATCATCCCGACCCGCAGGAGGTCGCCAAGATCGAACGGCTGGTGGATGAAACCGTGCATGGCCGCCTGCAGGTGGTCAGCGGGCCACAGGCCGGCGGCGTCAAGAAGAGCCTGTTCTATTACGATCCGGTCAAGTTCCCTACGCTCTACACCGGTGATCCGGAGAAGTGGAAAAGCTGGACGTTGTGGAAGGAGAAGGATGCCAATGATCTGGGGCGTGCCTACAACTACCCCCATGTCGCGATCGGCTATTGGGTGCTGTATCGCATCGCCCGCAATCATCCCGGCATGGTCAGCCGGCACGATTGGCGCTGGTATCTGGACCGGGCGTATGAAACCTCGGTAGCGATGACGCGCGCGCATTATGCCGAATTCGGCCTGATGGAAGGCGACGTCTTTCTCGACATCCTGAAGGATCTGAAGCGCGAAGGCATGACCGCAAAGGCTGCCGACATGGAGCGGCTGATGAAGGCGCGGGCCGATCACTGGCGCACGTTGAAATATCCGTTCGGATCGGAAATGGCCTGGGATTCGACCGGCCAGCCGGAAGTCTATGCCTGGATGCGCTATTTCGGTTTCCAGCCACAGGCGGACGTCACGCGCGAGGTGATCCTGGGATATGATCCGACGGTGCCCAGCTGGGGGTATAACGGCAATGCCCGCCGCTACTGGGATTTCCTGTATGGCGGCAAATATCCGCGTATCGAACGACAGATCCATCACTACGGATCGGCGCTGAACGCGGTACCCCTGTTCGATGCCTATCGCCAGAATCCGGCCGATCTGCACCTGTTGCGGGTCGCCTATGGCGGCATGATGGGCGGCATCACCAATATCGACCAGCAGGGCTTCTCGTCCGCCGCTTTCCACGCCTGGCCGGACATGATGAAATGGGACCCGTATAGCGGTGACTATGGCATGGGATATTATGGCCATGCCCTGACCGCGGCGACCTATCTGGTCGATCATCCGACCTTTGGCTGGGTCGGTTTCGGCGGAAGCGTGGTCGAAAACGCCGGCACGGTGACGATCGTCCCGAAGGACGGTGCACGCACCCGCTTGTTCGTCGCGCCCATTGGCCAATGGATCACCCTGGAGGCCGGGCGGATCGCCGAGGCGCGTTACGTGCCGAAGACCGGCCGGATCACGCTGACTCTGGATCCGGCGGCACCGAATACGCCAACCGCGCGGGTATTCGTCGAAGGAACGATGGCGGGTGCCAAGACCTATGTCCTGAACAACGGCAAGATGGAGCGCGGTGGCTACACCGTGCCGCTCGGCCATGGCACCACAAGGATCGAACTGACCCGGCCATGATCCGGTGCCCTCCCCCCGGCCGGGAGAGGGCTTTGCATCACTGTTCCGAGCCCAACAGAAAAGACGCCGTGCATCGCTGCACGGCGTCTTTGTCCTGTCGCCAGGTCCCCGGACGCTTCCGCCCGGGGAAAAGCACGGTCAGGCCTTCTGCGGAACGCCCGAAGCCGCCGCCACTTCGGCGGCGAAGTCGGATGCTTCCTTCTCGATGCCTTCGCCGAGCTGGAAGCGGACATAGTCCTTCAGCACGATCTCGGCCCCGGCGTCCTTGCCGGCCTTGGCAACGACGTCGCTGATCTTGGTCTTGCCGTCCATCACGAACAGCTGGCTGACCAGCGCATGCTCCTTGCGGTACTTGGCGATCGAGCCTTCCACCATCTTGGCGATGATGTCGGCGGGCTTGCCGCTCTCGCTCGCCTTTTCGGTCGCGATCGCGCGCTCGCGCTCGATCTCGGCCTCGTCCAGATCGCCTTCGTTCAGCGCCTTCGGGAAAGCGGCCGCAATGTGCATCGCAAGCTGCTTGCCCAGGCCCTGCAGCACCTCGTCGGACGCTTCGGACTCGAGCGCGACCAGCACGCCGATCTTGCCCAGGCCCGGCGATGCCGCGTTGTGGACGTAGGACACAACCGCGCCCTTGGACACTTCGAGGCGCTTGGCACGACGGATCGCCTGGTTCTCGCCGATCGTCGCGATGTTGTTGGTCAGCGTTTCCTCGACCGTCGTACCCGACGGCATCGCGGCGCCCTTGATCGCGTCCAGATCGTCACCGGTGTTGAGCGCGATCTGCGTCAGTTCGCGGACGAACGACTGGAACTGATCGTTCTTGGCGACGAAGTCGGTCTCGGAGTTCACCTCGATCGCGGCACCCTTGGTGCCGGCGGTCGCGACGCCGACCAGGCCCTCGGCCGCCGTGCGGCTGGACTTCTTGGCGGCCGCGGCCAGACCCTTGGTCCGCAGCCAGTCCATTGCGGCGTCCATGTCGCCGCTGGTCTCGTTCAGCGCCTTCTTGCAGTCCATCATGCCGGCGCCGCTCTTTTCGCGCAGCTCCTTGACCATCGCTGCCGTGATCTCAGCCATGTTCCGTAATCCTCTTTAATCGTTCGATATGGTTGCGGGCGAGACGGGGCGTCGCCGCCCTATCCCGCCCGCATGACGTCTTGACGACGATTAGGCGTCGATCTGGCGCTCGGCCTCGGCGCCAGCGCCCTCGACGTTCGCCGCAGCGGGCTCTTCGACGCTCAGCGCTTCCTCGACGGGCGGCTCGGCCATCGCACCGACATCGGCACCGCTGCGGCGCTGCTGCTCCTGGCCGCCGCGGGTCGCGGCGATCGCCACGGCCTCGCAATACAGGCGGATCGCACGGCTCGCGTCGTCGTTGGCCGGCACCGGGAAGGCGATGCCGTCCGGCGACACGTTCGAATCGAGGATGGCAACGACCGGGATGCCCAGCGTGTTGGCTTCCTTGATCGCCAGCTCTTCCTTGTTCGCGTCGATCACGAACATGACGTCGGGCACGCCGCCCATGTCGCGGATGCCGCCCAGCGACAGTTCCAGCTTGTCGCGCTCACGGGTGAGCTGCAGGACTTCCTTCTTGGTCAGGCCCGCGGTGTTGCCCGAAAGCTGCTCTTCGAGCGACTTGAGACGCTTGATCGAGTTCGAGATCGTCTTCCAGTTGGTGAGCATGCCGCCCAGCCAGCGGTGGTTGACAAAATGCTGGTTCGAGCGGCGGGCCGCATCGGCAACCGCTTCCTGCGCCTGGCGCTTGGTGCCGACGAACAGCACCTTGCCGCCGCCGGCGACCGACGAGCTGATGAACTCCAGCGCGCGCGCGAAAAGCGGCACGGTCTGCGAGAGGTCAAGGATGTGGACGCCGTTGCGGTCGCCGAAGATGTAGGGCTTCATCTTCGGGTTCCAGCGGTGGGTCTGGTGGCCGAAGTGCGCGCCGGTCTCGACAAGCTGCTGCATGGTGACGACAGGTGCCGCCATAGTGAAATTCCTTTCCGGTTTGTCCTCTGGGAAGCGGATGACGCGTCAGCCCAAGGCCTGCGCACCGGTATGTGATGCTTCCCATGCGGTGTTGAGGCGCGCGCCTTACCGCATCGAACGGCATTCTGCAATCCGCTGAAAAACGGGTTGACCGCTGGAACGAATGTGGAACATAAATGGACCACATAGAGGACACGGAGCGATTCGTCGCGTTTCACATGCGAAACGTCTTGAAATCGGTGCAACTCACCGACTCAGCCCCGGAACCTGTCCACTATGAGTCTGTTGATCGAGACGTTCGACTGAGCGTCGGACCGGAGGGCATCATGGTTACAGTGCTGAGTGTCTTGGTATTCGTGGGTGCCCTGGTCACTGCCGTGTCGGTGATCGCCATGATGGTCGCCCCCCAGTGGCGTCGCATTCTGCATCTTGCGTCCGGTCATGTCGAACCAGCGTTCACGCCCCTGAGCCAGTTGGTGGTTGCCGAACGCCGAATCGCCGTCAGGCGCTGGTCGTCGATGTCGCCGGCTTATGTTCCGGTGCGCCAGTCGCGCGCTGCCGCCTGACCCGACCGTAATTCACCATGCTGAATGGGATGCTGGCGAGATAGGCGACGCAGATCAGCGTGAGCGTGTGCCACGGCACGGACACCAGCGCCCCACCGAGCAGGACGACCAGCGCCAGCGCTTCGAAACGCACCGTACGGCGCAGGCGGAGCGATCCCCATGAAAAGGTGGCGACGCTTGAGACCATCAGCATCGCGATGAAGGCGACCCAGGGGCCGACCAGATAGGGCGAGGTGAACAGCGTCTCGCCGGTCCAGAACCACAGATACATGGGCAGCATGGCAAGCCCCGCCCCGGCGGGTGCCGGAATGCCGGTCAGGAAGCCGGCCGATTTGTGCGGCTGCTCGACTTCGTCAATCGCGGCATTGAACCGCGCCAGTCGGAGCGCGCAAAACACCGCAAGCAGCAAGGCGCAGATCCATCCGATCCGCGGGGCGCTGGACAGCGACCAGAGGTAGAGGATCAGCGCCGGCGCGACGCCGAACGAAATGGCGTCGGACAGCGAGTCCAGTTCCGCCCCGAACCGGCTTTCACCGTGAAGCAGGCGAGCGATCCGCCCGTCCAGCCCGTCCAGGACGCCGGCAATCATGATCATCGCAACCGCGCTCTGCCATTCTCCGCCGATGGCGAAGCGGACGCCGGACAGACCGGAACAGAGGGCGAGCGCCGTTACCGCATTGGGGGCTACCGCCCGCAATGGCAGTCCGCGTGGCGCACGGCGCAGCCGGGACCGGCGTGGCAGCGCCATTACTGCGCGACGCCCGTAACGGGTCGTCCGCCGACGCGGCCGAGCACCGTTTCCCCGGCGATCGAACGCTGCCCCAACGTCACCTGCGGCATCACGTCATCGGGCAGATACACGTCGACGCGGCTGCCGAAGCGGATCAGGCCGATGCGCTGGCCGGCCGCGACCATGTCTCCGGGCTTCACGAACCCGACGATCCGGCGTGCGACCAGCCCCGCGATCTGGGTAAAGCCGATCTTGCGACCGTCCCGGCCTTCGACCACGAAATGCTGTCGTTCGTTTTCGTCGGATGCCTTGTCGAGGTCGGCATTGAGGAACTTGCCGGAGATATAGACGACCTGGCGGATCGTGCCCGCGATCGGGGTGCGGTTGATGTGCACGTCGAACACCGACATGAAGATCGACACCCGCATCATCGGCGCGGTGCCCAGCTCCCCGGTCAGCTCGCGCGGAATGGGTACGCGCTGGATCATGGTGATGAGGCCGTCGGCGGGTGCGACGATCAGGTCGTCACCCTGCGGCGTGGTGCGGATCGGATCGCGAAAGAACGCGGCCACCCAGATGCACAGGCCGATGAACGGCCAGAACAGGATCTTGGTGACGAGCGTGGCGAGCAGCGTAAGGCCGCCGGCGATCAGGACGTATTTGCGCCCTTCCGGATGGACGGCGGGGAAGCGCCACTTGACCGTGGTCGTGGCGACAGGGGGCTTTTCAAGCGAAGGCATCGCACCAGTCTACCGGTGGCGGACGCACGACACAATGTTTTCGGTACGCGACGGCCCGTGGTCCCTGCCCCCGGTTGATCCGGCCGCCCCCCTCCCCTAGACGCATGCCCAAACCACCCCTGCCAAGGAAGTGAAGATGGCCAAGATCAAGGTGAAAACGCCCGTCGTGGAGATCGACGGCGACGAGATGACGCGGATCATCTGGGAATGGATCCGCGAGCGCCTTATCAAGCCGTATCTGGACATCGACCTGGAATATTACGACCTGGGCATCCAGAAGCGTGACGAGACGGACGACCAGATCACCATCCAGTCGGCCAAGGCGATCCAGAAGTACGGCGTCGGCGTGAAGTGCGCGACGATCACCCCCGACGAGCAGCGCGTCGAAGAGTTCGGCCTGAAGAAGATGTGGCGCTCGCCCAACGGCACGATCCGCAACATCCTGGGCGGCGTCGTCTTCCGCGAACCGATCGTCATCAAGAACGTACCCCGCCTGATCCCCGGCTGGACCCACCCGATCGTCGTCGGCCGTCACGCCTTTGGCGACCAGTACAAGGCCACCGACTTCAAGGTGCCCGGCAAGGGCAAGCTGACCATGAAGTGGGAAGGCGAGAATGGCGAGACGATCGAGGAGGAAGTGTTCGACTTCCCCGCGGCCGGCGTCGCGATGGGCATGTACAACCTCGACGAATCGATCCGCGACTTTGCGCGTGCATCGATGAACTACGGCCTGGGCCGTGGCTGGCCGGTGTACCTGTCGACGAAGAACACGATCCTGAAGGCCTATGACGGCCGCTTCAAGGACATCTTCGAGGAAGTGTACGCCGCCGAGTTCAAGGACCAGTTCCAGGCCGCGGGCATCGAGTATCAGCACCGCCTGATCGACGACATGGTCGCATCCGCGCTGAAGTGGCACGGCGAGTTCGTCTGGGCCTGCAAGAACTATGACGGCGACGTACAGTCGGATCAGGTGGCGCAGGGCTTCGGCTCCCTGGGCCTGATGACCTCGGTGCTGATGACGCCAGACGGCCAGACGATCGAGGCCGAGGCCGCGCATGGCACCGTCACCCGCCACTATCGCCAGCATCAGCAGGGCAAGGCGACGTCGACCAACCCGATCGCGTCGATCTTCGCCTGGACCGGCGGCCTGAAGTTCCGTGGCAAGTTCGACGGTACGCCGGACGTGACGCGCTTCGCCGAGACGCTGGAGCAGGTCTGCATCAAGACCGTCGAGAACGGCCACATGACCAAGGATCTGGCGATCCTGATCGGCCCGGACCAGCCCTGGATGACCACCGAACAGTTCTTCGAGCAGATCCGTTCGAACCTGGAAGCCGAGATGGGCAACTGGGCCTGAGCTGAACGACCGGAAAGCGGGCCCCGGCGACGACCGGGGCCCGTTTCCTTCGCGGTGGGGCTATTTCCCTTCCGCCTCCAGATACCAGATCACGTCGGCACGATCGAGCGGATCGGCAAGCCCGGCGAAGCTCATCCGCGTGCCCGGCGCGAAACGCTGCGGATCGGCAAGCCAGCGATCCATCGTCGCCCTGTCCCAACGCCCGCCGACGCGCGACAGCGCCACCGTATAGCCGAACCGATCGCTGCCGCCCGCAACCGGCTTGCCCATGATCGCATGCAGGTTCGGCCCTGCACGGTCCAGCTGCCCCTGCCCGATCGTGTGACAGGCCAGGCATTGGCCGAACACGCGCCGGCCATTGCCGGGATCGGCGACCCGCATCAGCGCATCGAGCGACGGGTTCGGCCCCGCCGATGCCAGCCGCCTGGCATGGTCATCATCACCGCATCCCGCCAGCGCCAAGAGGATGGTCACGGGCAGCGCCCACCAGCATATCGTCATGCCGCGCCAGATAGGGTCCCGCCCGCCCCCCGCGCAGTGGACAGTTCGTCCCATCCGGCGACCGGGCGCCCGGTTTGTGCAAAACATACCTGACAAGGGGGACATGGGCTGGTTAAGCTGCGGCCATGGCACTTCGGCTCGACAATCACGGCTTCAGCGACGCGCTCGTCATCCTTGGTGCAGCAGGCATCGTCATCCCGGCCTTTGCCCGTTTCCGGGTCAGCCCGGTGATCGGCTTCATCCTCGTCGGCCTGCTGGTCGGCCCGGCCGGGCTCGGCTCGCTCGTGCCCGACGCCTCCTGGCTTTACTATGTGACCATTTCCGACCCGGAATCGATCGAGCCTTTCGCCGAGTTCGGCATCATCCTGCTGCTGTTCTCGATCGGACTGGAATTGTCGTTCCGGCGTTTATGGTCGATGCGGCGGCTGGTGTTCGGCACCGGCGTGACCGAACTGCTCGGCTCCGCCTTTCTGATCGGCCTGGCACTGCATCTGCTGGGGCAAAGCTGGGGCGGCGCGATCGGACTGGGGCTGGCCTTGGCGCTCTCGTCCACCGCGCTGGTGCTGCCGCTGGTGGGCACGACCAGTCCGGTCGGGCGCGGCGCGTTCGCGATGCTGTTGTTCGAGGATCTGGCGCTGGTCCCCATCATCTTCGCGCTCGGTGCGATGGCGCCGACGGCCAGCGAGGAAGGCTGGGTGGGCATCGCCGGCGTCGCCCTGCGTGGTGGCCTGACCGTGGTCGCGATGTATCTGGGTGGGCGCATCGTGCTGCCGCGCCTGTTCGCACAGGCCGCGCGTACCAAGAGCCCGGAGTTGTTCCTGGCCGCGTCGCTGCTGGTGGTGATCGTCGCCAGCGTCGCGACCACCGCCGCCGGATTGTCGCCGATCGTCGGTGCGCTGCTCGCCGGCCTGCTGATCGCGGAAACCGAGTATCATTCCGAGGTCGAGGTGATGACCGCCCCGTTCAAGGGGCTGGCGCTCGGCGTCTTCCTCATCACCGTGGGCATGAGCCTGGACCTCCGTCTGATCGCCAAGAACTGGCCGTCGCTGCTCGCGGCCGTCGTCGGCGTCGTCGCGGTGAAGGCGATCGTCACTTATCTGCTGCTGCGCGTCGCCCATGCCCGGCGCGGCACCGCGGCCGAAACCGGCCTGCTGATGGGCAGCCCGTCGGAGACCACGTTGATCGTGCTGGGGACGGCGGCACAGGCGCAGTTGATCCAGCCGTCGACCGCCGCCTTCTGGCAGACCGTCACCGCAATCGGCCTGACGCTGACCCCGCTCCTCGCCAAGGCCGGGCGTATCACCTCGCGCCGGATCGAGCAGGCCGGAGAAGGCCCGCCGATCCCCGAGGTGGAGACGGAAGGTCCCGGCGCGGTCGTCATCGGTTTCGGCCGCGTCGGCAAGCTGGTGTCGGACATGCTGACCGCGCACGGCCAGCGTTATCTGGCGGTGGAAGCGAACATCGACGCCGTGACCGAGGCGCGGCGGGCGGGCTATCCGGTGCTGTTCGGCGATGTCGCGCGGCCGGAACTGGTCGACCGGCTGAACCTGGCGCAGGCGCGCGCGCTGATCCTGACCATGGACGATCCGGTGCTTACCGTCCGGCTGGCGCGGCGCATCCGGCAGGCGGTGCCGGCCCTGCCGATCATCGCGCGCGCCCGCGATGCCAGCCATGCCGCCGAACTCTACCGTGCGGGCGTCACCGATGCGGTGCCCGAAACGCTGGAAAGCTCGCTGCAACTCTCGGAAGCGGTGCTGGTCGATCTTGGCGTCGCGATGGGCTTGGTGATCGCCTCGATCCACGAAAAACGCGACGAACTCCGCCAGACGATCCGGCGCGAGGCGCAACTGACCCGCGAACCGCGCATCCGCCGGATCAAGCGGCTGAGCGAAACCGGCTGATCGCGGGCGGGGACGGCGCCAGGTGCCGCCCCGCTCCCCACCTTACCCCAACCGGCCGAGCGCCGCGTGCAGCCGGGCCGCCTCCGCCATCTTGTCGGCATGATCGGCCCGCGCCTTGTCCACCGCCTCGGGCTTGGCGCGCTCGACGAAGCTGGCATTGCCCAGCCGCGCGCCCAGTGCATCGCGCTCCTTCTCGGCCGCGGCGATCGCCTTGGTCAGACGGGCGCGCTCCGCATCCAGATCGATCACACCTTCCAGCGGCAGGATGAACGTCGCCTCGTCCACCACCACTTGGGCGGCCCCGCCGCTGGCGGCGTCGCCCTCGGCGCGGTCGACGCGGGCCAGCCGCGCCAGCACCGATGCCTGCCGGTCGAGGCGTGCCAGCGTATCGTCATGCGCATCACGGACATGCAGCGGCAGGCGTGCGCCGGGCGGCACGTTCAGTTCGGTGCGCGCGGCGCGAATGTCGCCGACCAGCCGGATCAGCCAGTCGATCTCGCGCTCCGCCTCCGGATCGAGCGCGCGGGCATCCGCCATCGGCCACTGGGCGACGATCAGGTCATGATCGCGCGACCCCATTGCGTGCCACAATTCCTCCGTGATGAACGGCATGAACGGGTGGAGCAGCACCAGGATCTGGTCGAGCACCCAGCCGGCGACCGCGCGGGTCTCTTCGCCACCGGCCTCGCCGCCTTGCAGCACCGGCTTGATGAGTTCCAGATACCAGTCGCAGAAACGGCTCCAGACGAACTGGTAGATCGCATTGGCCGCCCCGTCGAACCGGTAATCGGCCAGCGCCAGGTCCACCGCCTGCACCGTCTTCACCGTCTCGGCGATGATCCACTTGTTCACCGCCAGCGTGGCGACCGGCGCATCCAGCGTCGCGGAGGCACCGATGCCATTGGCCTGTGCGAAGCGGGCCGCGTTCCACAGCTTGGTCGCGAAGTTGCGATACCCCTCGACGCGGCGCTCATCCATCTTGATGTCGCGGCCCTGGCTTTCCATCGCCGCCATGAAGAAGCGCAGTGCGTCGGCGCCATATTGGTCGATCAGGCCGAGCGGATCGACCGTGTTGCCCTTCGACTTCGACATCTTCGAGCCGTCGGCCGCGCGGACCAGCCCGTGCAGGTAGAGCGTGCGGAACGGCACGTCCTTCATGAACTGCATGCCCTGCATCATCATCCGGGCATCCCAGAAGAACAGGATGTCGAAGCCGGAGACGAGGACGTCATTGGGATAGCGACCACCCAGCGTCGGGTCCGCTGCATCCGGCCAGCCGAGCGTCGCGAACGGCCACAATGCGGAGGAGAACCAGGTGTCGAGCACGTCCGGATCGCGGGTCAGCACCACGCCGGCGCCGGCCTGTGCCTGCGCCTCTTCCTCGGTTTCAGCGACGAAGGCACGGCCATCCTCGGCGAACCATGCGGGGATCTGGTGGCCCCACCAAAGCTGGCGGCTGACGCACCAGGGCTGGATATTCTCCATCCAGTTGAAGAAGGTCTTCTCCCAGCTTGCCGGCACCAGCTTGATCGCGCCCGATCGCACCGCCTCGATCGCCGGCTGGGCCAGCGTCTTGGCATCGACATACCATTGGTCGGTCAGCCACGGCTCGATCACCACGCCCGATCGGTCGCCATAGGGCGTCTGGATCACCCGGTCCTCGACCCGCTCCAGCACGCCCGCCTCTTCCAGCAGCGCGATCACCGCCTGGCGTGCCTCGAACCGGTCGAGCCCGATCAGCGCTTCGGGCACCAGCCCGTCCGCGGTCTGGCAGATACGCGCCTTCGCATCGAGCATGTTGAGCATGTCGCGCGCCTCGATCCCGGCGCGGCGGCCGACCTCGAAATCGTTGAAGTCGTGGCCCGGCGTGATCTTCACCGCGCCCGAGCCCAGTTCGGGGTCGGCATGCTCGTCGGCGACGATCGGGATCAGGCGGCCGGTGATCGGCAGGCGCACTTGCGCACCGATCAGCGCGGTATAGCGCGGATCGTCCGGATTTACCGCCACCGCCATGTCGGCCAGCATCGTCTCCGGCCGCGTCGTCGCCACCGAGATCGTGCCGCTGCCATCGGCCAGCGGATAGGTCAGGTGCCAGAACTTGCCCTGCACCTCGCGCGTCTCGACCTCCAGGTCGCTGATCGCGGTGCCAAGGCCTGCGTCCCAGTTCACCAACCGCTTGTCGCGGTAGAGCAGTCCCTGACGGTGCAGTTCGACGAACACCTTCAGCACGGCCCTGGAGAAGCCCTCGTCCATGGTGAAGCGCTCGTTCGCCCAGTCCATCGAGCAGCCCAGCCGGCGAAGCTGGCGCGTGATCTGGCCGCCCGACTCCGCTTTCCAGTCCCAGATTCGGGCGACGAAATCATCGCGGCCAATATCGGTGCGCTTCACGCCCTGCTGCGCCAGGTTGCGCTCGACCACCATCTGCGTGGCGATGCCGGCATGATCGGTGCCGACCACCCACAGCGCGTCCTTGCCCTTCAACCGGGCGTGGCGCGTCAGGATGTCCTGCAGCGTATTGTCCAGCGCGTGGCCGATATGCAGGCTGCCCGTGACGTTGGGCGGCGGGTTGACGATCGTCCACGGCTCGGCCTGCGGGCGTTCGGGACGGAACAGCCCCTCCTGCTCCCAATGGGCATACCAGCGGGCCTCGATGGCGGCGGGGTCGAAGGTCTTGGGCAGTTCGGTCATGCCCCTGCCCTTAATCGGCGTCGCGGCCGGGCGCTAGACCATCAGGTGCGCGCGCCCGGCTTGTCGAGGACGGCGCGGATGCGCTCGTTCAATTCCCCGCGACGATAGGGCTTGCGGATCAGCTCGTAGGAGCGCGAACCCTCGTCGATCGCCTCATCGGCAAACCCGGTGGTCAGCAGGATCGCGGTGCGCGGGTAATCGCGCTTCACCGCCTGCGCCAGACCGACGCCGTTCATGCCGCCGGGCATCAATATGTCGGTAAACAGCAACTGGAAATTCGCGTCGCGCGCCAGCACGTCCAGCGCTTCGCGCGCGTTATGGGCAAGCACCACGTCATAGCCCAGGTCCTGAAGCATGGCACGGCCCAGTTCGCCCACCTCCTCCTGGTCCTCGACCATCAGCACGCGCTCCACGCCGTGGGCGGCGGGCTTGGACAAGGCCGGGTTCGATCGCCGCTCGGTCGCACCACTGGCGCGCGGGAAATAGAGCGAGAACAGCGCGCCGCCATCGTCGCTGGTCCCCACCGTCGCCAGCCCGCCGGACTGGCGCATGAAGCCATAGACCATCGCCAGGCCAAGGCCGGTGCCCTTGCCCATGTCCTTGGTGGTGAAGAACGGGTCGAAGATCTTGTCGGCGATCGCCGGATCGACGCCGGGACCGTTGTCGGCAACGGTTACCTGCACATATTCACCGGCATCCAGCTTCAGCGCGGCGCCCCCCTCGCCATCGGCATCTTCCGGCAGGAGGACGTTGCGCGTGGTGATGGTGATGCGCCCGCTGTCGTCGTCCACCGCGTCGCGCGCGTTGCCGACGATGTTGAGCAGCGCCATCTCGGCCTGCACCGGATCGATCCGGCAATTCCACAGATTGTCCGCCAGCTGCCGTCGCAGCGCGACCGAATCCCCCACCGTCCGGTCCAGGATCGGGCGGAAATCGGTGACCAGCGAGTTGAAGTTGAGCAACCGGTCGCGCAGTTCCTGCTTGCGCGCAAAGGCGAGCAATTGCTGGGTCAGCGTCGCACCGCGACTGGCCGCCCCCGAAATCGCCTCCACGGCACGCCGCGACGCCCGGTCACCATCGGCAACCCGCGCTTCCAATATGTCGACATAGCCCAGAATGACCTGGAGCAGGTTGTTGAAGTCGTGCGCGATGCCGCCGGTCAGCTTGCCGACCGCCTCCATCTTCTGCGCCTCGTGCAGCGCATCCTCCGCTTCGCGCCGCCGCGAAATGTCGAGCTGGCTGCCGAAGAAATAGACGAGTTCCCCGTCATCGTCATAAACCGGCGACACGAACAGCGCATTCCAGAAGGTCGATCCGTTCTTCCGGTAGTTCAGGATCTCGACCGCGACCTCCTCGCGCGTGCGGATCGCGGTGCGCACCTGATCGACGACGCTGCGATCGGTTTCCGGCCCCTGAAGAAAGCGGCAGTTGCTCCCGACGATTTCCGCCTGGGTATAGCCGGTCATGAACGTGAACGCGTCGTTGCAGAAGATGATCGGGTTGTCCGGCTGATGCGGATCGGTGACGATCATCGGCATCCGCGTCGCCTTCACGGCCGCAAAGAAGATGTCGCTGCTGCCCCCCTGCTGGGCTTCGGCCTTGCGGTCACGCGGTGGCGGCGTGTGCGGCGTCTCGCCACCCTCGTGGTCAGGCATCGATAGTATCCGACGGTACCGATAGTTGCCGGATCAATGCCCTTCGCCGGTGATGCGGGCGATCTCCCGCGCCACCATGCTTTCCACCATGTTCGGCAGGTTGGCATCCAGCCACTCGCGCAGCATGGGGCGCAGCATCTCGCGCACCAGTCCCTCCAGCGTCCCGTCGCTCCCGGCCTCCGGCTTGACCATCAGCCGGGTCAGCGCCTCCAGCGAACCACGGCTCGCCTCGGCGACACGGGGGGATACGATCGGATCGGCAGCCGGTTCGGGCTGGGGTGCAGGTGCGGGCGCCGGGGCAGGCGCAGCGGCACGCGGCGCGGGCTTGCTGAGCAGCGGCGAAGCGGCAGGGGGCGCGGCGGGCACAGGCGGCGGAACCGGCATGGGGTCGCTCAACTCCAGCACCTCGCCTGCATCGTCCTCATCCTCGTCATCGGCATCGTCCAGTGAGGGATGCAGCATCGGCGGCGGCATGGTGCGCGCAGGGCGGCGCGGGCGGCCCGGTGCATCCCCTTCTTCCGCGATGATCCGCTTAATGGAAGACAGGATCTCCTCCATCGACGGTTCCGCGCTGATATCCCCCATGACAGCAATCACCCCGGTTGACGTCCTATTGTCTGTTCGGCGATTCCGCACCTGTGGTTAAAGCCGGGCTTCTGTCAACCGGTCGATCGACCGTGCTGTCCAGAGGACGGGTGACGACCGCGGTCTGCGCCGGCGTGTTCGCGGTGGAGACGGCGACCGGCATAGGCTCGCCATCCCCGTCCCAGTCGTTGATCCGGTTGCGGACGCGTCGGTAATTGATCACCGGATCGTACAGCACGCCGCCGTCCAGCCCCAGGTCGCGAGCCTCGGCATTGCCCATCGCCGCCAGGAGCGCGAAGCCCGCGACATAGGCGTCGCGCCGCGCGGTGACGAGTTGCACCTGGCTGTTGAGCAGTTCCTGCTCGGCATTCAGGATTTCGATCACGGTGCGGGTGCCGACGCTGTTCTCGGCACGAACACCCTCCAGCGACAGCGTGTTCGCACTGACCGCGGCCTCCGACGAGGCGATCACCTGGCGCGAGGCCTGCCACTGGGCATAGGCGGACCGCGCCTGCGCGATCACCTGCCGCTCGGTTGCCGTGACATTCTCGATGGCCTGGGCGCGCAGCGCCTCCGCCTGGCGGACCTGCGCGGCCGGGCGCCCGCCCTGGAACAGCGGCACGTTCAACTGCAGGCCGGCGTTCACATTCTTGCCCGATCCGGGAATGCCGGCACGAACCGCCTGATCGGTCAGCGAATCGAGATAGTTGAAGTAGGACCCGCTGGTCACCGCGTTCAGCCGCGGCAGGCGGTTGGCCCGCGCCACGCCGATATCGAACCGCGTCGCATCGGCATTGCGACGCGCGGCCAGCAGTTGCGGATTGCTTTCCAGCGCGACCGACACGGCCGTGGACGGTGCATCGGGCAAGTTTGGCAGCGACGGCGGCTGTTCCAACCGGTCCGGCGGCGAGCCGACGACGTTGATATAATCCTCTCGGCTGGCGATGAGCTGCGCCTCCGCCGATTGCAGCTGCGCGCGCGCCTGAGCCAGTCGTGCCTCCGACTGGGCGACGTCGGTGCGGGTCAAATCACCCACCTCGAACCGGTCGCGACTCGCGCGCAGGTTCGTCTCCAGCACCCGGACATTCTGGGTGTTCAGCCCGACCACTGCCTCGTCGCGAATCACGTTCATGTACGCGCTGACGACGGAGGTGAAGATCTGCGCCTCGGTGCTGCGCAGGGTCGCGCGGCCGGCATCGACGCGGGTTTCCGCCGCGCGCAGCCCGTTCTTGACCGCGCCACCCTGATAGATCGGCACGGAAAGCTGGACGTTGGCCACGCCCTGTCGGGTCGGATTGACGAAATTGTTGTTCGCCTGGACCACGAACTCGGTCAACTGCCCCGTGGCGTTCACCGTCGGCAGCGCCCCCGCCCGCGCGATCGGGACATTCTCGTCCGTGGCACGCTGTTGTGCCCGCTGCCCCGTGATCGTGGGATTGCCCTGATAGGCCTTCAGCAATGCCTCCCGCAGCGTATCGGCCGACGCCGGCACGCACGGAACGATGGCTGCGCCGATCAGCAGCAGGCGGACGGGGCGGAGGCGCATGGTTTCGCCTAGAACCGGAAGGAGCGCGGACGCTCGAAGCCGGGCAGAACGGTGCAGTCCACATCGGCAAAGGGCTGCAACCCGAAACCGCCCTCGGTGCGTCGGCCGGTGGCGAGGCGGCTGACGCCATTTTCGATCAGCCCGGTCGCGATCCGCCCACCGACGCGCACCTGCTCGATCAGTGCGGCCGGCACCTCTTCGACGGCGCCGTCGATCAGCAGCACGTCATAGGGCGCGTCCGCGGCATGACCCTCGGGCAGCGGCCCCTCGACCACGCGGACGTTGCCATATCCGGCAAGAGCCGCGCGGGCATCCTGTGCCAGCGCCGGATGGCTTTCGACCGCCACCACTTCGGCGACGATGCCGGACAGCAGGGCCGCGGTATAGCCGCCAGCCGCACCGATCAGCAGCACGCGGTCGCCACGCTCCAGATAGGCCTCGGTCAGCAGTCGGCCGGTGGCCATCGGCAGGTTGATGCTGCGGCCATGGCCGATGTTGATCAGGCTGTCGCGATAGGCGAGCGAGCGCGCGTCGGCGGGCAGGAACGCCTCACGCGGGACCTGCGTCATCGCGGCGACGACACGGGTGTCGTTCACCGCATTGGTGCGCAGTTGGCTGGCCACCATCGCGTGGCGCATCGCCTCGTAAGTCGTGGAGCCAGCGGCGTTTCCGGCCGCGCTGGTGATCCCGGATTCCGTCATCGTGGTCGTCATGGCCATCCCTGTCGCACAACTGTTGTAGCTGCGCAATACACTAGTTCAACTGATGCGGCTTGTATCGCGCCCGCATGACGAGGCCAAGCGGACCGTGACGATGCCATGGCATCCCCGACATGCAGAAATCATCGGCTGCGGCTTGACCCGTTTCAAAAAACCTACCAAAGGCCCGCCTCCGGCCCGATGGCGGAGTGGTGACGCAGAGGACTGCAAATCCTTGCACCCGGGTTCGATTCCCGGTCGGGCCTCCACTTCCATGATGATCTGCCCGCGCGGCGCGCGGGCGCTGTATCCCGGCAGATACAATGGACGGCACCGTGTTATCTAACGGGCTGCTGGCGTCGCCGGTTTCATGAAGAAAATTGTTGGTGCGTTTCTGGACGGTTGGCAGGGCCGACGGCTCCCGATACGCATTTTTGCAGGTTATGCTTGCGATCCGGCGTGCACGCCCTTTCCGCCTGATATCACGGGCGATCCATCACCGGCCCGCCTCGATGGGCCAAGGAGCTAGATGACATGGACACTTCCGGCGAACGCGCGATTTCACGGCGCGGGATGCTGGTCGGCAGTGCCGCCTCGGCCGCGTTGACCGCGGTGGCGGCGGACGCGCAGACCCTGCCCCCCGCGGCCCAGCCCAGCATGATGACCGTGGCGATGGAGGTGAACGGCAAGCGCCGCGAGTTGCAGGTCGATACCCGCACGACGCTGCTCGACGCACTGCGCGAGCATTGGCGCCTGACCGGCACCAAGAAGGGGTGCGACCATGGCCAGTGCGGCGCCTGCACCGTGATCGCGGACGGCAAACGGATCAACGCCTGCCTGTCGCTGGCGGTGCAGCATCAGGGCGACCGCATCACCACCATCGAGGGGCTGGGCCAGCCCGGCGACCTGCATCCGATGCAGGCGGCCTTCGTCAAGCATGACGGCTATCAATGCGGCTATTGCACGCCGGGCCAGATCTGTTCGGCGGTGGCGGTGCTGGACGAGATCAGGGCCGGCGTCCCCAGCCATGTGACCAGCGACATCACGGCCGCCTCGCCGATGACGACGACCGAGATGCGCGAACGGATGAGCGGCAATCTGTGCCGCTGCGGCGCCTATTCCAACATTGCCGAGGCGATGGCCGAAGTCGCGGGAGCGAACGTATGAAGCCCTTCAGCTATGAACGCGCCCGGACGCCCGCAGAGGCGGCGGCCGCAGTGGCGCAGCGGCCCGGCGCCAAGTTCCTGGCAGGCGGCACCAACCTCCTCGACCTGATGAAGCTGGAGATCGAGGCACCGACCCATCTGGTCGACGTGCAGGACCTGAAGCTGGACCGGATCGAGGAAACGCCGGAGGGCGGCCTGCGCATCGGCGCCTTCGTGTCGAATACCGCGCTGGCCGCCGACATGCGCGTGCGCCGCGATTACGCCGTGCTGTCCCGCGCGATCGTAGCCGGCGCAAGCGGCCAGTTGCGCAACAAGGCGACCACCGCGGGCAATCTGCTCCAGCGCACCCGCTGCCCCTATTTCTACGACACCAACCAGGCCTGCAACAAGCGCCGGCCGGGTTCGGGGTGCGCGGCGATCGGCGGCTATTCGCGGCAACTGGCGGTGGTGGGCAGCAGCGATGCCTGCATCGCGACCTATCCCGGAGACATGGCGGTTGCGATGCGCGTGCTGGACGCACAGGTGGAAACGGTGAACGCCGCCGGTGCGACGCGCACCATCCCGATCGACGTGTTCCACCGCCTGCCCGGCAACACCCCGCATGTCGAAAACGCGCTGCAACCCGGCGAGCTTATCACCGCGGTCACCCTGCCCCGTCCGCTGGGCGGCCACCATGCCTATCAGAAGGTGCGCGACCGCGCCTCCTATGCCTTTGCACTCGTCTCGGTGGCAGCGGTCATCCAGAAGGACGGCACCGGCCGCGTCGCGATCGGCGGCGTGGCGCACAAGCCATGGCGGGTGGAGGCGGCCGAGGCAGCGATGCCGCAAGGATCGCAGGCGGTGTCCGCCCGCCTGATGGCCGGGGCCCGCCCGACCCGCGACAATGCCTTCAAGGTTCCCCTGGTCGAACGCACGCTGGCCCTTGTCCTCGACGAAGCCAAGGAGGCGCGCGCATGAAGTACGAACAGCCAGCCGGCACCAACGTGCTCGACCGGATGACGATCGTCGGGAAACCGACCGACCGGATCGACGGCCCGCGCAAGACCACCGGCACCGCACCCTATGCCTATGAACGCCACGATGTCGCCCCCGGCGCGGCCTATGGCTATGTCGTCGGTGCAGGCATCGCCAAGGGGCGCGTGACCGCGATCGACACCGCCGCTGCCAAGGCCGCCCCCGGCGTCATTGCCGTGATCAGCACGCTCGACATGCCCAAGCTGCCGCTCAGCCGGATGAACACCGCGTCGCTGTTCGGCGGGCCGGTGGTGGAGCATTATCATCAGGCGATCGCGCTGGTGGTGGCTGACACGTTCGAGCAGGCGCGCGCCGCCGCGGGCCTGCTGCGCATCGACTATGCACGCACCAAGGGTCGGTTCGACCTGAAGGAAGCCGCGCCGACCGCCCCCTATACCGGCGGCGACAGCGGGGAAGGATCGGGCGCGCCGCCGATCGACCGCGTCGGCAATTTCGACCGCGCCTTTGCCGCGGCACCGGTGAAGCTCGACGCCGCCTACACCACGCCCGACGAAAGCCATGCGATGATGGAGCCGCATGCCTCCATCGCGGCGTGGCAGGACGGCAAGCTGACGGTGTGGACGTCGAACCAGATGATCGCCTGGGGCAAGCGCTCGCTCGCCACCACGCTGGGTCTGGACCCGGCGGATGTACGGATCGATTCGCCCTTCATCGGGGGCGGCTTCGGCGGCAAGCTGTTCATCCGCGCGGACATCGTGCTCGCGGCACTGGGTGCGAAGGCGGCGGGTCGCCCGGTCAAGGTCGCGCTGACCCGGCCGATCATGGCGAACAACACCACGCACCGCCCCGCCACCATCCAGCGCATCCGCCTGGGCTGCACCCGTGACGGCACGATCACGGCCATCGCGCATGAAAGCACCAGCGGCAACCTGCCCAAGGGCGATCCGGAAACCGCGGTCGCGCAGACCAAGCTGCTATATGCCGGCAAGAACCGCATGACCGCGCTGCGCCTGGCCGTGCTCGACCTGCCGGAGGGCAATGCGATGCGCGCGCCCGGCGAGGCGCCCGGCATGATGGCGCTGGAAATCGCCATGGACGAGATGGCGGAAAAGCTGGGCATGGACCCGGTCGCCTTTCGCGTGAAGAACGATACGCAGGTCGATCCCGAGGACCCGAAACGTCGCTTTTCACAGCGCCAGCTGGTCCGCTGCCTGGAAATGGGTGCGGAACGCTTTGGCTGGTCCGCGCGCAATCCGAAGCCGGCACAGGTGCGCGACGGCCGCTGGCTGGTTGGCATGGGCATGGCCGCCGGTTTCCGCAACAGCCCCACCCAGAAGTCGGCGGCACGCGTCGGCATCGATCGCAAGGGCGTGGTGACCGTCGCCACCGACATGACCGATATCGGCACCGGCAGCTACACGATCATCGCGCAAACCGCCGCGGAAGCGATGGGCGTGCCGCTGGACAAGGTGGTCGTGCTGCTCGGCGATTCGGACTTCCCCGCCTCCGCCGGTTCGGGCGGCCAGTGGGGCGCCGCGAACAGCACGTCCGGAGTCTATGCCGCATGCATGAACCTGCGCGCCAGCATCGCGCAGCGGCTGGGCTATGATGGTCCCGACGTGACCTTTGCCGATGGCGAGGTCCGCTCCGGCAACCGCCGCGCCAAGCTGGGCGATGCAGCGGGCCGCGACGGCCTCTCGGCGGATGGCCAGATCGAATATGGCGATCTCGACAAGCAGTACCAACTATCGACGTTCGCCGGACATTTCGTCGAAGCGGGGGTGGATGCCTATACCGGCGAGGTGCGGGTGCGCCGGATGCTGGCGGTGTGTGCCGCGGGCCGGATCATCAATCCCAAGTCGGCGCGCAGCCAGGTGATCGGTGCCATGACGATGGGGGTGGGCGCGGCCCTGATGGAGGAGCTGGCGGTCGATACCCGTTTCGGCTTCTTCGTGAACCACGATCTGGCCAGCTACGAGGTCCCCGTTCACGCCGACATCCCGCATCAGGAGGTGATCTTCCTGGACGAAGCGGATGCCTATGCCTCGCCGATCAAGGCCAAGGGCGTGGGCGAACTGGGCCTGTGCGGCGTCGGCGCGGCCATCGCCAACGCGGTCTACAACGCCACCGGCGTGCGTATCCGCGATTATCCGATCACGCTGGAGAAGCATCTGGCAAAGCTGCCGCCGATCGCCTGATCCCGGCGGCATCCCAGGCAAGGCAGGCGGCAAGCTGGCGGACCAGGGGCGGGTCCGCCGGCGGCATCGGCAGGCTGGCCATGTCGGCCGGCTGCTCCCAGCGAAGCGCGGTCGCGGCATGCGGCCGTGCCTCGCCCTGCCACTCCCGCACGACATACAGCATCAACAGCAGGTGCCGGTCGGGCAACATCTCGGTCGCGAACCCGGCCGGGGTCAGCGCGTCCGACGCGACCGATATCTCCAGCTCCTCCGCCAGTTCGCGAATCAGTGCCGCCTCGGGCGATTCGCCGCGCTCCACCTTGCCGCCGGGAAACTCCCACAACCCCGCCAGCGGCTTGCCCGCGGGGCGTTGCTGGAGCAGCACGCGACCGGCGGAATCGACCAAAGCTGCGGCAACTACCGGAAAAATCATCCGTTCGTTCATTCTTAAGCCCTTACGGATAAGCCGTTTTCTCGATGAAGCTGCGAATCGCGAAGCTGTTGCGCCCTCGGGTGCCCCTTGCCGGCCTTTGGCATCAGTCGCGTGGCGCGACCGCCATCGAATACGGCCTGATCCTGGCGCTCGTCTTCCTGGTCATCATCGTCGGCGTCGGCCAGACGGCCGACAGCACCATCGGCATCTGGAATCGCGTCAGCTCCCGCATCGTCAACGCCCGCTAAATCCGGCGTGTTTACCCTTTCTTCAAAGGGATAGGGGTAAAACATCGTCGCTGCTCCGGTGTGATGTCCGGTTCAGCCGGGTGAATGACGCTTTGGAAAGCATGGAGACCGGAATGCAGACGATCCGCAAGATTCTCAAGAACAACAAGGGCGCGACGGCCATCGAATATGGCCTGATCGCAGCCCTCATCGCCGTTGCCGCGATCGCCACGATGACGACGCTGGGCACCAACCTGAACAAGACGTTCTCGAACGTCTCGTCCAACATCAACAAGGCCGGCTAAGCCGATCTTGCTCTGACAAGCAAAGGGGCGGCGGAACGATGGTTCCGCCGCCCCTTTTTGCTTGGCCTGCGATGAACTGGGTTACAGCCGGCCCATCGCCAGGAACTTGGCGGCACGCGCCCGCTTCAACTCCGCCGCGCTCAATCCGTCCAGATCGCCCAGCGCACCCGATAGCGCATCGCCGAGTGCGCCGATCGCCGCACCCCGATCCCGGTGCGCGCCACCCACCGGCTCGGCGACGATCGTGTCGATGACGCCCAGCGCCTTCAGGTCCTGTGCGGTCATCTTCATCGCCTCGGCCGCCTCCGGCGCCTTGTCGGCGGTGCGCCACAGGATCGATGCGCAACCCTCCGGGCTGATCACCGAATAGACCGCATGCTCGAACATCAGCACCCGGTTGCCCGCCGCCAGCGCGACCGCGCCGCCCGAGCCGCCTTCGCCGACGATCGCCGACACCACCGGGACACCTGCCGCCAGGCATGCCTCGGTCGAACGCGCAATCGCCTCCGCCTGGCCGCGTTCCTCGGCCTGGATGCCGGGAAACGCACCGGACGTATCGACCAAAGTCACGATCGGCAGGCCGAATCGATCGGCCAGTTCGACCAGCCGGATCGCCTTGCGATACCCTTCCGGCTTGCCCATCCCGAAATTGTGGCGAAGGCGCGTGGCGGTATCCTCGCCCTTCTCATGGCCGAGCACCATGACGCGGCGACCGCGAAACGTGGCGAAACCGCCCAGAATCGCCTGATCGTCGGCAAAGGCCCGGTCGCCGGCCAATGGCACGAACTCGTCGAACAGCGCCGCGACATAATGCTTGAAGTGCGGCCGTTCGGGATGACGGGCCACCTGCGTCTTCTGCCACGGCGTCAGCTTGGCAAAGGTATCGCGCAACAGCTTGTCGGATTTGGTCTGCAAACGGGCGATCTCGGCTGCGATGTCCACCGTGCCGTCGGCGGCGGTTTCCCGCAGCTCGTCGATCCGGTTCTGCAGCTCGGCGATCGGTTTCTCGAAGTCGAGGAAGCTAGGCATTCCGCGCGCCTACGGTGCACCGGCCGGAAAATCAACGAGGGCGCACCCCCCTCAGGCGTCGCGCGCGGCCAAATCGACCAGCGGGTGACGCGTATTCACCAGTTCGACCAGTCGCGCGGCATCGACATGGGTGTAGATTTCGGTGGTGGCGATGTCCGCATGCCCCAGCATCGCCTGCAAGGCGCGCAGGTCCGCGCCCCCCTCCAGCAGATGGGTGGCGAACGCGTGGCGCAGGATGTGCGGGCTGACCCGGTCGGGGGGCACCCCCGCTTCCGCCGCCAGCGCCTTCAGCAACTGGTACAACCGGATCCGGGTCAGATGCCCCTTGCCGCTGGGGAACAGCCAGGCGCGGTCGGTGGCGACATGCGCGCGCCACGCCGCCACCGCCGCGCGCGCCCGGTCCGATATCGGCACCATGCGCTCACGACCGCCCTTGCCGCGCAGGATCAGGAACGGCCGGTCGGGATGAACCGCCCCGCGGGGCAGCGCGACCAGCTCGCTGGCACGCAGGCCCGATCCGTAGAGCAGCTCCACCAGCGCGGACAGGCGCAGATCATTGGCGGCCGGGTGCGCCACCGCCAGCCGCTCGGCAATGGCGGCGAACAGGCGATCGACATCGGCGTGGCTCAACACCTTGGGCAGCGCGCGCCGCGTGCCCGGCCGTGGCAATGCGGTGCCGGGATCGTCCGCCCGGTGCCCTTCCTCGTGCAGGAACGCGAAGAAACGACGCAAGGCGGAGGATTTGCGGGCCACGCTGGCATGCGACAGGTCGCGCCATTCATGGGTCAGCGTCGCGATCGCATCCGCATCGGCCCGTGCCAATCCGCCGTCCAGCACCTGCGATGCCAGGGACAGGTCGCTGCGATAGGCCGCGACGGTGTTCGCCGCCGCGCCCGTCTCCGCCGCCATCATCTCCAGGAACCGGTCGATCAGCGCGCGGTCCGCAGGGCCGGTCACGTCCGGGCGATCGCCTCGGCCGCGATCATCCGTGCCTCGCCGTCGAAGCCGACGGCGCGCAGCGCACTGATGATGCGGTACAGCGCCTGTGGCGGCACGCCGCGCCAGTCGCCGGTCTGCATGCCGATCGCGGCCAGCAGCACGACCATGCCGGGCTGGTCGCGCTCCACCGCGCGGTCCATTGCGCGGGTCCAGCTATTCTGCGCGCCGATCCGCACGTCCAGCGCCTGCGCGGCACGCTCGGCATCCTCGGCGCTCATCCGGCCGAGGCCCGCAAGGCCGGCAAACAGCATCTGCTGCTTGCGGCGCGAATCGCCGCCGCTGCCGCCATAGACGGCCATGTCGTCATAGCTGATGCTGGACTGCGCATCGGGATCGGCAAGCAGGATCATCGCCCAGGCGTCGCCGCCTGCCGTCACCGCGCTGCGCCACCGCGCCGCGCTGCGATCCAGCCCCGCCGACAGCATCGACGCGACCAGCCGGTCGCCATCCTCGCTCTCGGCGGCCACCGGCAGGCGCGCCGCCGCCCGCGCGGTCAGCACCAGCCGGTCATAGCGTGTCCGCGGCTCGCTGCCCCAGATCTGGCGCAGCGCCGCCAGCCGTCCACCCGCGTCGCCGGCCGTGTAGGCGGTGCGCAGATCGTTCGCGACGGCACTGGCGGCATTGGGGGCCGAATCATCGTCCGCGACGCTGCCGTACAGATCGACCAGCGCGACATTGGAGAACACGCCCTGTGCCGCGGCACGCTCCGCCAGCGGCAGTCGCTCCGCCAGCGGCAGCATCGGGGATTGCGCCAGCCAGAGCCGCGCCTGCGGTCCGACGCCGTCCAGCATCTCGTCCGGGATGGCGACGCCGGTCGCGTTCGCCAGGCCGAAGCGCCAGACGGTCAGGCGGTCGACGCCGCCCCATTCGATGGTCACCGCGCGCCGGCTGTTCGCGCCGGCGCCGATCACCTTTTCCGCCAGCTTGCGGTCGATATCCTCGCCCAGGCGACGTCGGCGAACGACCCGCATCGCAGCCGTCGCCTCGGCCGACTGACCCTCCAGCCCGGCGCACATCGCCTGCGCCACCATCCAGCCGCCCTCCCGCGTCACCGCCGCGCCCCCCGCCGCCAACGGACACAACCCCGCCGCATCCCCCGTCGCCAGCATCGCGTTCATCGCAACTTGGTACAATTTGGGCGTGTAGTTCGCAGTGTCGACACCCTGCACCACGGCGCGGGCCGGAGCCGATTCGCCCATGCGCAGCAACAGCCAGGCACGCTCCGCGGCGAAATCGGCGCCGTTCACGGCTTCGGGCTTGACCAGACGCGCTGCCAGCGTGCGCCGCAACAGGATCGACATCCAGCGCGACGGCAGCGGTGCGCTCAGGCGCCGCATCAACTGTTCGGCAAAGCGCCCATTGGCCGTGGCGAATGCCGCGGCGTCCACCCCGCCCTCGCGCATACCCGCCGGCCCGATCAGATCCAGCGAGCGGCGAGCATAGCCCGGCATCTCATATTGGGCGGCAATGGCCGGATCGACGGGGCTGGGCGTGGGCGACGGCGTCGGGCTGGGCGTGTCCACCGGCAGCGGCTGCACCACCGCGCCGGGTGGATCGGGCCGCGCGACCGACGGCGGCGGAAGCGATCCTGCCGGTGCCGGGGTCGGGCTTGGCGCCGGATCACCGAAGCCGGGTGGAAGCAGCGATTCGGGCCGATCCTGCGCCGAGGCGAGCGCAGCCGCGCTCACCAGCCCCAACGTCAGGAAAACCGCGCGCTTACTGGAGATTGGCAAGCGAGACCGCCTTCTCGACCTGGGTCGTCGGACGTTCGGTGGCGCGACCGCCCAGCAGCGCCATGCCACCCACGACCACGACCACGATGACGACAAGCGAGATGACCAGGCGGGACATGGGACGCAAACCTTGGCTATGAAGCAATGTTGCCCGGCGGATGTTGCCGGGCGCGGTCCCGCTGTATAGCGCAGGCGGCGATGTTGCAAAGCCACAACCCCGCCCCCGCCTCATGGGACGGCCAGCCGATCGTGCTGGTCGGGCTGATGGGCGTGGGCAAGTCCACCGTCGGCCGCCGTCTGGCCGCCCGCCTGCGCGTTCCGTTTGTCGATGCCGACCACGAGATCGAGGCGGCGGCGGGCATGACCATCGCCGACATGTTCGAAAAATTCGGCGAGGCGCATTTTCGCGACGGCGAGCGGCGGGTGATCGCGCGGCTGGTCGATGGCCGCCCGAAGGTGATCGCCACCGGCGGCGGCGCGTTCATCAACGACGAGACGCGCGCGCTGATCCTGGAACAGGCGACCGCCATCTGGCTGACCGCCAACACCGACGTGCTGGTCGAACGGGTACGCAAGCGCGATACCCGCCCGCTGCTGCGCGGTCGCGATCCTCGGCAGGTGCTGGCCGACCTCGCCGCCAAGCGGAACCCGATCTACGCGCTCGCCCCCATCCACGTATCCAGCCACCGCGGCCCCCATGAAGCAACGGTCGCCGCCATCCTGAAGGCCATCGGACGATGAAGACCGTCACCGTCGCGCTCGGCGCGCGCAGCTATCCGATCCATATCGAGGCCGGCCTGCTGACACGCGCCGCGGAATATCTGGTGCCGCTGGCGCGCGGTCGCACGATGGCGATCGTCACCGACGAGAATGTGCGCCCGCACCTCGCCACCCTGCAGGCCGCCCTGACTGCGGCCGGCGTTGCCAGCGAGGCGATCGTGCTGCCGCCGGGGGAAAAGACGAAGAGCTGGCCGATCCTGGAGCAGCTTTGCGACCGCCTGCTCGAACTCGGCGTCGAGCGGCAGGATCATGTCGTGGCCCTTGGCGGCGGGGTGATCGGTGATCTGGTCGGCTTCGCCTGCGCGATCCTCAAGCGCGGATGCCGCTTCGTACAAATCCCGACGACGCTGCTGGCGCAGGTCGATTCGTCGGTGGGCGGCAAGACCGCGATCAACACGCGCGCGGGCAAGAACCTGATCGGCGCGTTCCACCAGCCCGCCATGGTGCTGATCGACCCGGACGTGTTGGATACGTTGGGGGTGCGCGAGGTGCGGGCCGGGTATGGGGAGGTGGTGAAGTATGGGTTGATAGACGACTTTGCGTTCTTTGAATGGTGCGAGGGGCATGCCGGGGCGCTGTTTGCGGGAGAGGCCGAGGCGCGGGTTCATGCGATCGCGCATGCGGTGGCGGCCAAGGCGCGCATCGTCGCGGCGGACGAGCATGAGACGGCGGGGATCAGGGCGCTGCTGAACCTGGGGCATACCTTCGGGCATGCGCTGGAGGCGGAGGCCGGGTTCTCCGACCGGTTGCTGCATGGTGAGGGGGTGGCGGCGGGATGTGCGCTCGCCTTTCGTTATTCGGCGCGGCTGGGGCTGTGTTCGGGGCAGGAGGCGATGCGGGTGGCGGCGCACATGCGCGCGAGCGGCCTGCCGGACGGGCTGGCCGCGGCGGGGATCGCCGCATCCGGCGAGACGTTGGTCGCGCATATGCGGCACGACAAGAAGATGAATGCGGGCACCCTGCCCTTCCTGCTGGCGCGCGGGATCGGCCAGACCTTTCTCGACAAGACGGTCGATCTGGCCGACGTCGCCGCGTTTCTGGACGAAGAGCCGCGCTGATGCCGAACGGCGTCGCCAAGCGGGACCTGCCCACCAAGCTCTGTCCCGCCTGCGGGCGGCCGTTCACCTGGCGCAAGAAATGGGCGCGCGACTGGGACCAGGTCGTCTATTGCTCGGACCGCTGTCGCAAGGCGCGGTAGCGCTCAGCGCTTCACCAAAGTGACCTGCGCGACATCGATGCCGCCGCCGCGAAAACCGCCCTCGCAATACATCAGATAATAGCGCCACAGCGCGACGAACCGCGCGTCGAAACGGGCGGGCAATCGCCCCTCCGCCACCGCCACATCGAAGCGTTCGCGCCAGAGACGCAGCGTTTCGGCATAGTCGAGGCCGAAGGCATGGGGTGCGTCCCAGTGCAGTCCGCGTGCTTGTGCGAGCCGGCGGAAACGGGATTCGGAAAGAAGCATGCCGCCGGGAAAGACGTAGCGCTGGATGAAGTCGACGCTGTCCGCATAGGCGGGAAACACGTCGTCGGCGATGGTGATATACTGGATCGCGGCGCGCCCACCGGGCTTCAGGCGCGATGCGATCATGTCGAGATAGGCGGCCCAATATTCCTGGCCGACCGCCTCCACCATCTCGATGCTGGCGATGGCGTCATAGGTGCCGGTCGCGTCGCGATAGTCGGTCAGCGAGACGGAAACGCCGGGCAGGCCGCGCGCATCGACCACCGCCTTCTGCTCGGTGGACAGCGTCAGGCAATGAACGCCGACGCCGGCACCTGCCGCAAGCGCGGCGAACGAGCCCCAGCCGCAGCCGACCTCCAGGATGGTATCGCCCGGTTTCGCACCGGTGCGGTCCAGCACCGCGCGCAGCTTGGCGTCCTGCGCCGCCTCCAGCGACTGACCGGGCGCGGTGAACAGCGCGCTGGAATAGGTAAGGCCGGGATCGAGCCATTCGCGATAGAAGTCGTTGCCCAGATCATAATGGGCAGCGATGTTACGGCGTGATCCGGCGCGGTCGTTGCGGCGGAAACGGTGGCCGAGCCGCGCCAGCACCTTCACCACGCCGCCGGCGCGCGCCGCGTCGCCCAGCGTCACGCGGTTGCGCATGAACAGGTCGAACAAGGGGACCGGATCGGGGCTGGACCAGTCGCCTGCCGCCCATCCCTCGTACCAGCCCACCGACCCGCCGGTCGCCAGCCGGACGAGCGCGCGCCAGCGGTGCACGGCGACGATCGCCACGGGGCCGGGCGCGCGGCCGCCGAGCAGGCGCTGCGTGCCATCGGGCAGGCTCGCCTCGATCGCGCCCGCCGCCAGCCCGCGGTCGATGCGGTCGAGCAGCCGGTGGAAGATGGGCGCGACCATCCGACTCGACGTGCTGCCGCCCTGCCCCACCATCGCCACGGTTTCGTTCATGGCGCGCCCCATGCACGGCGAACGCGCGGGTGAAAAGGGTCAGCCGCGCATCGCCTTCGCCGCGGCCAATGCCCGTTCGCGCCCCTCCCGGTGGCCGATGATCCTGTGCGGATAGGCCTGGGGGCGTGCGGCGTCGTCGGGATCGTGGATCTGCGCGTCGGACAGGTCGGCGAGTTCGGGCACCCAGCGCCGGATATAATCGCCCGCGTCGAATTTCTCCGACTGGCCGAGCGGCGCCATGATCCGGCCGAACATGTTGGCATCGATGCCGGTCCCGGCGATCCACTGCCAGTTGACCGAATTGTTGCCGTAATCGGCATCGACCAGACAGTCCCAATACCAGCGCTCGCCCTCGCGCCAGTCGATCAGCAGGTGCTTTACCAGAAAGGATGCCGCGATCATCCGCACCCGGTTGTGCATCCAGCCGCTGGTCCACAGCTGGCGCATGCCGGCATCGACGATCGGATAGCCGGTGCGGCCGCGCTGCCACGCCCGCAGATCACGCTGCGCCGCCGCGCCTTTGCGCCACGGCAACCGGTCAAAGGCGTCGCGGCCATTTTCGTCGGCATAGCGGGGCAGCGCCATCACCACCCCGTCGGTGAAATCGCGCCAGGCGAGTTCCTTGCGGAATTTCTCCGCGTCGCGCTGCCCCTCGATCGCATGCCATACGGCGCGCGGCGATATCTCGCCGTGATGGAGATGCGGCGACAGGCGCGAGGTGCCTTCCTCCGCCGGCAGGTTGCGGTCCCGCTCATAGCCCGCGACGCGGTCGACGAAATCGGCGAGGCGTTCGTGGGCCTGCGCCTCGCCCGGTTGCCATTCCTCGCCAAAACCGGTCGACCAGTCGGGTCCGGTCGGGAGCAGCGCCCATTCGGCAAGCGCATCGCTATCCGGCCAGTGGTCCGGTGCCGGGATCGTCTCGGGCGCCTCCCGTGGCGCCTCCGGCGGCAGATGTGCCTGCAACGCGCGCCAGAAAGCCGAATAGATGCGGAACGGCTTGCCCGACCCTGTCGTCACCGCCTCGGGCGGGGCGAGATGATTGCCGTCATGCAGGCACAGCCGCTCGCCCAGATCGGCCTCGGCGGCCCGCCACCAGGGTTCGTAATGGCGGATGGCATGGATGGCGCCGGCGCCGCTTTCCCCCGCCAGTTGCGCCAGCACCTTCGCCGCGGGCCCGCGGCGCAGGAGCAGCCGCGATCCCCGGCTCTCCAGATCGCGGGCGAGCGCATGGAGGCTGTGGTGCAACCACCAGCGCTGCGCGCCGCCGATCCGCCAGTCGCCGGGTGCATCGTCATCCAGCACATAGACCGGGATGACCGGCCCGGCATCGGCGGCGGCGCACAAGGCGGGCTGGTCGTGCAGGCGCAGGTCCTGACGAAACCAGAGGATCGAGGGCTGGGTCATGACGGGGTTCCGGTGCGAATGGGGGCAAAGGCGGTGCCGAGCGTCAGGATGGCATCGACATGGCGCCGGGCGATGGCGAGCGCGTCGTCGCCGTAACCGCCGCCGACCGTACTTGCGAGCGGCACGCCACGCCGGATGGCGAGGTCGGCGATCAGCCGCTCGCGCCGGGCAAGACCGTCCAGGCTGAGCGACAAGCGGCCGAGCCGGTCGCCGGCAAAGGGATCGACGCCGGCCTGGTAGAGGATCAGGTCGGGCGCGACATCGTCGAGAAAGGGCACGAGGGTGGTCGCCAGCGTGTCGAGATAGCCATCGTCATCGACGCCGTCGGGCAGGCCGACATCGAGCGTCGAGCGCGCCTTGCGGACGGGGAAGTTCTTTTCGGCATGGATCGAATAGGTCGCGATATCGCTTCGGCCGGCGGTGAGCGCGGCGGTGCCGTCGCCCTGATGCACGTCGCAATCGACGATCGCGATGCGGGCGACGGTACCTTCCTCCACCAGCCGGACGGCGGCGAGCGCAAGGTCGTTGAATACGCAATATCCCGCCCCCGTCGCCGCCAGCGCATGGTGGCTGCCCCCCGCGGTATTGGCGGCAAAACCGTGCAACAGCGCCAGATGCGCGGCGGCCCAGGTGCCGGCGGGCACCATCTGCGCGCGGAGCGCGACGGGGGGCGTGACGGGAAAGCCGATGCGGCGGGTCTTTTCGGGCGGCACCCGCGCCTCCAGCACTTCCGCGACATAATCGGGGTCGTGCACCGCCTCCAGCCAGTGGCGCGGCATCGCCTCCGGCTGGTGCCAGGCGATGCGTGCGCCCTCCTCCAGCAGCAGGTCGCGGATCAAGCCGTTCTTGCCCCAGCGATAGGTGGAGCGGGCGGGCGCGGGCGAGACATAGGCGGGGTGATGGACGACATGGATCATGATCTCTAGACAGCCCCTGCCACGTCGCTTCGAGGAACCGCATGTCCGATCAGCCTTTCGTCCGACCTGACGTTCGCCAGTTCCTAACCTATCTCAACGCGCTACCCGGCCCGCGGATGCACGAAATGGAAACGGCGGCGGCGCGCGCGCTGTTTCTGGCATCGAACGACGTGGCCGAATTGCCGGTGGGCGAACTGGCGGTGATCCGCGACCTGGCGATCCCCGGCCCCGCCGGCACCATCCCGGCGCGGCTGTTCGACACGGTGGAGGCGCGCGTGCCCGGCCCGGTCATCGTCTTCTATCATGGCGGCGGCTTCGTCATCGGGGACCTCGACACACACGCATCCTTTTGCGCGGCGCTGGCGCGGGGCACCGGGTTGCCGGTGGTGTCGGTCGGCTACCGCCTCGCGCCCGAGCATCGGTGGCCGGCGGCGCCCGACGATGCGGAGGCGGCGGCGCGCTGGGTGGCGGGCAACCCGGCCGAACTGGGCATTGCCGCGACCGCGCTTATCCTGTGCGGTGACAGCGCGGGCGGCACGCTGACCATCACCACCGCGATCGCCTTGCGGGACGATCCGGCGGCGTTGCCGGTGATCGTGCAGGCGCCGATCTATCCGGCGACGGATCTGACCACGCATTATCCCTCCTTCGCAGCGTTCGGCGAAGGCTATCTGTTGTCGCGCGATTCGCTGCGCTGGTTCGCGGATGCCTATGCCGCCGACATCCATCATGCCCGCGCCTCGCCGATGGCCGCCGACCTGACCGGCCTGCCCCCGGCGGTGATCGTCACCGCCAGCCTGGACCCGATCCGCGATCAGGGCCGCGCCTATGCCGCGGCGCTTGCCAGGGCGGGCGTGCCGGTGGTGTTCCGCGAGGCGGTGGGCACCGTCCACGGCTTCATCACGCTGCGTCGTGCCATCCCCTCCGCCGTCGGCGATGTCGCCGGCTTCATCCTTGCGCTGAAGGCTGTCGTCACCGAAGCCGAAGCGGCGCGCGTTTCCATCCAGGCTGCCGGCTGATCCCATGACCGACCTTCCCTATCGCCCCTGCGCGGGCGTGATGCTGATGAACCGTGACGGCCGGGTGTTCGTCGGCCAGCGGCTCGATTCGACGCTGGAGGCGTGGCAGATGCCGCAGGGCGGGATCGATCCGGGCGAGGACGGCTACGCCGCGGCGGTGCGCGAATTGTTCGAGGAAACCGGCGTCGTGGCCGATCATGTCGAACTGATCGCGGAGGCGCCGGGCGAATTCTTCTACGACCTGCCCGACGAGCTGATCGGCAAGGTCTGGAAGGGCAAGTGGCGCGGGCAGCGGCAGCGCTGGTTCCTGTTCCGCTTCCTAGGGAATGACGGGGATATCGACATCCGCACCGCCCACCCGGAATTCCGCACCTGGCGCTGGGCCGATCCGGCCGACCTGCCGGCGATGATCGTGCCGTTCAAAAAGGCGTTGTACGAACAGGTGCTGGTCGCGTTCACGCCTCATCTCGGCGCAACCCCGGGCAGCGACGCCGTTTCCGCCGCGACGCGGCGACCGTAAGGGCGATCGTCGTGCGTTTCCTGTTCCTCCTTGCCGCTGCTCCGTTCCTGCTCGCCAATACCGGCGATCCTGATCCGGCGCTGATCCCGCCGGCCGTGAAGGCGATGCTGGATGCCGCCGTGGCGTCGGGCAACGAGAATGATATCTCGACCATCGTCCGCTATGCGCTGAACGCCTCGCCGGAGGCGGCCGACGCGATCAATGCGGTGGTGGAGGCATGGCGCGACGAAAAGAGCGCCAGCAAGACGCGCACCGTGCGCGAGGCGGGGGTGTTCGACCTGTGGCGCGGCCGGGCCGAGCTGGGCGGCTATGCAACCACGGGCAACACCGACAATCTGGGCGTGACCGCGATCATCGACCTGACGCGCGAAGGCCTGCAATGGCGGCACAAAGTGTATTTGCAGGCCGATTATCAGGAAGCCAGCAACGTCACCAACCGCGAACATTATCTGGCGCGGTACGAGCCCAACTACAAGCTGAACGCCGACATCTACGTTTATGGCTCCGCCCTGTACGAGAGCGACAAGTTCCTGGGCTATTTCAACCGTTACTCGGGATCGGCGGGGGCCGGCTACAGCGTGATCCGCGGACGGCGGGTGACGCTGGACCTGGAACTGGGGCCAGCGTTCCGGCACACCGAATTCACTGACGACACGATCGAAAGCAGCCTGGCGGCGCGCGGCAACGTGAATTTCGGGTGGAAGCTGACCAATGCGATCAGCCTGAACCAGACGACATCGGCCTATCTGCAGGAATTCAACAGCACGGTATCGAGCGTGACCGGGCTCAATGCGCGGCTGCTCGGGCCCTTGTCGGCGCAGATGTCGTACACGGTGCAGTATGAAAGCCAGCCGCCGGTCGGCCGGCGCACGACCGACACCACCACCCGCGCGTCGCTCGTCTATAGCTTCTGAAGGCTCGCTTGGGCTAGGCTCCCCCGCATGGAGGGGATGACCAACGACGAGCGCGCCGCGATCGACCGGATCGATGCCGGCGCGATGCTGGCCCAGGTCGAGGACTGGTCCGCGATCAACAGCGGGACAGGCAATCTGGCCGGTCTGGCGACGGTGGCGGGGCGGCTGGCGGATGCCTTTGCCGTGCTGCCGGGCGCAGTGTCGCTGGTCGACCCGGCACCGGTCGAGCGGGTGGGCGCGGACGGGGTGCCCGCGCCCCTGGCGCATGGCCGCCACCTGGCTCTGACCGTGCGCCCCGACGCGCCGGTGCAGATGCTGTTCACCGGGCACATGGACACCGTCTATCCCGTCGACCATCCATTCCAGGCGCTGCGCTGGATGGAGGATGGCACGCTGAACGGCCCCGGCGTGGCCGATATGAAGGGCGGGCTGGCGGTGATGCTGGCGGCGCTGCGGGCGGTGGAGGCGTCTCCCGCGGCGGCGCGGCTCGGCTATGCGGTGGTCATCAATTCGGACGAGGAAACCGGATCGGCGGCGTCCGCGCCCCTGCTGGCGGAGGCGGCACGCGGCAAGGTGGCGGCGCTGACCTATGAACCCGCGCTGCCCGACGGGACGCTGGCAGGCGCGCGGGGCGGCACGGGCAACTTCACGATCGTGGTGCGCGGGCGGGCCGCGCATGCCGGGCGCAACCCGCGCGACGGGCGCAACGCCGTCGTCGCGGCAGCGGCGATTGCAGTGCAGCTGGCCGCGCTGATGGCGGACGACCTGAGCGTGAACCCGGCGCGGATCGCAGGCGGTGGGCCGAACAACGTGGTGCCCGATCTTGCGATGCTGCACGTCAATTTCCGCCCCGCCTCTGCCGCGGCGATCGCGCGGACGGATGCGGCGATGCGTGGGATCACCGAGGCCGTCGCGCAGGCGCATGATGTGGCCGTGTCGGTGCATGGCAGCTTCAACCGACCGCCCAAGCCGATCGATGCGGGCGCCGCCGCGCTGTTCGAGCGGGTCCGGCAGGCGGGCGCCGATATGGGACTGTCGATCGGCTGGCGGGCGACGGGCGGGGTGTGCGACGGCAACAACATCGCGGCGGCCGGCGTGCCGGTGGTCGACACGATGGGCGTGCGCGGCGGGGCGATCCATTCGGCGGACGAGTTCCTGATTCCCGACAGCCTGGCCGAACGCGCCGCGCTGTCCGCACTCACCATCTTGCGCACCATCGGCTTGGGGGGCCGCCAATGACGTTTCGTATCCGCGCCGCGCGCGACGCCGACCTGCAACATCTTTATGAAATGGCCAAGCTGACCGGGGGCGGCTTCACCAACCTGCCGCCCGACAGGCGTGCGCTGGTCGCCAAGCTGGAGCGCAGCCACGCTGCCTTTTCACGCACCGCCGGCGCGCTGGACGACGAATTGTTCGTGCTGATGCTGGAAAACGCCGACACCGGCGAGGTGCGCGGCACCTGCCAGATCTTCACCCAGGTGGGGCAGCGACATCCCTTCTACAGCTACCGCCTCGGCACGCTGACCCAGCACAGCCGCGAGTTGCAGCGGACCTTTCGCGCCGAAATGCTGTCGCTGACCACCGATCTGGAGGGTGCGAGCGAGGTGGGCGGGCTGTTCCTGCACCCCGGCGAGCGGGCCGGCGGCCTCGGCCTGTTGCTGGCGCGCAGCCGTTATCTGTTCGTCCGCCAGCACCGGGCACGCTTTGCCGACCGCATCCTGGCGGAGCTGCGCGGCGTCATCGACGAGGCGGGGGGATCGCCCTTCTGGGACGGGCTGGCCGGCCGTTTCTTCGGCATGAATTTCCAGGATGCCGACCAGTTCAATGCGATCAACGGCCACCAGTTCATCGCCGACCTGATGCCCAAGCATCCGATCTACACCGCGATGCTGACCGAGACCGCACGCGCCGCGATCGGCCTGCCCCACCCCTCCGGCCGGGCCGCGATGCGGATGCTGGAGAATGAAGGGTTCGCCTATGAGAATTATGTCGACATCTTCGACGGCGGGCCGACGATGACGGCACGAACCGATCGGGTGCGCTCGATCCGCGAGGCGGCCGACGATCGCGTCATATCGGTGGACCGCGGCGGCGGGGCGGAGGCGCTGGTGGCGACCGGCGTGCTGGGCGATTTCCGCTGCGCCTTCGGCCATATCCGGCACGAGGATGGCGGGATCATCCTGTCCGAGGATTGCGCCCGCGCGCTGGATGTCGGGGCGGGCGACAACGTGGTGCATGTGGGGCGGTGGTGAGCACGATGCTGCGAGAGATCAACTTCGACGGGATCGTCGGCCCGAGCCATAATTATGCGGGGCTCAGCCACGGCAATCTGGCCGCGACCCGCAATGCCGGCCAATCGTCGCACCCGCGCGCCGCCGCGTTGCAGGGCATCGCCAAGATGCGCGCCAATCTGAACCTGGGACTGGTGCAGGGCGTGCTGCTGCCCCACCGGCGCCCCGATCACGACTGGCTGGCACGGCTTTCGACCAGCTATGCCGAGGCGCCGCCGCACCTGAAGGCGCAGGCGCTGTCCGCGTCGGCGATGTGGGCGGCCAATGCGGCGACGGTCTCGCCGGCCCCCGACACGGCGGACGGTCGCTGCCACCTGAGCGTCGCCAATCTGGTGACGATGCCGCACCGCAGTCATGAATGGTCCGAAACGCTGGCGCAGCTGCGCGTCGCCTTTGCCGACCCGGCCTTTGCGGTGCATGGCCCCGTGCCGCCCCCCTTTGGTGACGAGGGCGCGGCCAACCATATGCGGTTGTGCGTGGATCATGGCGCGCCCGGTGTCGAGGTGTTCGTCTATGGACGCAGCGGCGGGCGTTTCCCCGCGCGCCAGCACCGCGAGGCATGCGAGGCGGTGGCGCGCGCGCATGGGCTCGACCCCGCACGCACGCTGTTCGTGGAACAGTCCGAGGTCGCGATCGCGGCCGGCGCCTTTCACAACGACGTGGTGGCAGTGGCCAATGGCCGGGTGCTGTTCGCGCACGAACAGGCCTTTGCCGATCGCGACGGTTTCTACGCCGATCTGCGCCGGTTGATGCCGGAGGTGGAGATCGTCGAGGTGCCCGCCGCGCGCGTGTCGCTGGAGGATGCCATCGCCTCCTATCTGTTCAACGCGCAGCTCGTGACGCTGCCCTCGGGCGAGCAGGCGCTGGTGCTGCCGGGCGAGGCACGCGCGACACCCAGTGTATGGCAATGGCTGGAGGATCATGTGGCGGGCAACGGCCCGATCCGCCGGCTGGAGGTGGTGGACGTGCGCGAATCAATGGCGAATGGCGGCGGCCCTGCCTGCCTTCGCCTGCGCGTCGTCGCCGATCCCGCCACGGTCGACCCGCGCTTTCTGGTCGATCATGCACGGCTCGATCGTATCGCGGCGGTGGTCGAAGCCTATTGGCCGGAGACGATCGCGCCCGGGGATATCGCGGACCCGGCGTTGATTGTAGCGATCGAGGCCGCCCGCGCGGCGCTGCTGGAGGTGCTCGACCTGCCGCCGCACTGGTGATCAACGTCTAGCGCATGAAGCCTTCACCCCTGCCCGTTCGTGTCGAGTAGAGATCACGTAGCTCCGCAGGAGCGTATCGAGGGCTCGTATCGAGACGTTGTTGTACGCGGCAACCTGTCTCTCGATACACCGTCTCGATACGCGGCTTTGCCGCTACTCGACGGCTACTCGAGACGAACGGGTTTTTAGGGTCCGCTGACACCATCAGGCCATAGCGATTCCCATTCCGGGACGGGGTGCGCGGTTGCGCCGCTTCGGCCACGGGTGTCTAACCCTCACCCATGTGGCACCGGATCGTCAGGCTCTTCACGATCAAGAGCAAGTTCGAGGCGTTCCTCATCATCTACGGCCTGGCCGTGGGTGCGTGTCAGCGCGGCGTCGTGTATCTGGATCAATATCCCGGCTGGCCTGGCAAGATGATGTTCGCGGTCTGCCCGATCGCCGTCTTCATGGCGGGCGCGCGCATTCTCGACTCGATCGAACGCGAGCAGGCGGACGGCGACGACTTGGGCGCGTGTTAGGATAAGTTGGTCGCACCGTGCGCCAGAGACATTATCTGGCGTGGAGATGACCCGTCTCACCCATCTCCAGCGCCTGGAAGCCGAAAGCATCCACATCCTGCGCGAAGTCGTCGCCGAGGCCGAGCGCCCGGTGATGCTCTATTCCGTCGGCAAGGATTCGGCGGTGATGCTGCATCTGGCCAAGAAGGCGTTCTTCCCGGCGCGTCCGCCCTTCCCGCTGCTGCATGTCGATACGACGTGGAAATTCCGCGCGATGTACGACCTGCGCGACAGGGCGGCGGCGGATGCGGGGATGGAGTTGATCGTCCATCGCAACCCCGAGGCCGAGGCGCAGGGCATCAATCCGTTCGATCATGGCAGCCGGCATACCGACATGTGGAAGACCGAGGGGCTGAAGCAGGCGCTGACGCTTCATGGCTTCGACGCGGCATTCGGCGGCGCCCGCCGCGACGAGGAGAAGAGCCGGGCCAAGGAGCGCATCTTTTCGTTCCGCTCCGCCTCGCACGGCTGGGACCCCAAGGCGCAGCGGCCTGAGCTTTGGCGGCTCTACAATACCCGCAAGCACAAGGGTGAGAGCATCCGCGTCTTTCCGCTGTCCAACTGGACCGAGCTGGACATCTGGCAATATATCCTGGCGGAGAATATCGAGATCGTGCCGCTTTACTTCGCCGCACCGCGCCCGACCGTGGAGCGCGACGGCATGCTGCTGATGGTGGATGACGACCGCTTTCGCTTGCGCCCCGGCGAGGTGCCGGTGGACCGTTCGATCCGCTTCCGCACGCTCGGCTGTTATCCGTTGACGGGTGCCGTCGAGAGCGAGGCGGCGACGCTGCCCGCGATCATCCAGGAGATGCTGCTGACCACGACCAGCGAACGCCAGGGCCGCGCGATCGACCATGATCAGGCGGCGAGCATGGAGAAGAAGAAGCGCGAGGGGTATTTCTGATGGCCAGCATGGCAGAGCTTGCGCCCCGCGGCGTCTATGAGCCCGACGCGCTGATCGCATCCGACATCGCGGCCTATCTGGAGGGGCATGCGAACAAGTCGATGCTGCGCTTCATAACCTGCGGGTCGGTGGACGATGGCAAGTCGACGCTGATCGGGCGGCTGCTCTACGATTCCAAGACGATCTTCGAGGATCAGTTGAACCAGCTGGAGGCGGACTCGCGCCGGCTGGGGACGCAGGGGCAGAATATCGACTTCGCGCTGCTCGTCGACGGTCTTGCCGCCGAGCGCGAGCAGGGCATCACCATCGATGTCGCCTACCGCTTCTTCGCGACCGAGCGGCGCAAGTTCATCGTCGCGGATACGCCCGGCCACGAACAATATACGCGCAACATGGTGACGGGCGCGTCCACCGCCGACTGCGCGGTGATCCTGATCGATGCGCGAAAAGGCGTGCTGACCCAGACGCGGCGGCACAGCTATCTGGCGCATCTGGTCGGCATTCGCGAGATCGTGCTGGCGGTGAACAAGATGGATCTGGTCGGCAACGACCAGGCGGTGTTCGACACGATCGTCGCGGACTATGCCGCGTTCGCGCAGGCGATCGGGATCGAGCATTTCCGCGCCATTCCGCTGTCGGGGCTGACCGGTGCGAACGTCACCAGCCGCTCGGACACGATGCCCTGGTATGACGGTCCCGCGCTGCTGCCGCATCTGGAGAGCATCGACGTCGATGCAGACCGCGCAGGGCTGCGCCCTTTCCGCATGCCGGTTCAATGGGTGAACCGGCCCGATCTCGACTTTCGCGGTTTTGCCGGGCTGATCGCGGGCGGACGGATATCGGTGGGCGATCCGGTGCGGATCGTGCCGTCGGGACGCAGTTCCAAGGTCGCGCGGATCGTCACCTTCGAGGGGGATCGGCCGAGCGCGATCGCCGGCGAGGCGGTGACATTGGTGCTGGCCGACGAGGTGGACTGCTCGCGCGGGGACGTGATCGCCGCGGCGTCCGCGCCGCCGGAGGTGGCGGACCAGTTGCTCGCGACGATCGTGTGGATGGCGGATGCCGAACTGGTGCCCGGCCGGGGATATTGGCTGAAGCTGGGCACGCAACTGGTCAACGCGGTCGTGCAGCCGCCGCGCCATGTGGTGGACGTGAATACGCAGGCCGAATTGTCGGCAACGACGCTCAGCCTGAACGATATCGGCGTGGCGGAGGTCTATGCCGATCGGCCGATCGTGTTCGAGCCCTATGCCAAGGGCAGCGACCTTGGCGGCTTCATCCTGATCGACCGCGCGACCAATGCGACGGTGGCGGCGGGCATGATCGCCGAGCCGCTGCGCCGCGCACAGAACGTCCATTGGCAGTCGATCGACGTGACGCGCGAGGCGCATGCGCGCCAAAAGGGGCAGACGCCGCGCGTCCTGTGGTTCACCGGCCTGTCGGGATCGGGCAAGTCGACCATCGCCAATCTGGTCGAGAAGCGGCTGCACGCCATGGGGCGGCACACCTTCCTGCTGGACGGCGACAATATCCGCCATGGGCTGAACCGCGATCTGGATTTCAGCGAGGCGGGGCGGATCGAGAATATCCGCCGCGTCGGCGAGGTTGCCAAGCTGATGGCGGATGCCGGGTTGATCGTGCTGACCGCGTTCATCTCGCCCTTCGCTGCCGAGCGCGACATGGTGCGCCGGATGCTGCCCGAGGGCGAGTTCGTCGAGATCTTCGTGGATACGCCGCTGGACGTGGCGGAGGACCGCGACGTGAAGGGCCTCTACGCCAAGGCGCGGGCCGGTGAGATCGCCGACTTCACTGGCATCTCCAGCCCCTATGAGCGTCCGACCCGGCCCGAACTGCGCATCGACACGGTGCGCGAGACACCGGAGGCGGCGGCCGAGCGGATCGTCGAGCATCTGCTTGGCGTGTGGACCTACGACCTGTGACCGATGCGGAGCTTGCACGCGCGGTGGCGCTGGAGGCGGGGGCGTTGCTGGCGCGCATCCGCGGCGCCGGCGACTGTTCCGGCAAGACGCTGGGCGACCGCGGCGACCATGACGCGAACCTGCTGATCCTCGACCGGCTGCGTGCCGCCCGGCCGGACGATTTCATCCTGTCCGAGGAGTCGGTGGACGACCGTGCGCGCTGCGCGGCGCGACGGGTGTGGATCGTCGACCCGCTGGACGGCACGCGCGAATATGCCAGCGGATCGGACGAATGGGCGGTGCATATCGGGCTGGCGATCGACGGCCGCCCGGCGGTGGGCGCCGTGGCGGTGCCGGCGCTGGCCCGCGTGTTCGCGACCGACGATGTGGCGGCGACCCCGCCCCCCCTGCCCGATCGGTTGCGGGTGGTGGTCAGCCGCTCCCGCGCGCCGGAAATCGCGCGCGGCGTCGGCGAGGCGCTCGGCGCGACGATGATCCCGATGGGGTCGGCCGGTGCCAAGGCGATGGCGGTGGTCGACGGGCGCGCCGACATCTACCTGCATGACGGCGGGCAATATGAATGGGACAATTGCGCGCCCGCCGCGGTGGCGATGGCCGCCGGGCTGCACGCGTCGCGCATCGACGGCAGCCCGCTCGTCTATAATTGCGAGAACCCGCTGCTGCCCGACCTGCTGATCTGCCGGCCGGAGCTGGCGGAGCGGGTGCTGGCGGCGGTTCGCGCGGGCCGGGGCTGAGGCTCTACGCCGCCACCCGTTGCGGCACGCGCCCCAGTTCCTCGGCGAACCACGCGCAGGTCTTGGCAAGACCGTCGGCCAGCGGCACGCGCGGTTCCCAGCCGAGCAGCGCCTTTGCCCGGTCGATGTTCGGGCGGCGGCGGCGGGGATCGTCCTGGGGGAGCGGGGTATAGACCAGCCGGTTGGTGCTGCCCGTCATCGCCACCACCTTCTCCGCCAAGTCCGACACGGTCAGCTCGTTGGGGTTGCCCAGATTGACCGGCTCCAGCCCGTCGATCTCGCTTTCCATCAGGCGGATCAGCGCGTCGACCATGTCGGAGACATAGCAGAAGCTGCGCGTCTGCGTGCCGTCGCCGTGAATGGTGATGTCGCGGTTCGACAGCGCCTGGCAGATCAGGTTGGAGACGACGCGGCCATCATCGGGATGCATCTGCGGGCCATAGGTGTTGAAGATGCGCGCGACGCGGACCTGGGCACGCTTCATGCGCGCATAGTCGAAGGTCAGCGCCTCAGCGGCGCGCTTGCCCTCGTCATAGCAGGCGCGGGGCCCGGTGCAGTTCACCCAGCCGCGATAACCTTCTACCTGCGGATGCACCTCCGGGTCGCCGTACACTTCGGACGTGGAGGTGAGCAGGAAGCGCGCGCCCGTCTGCTCGGCGAGGCGCAACAGATGGTTGGTGCCCATCACGTTGGTCAGCATCGTGTGTTCGGGATCGACCTGATATTGCGGCGGGGAGGCGGCACAGGCCAGATTGTAGATGCGCACGATGCGGCCCGCTTCGCGCAACACCGCCTCGGGCAGCGGATCGACGATGTCGCCTTGCACGAAGGTGAAGCCCGGCCGCCCTTCCAGCAGACGCAGGTTGGAGGGGCGCGCGGTCTGCAGATTGTCGAGGACGATCACCTGCCGCCCCTCGTCCAACAATCGCGCGGTCAGGTGCGAGCCGATGAACCCCGCGCCGCCCGCGATCAGGATCACCTCCTCCGATGCTGCCATTGCCTCTTCCTTTCCATGGTCATCGTCACGCGACCTGCGGCTCGCGTGCGGCCGCTGTTGCGGCATGTTCCAGATATGCTTCGAGTTCGGCCGCGCGGTGGCGCGCGGTATGCTGGGCCAGCACGCGGGCCTGTGCGGCACGGCCCATCGCCCCGGCATCCTCGCCGGACAGCGCCGCCACCACCGCCTCGGTGCCGTCCGCCAGGATGATTTCCGATTGCGGCACGAAGAGCTGGTCCAGCCCCTCCCAGATGTCGGAGATGATCGGCGTGGCGCAGGCCGCGGCCTCGAACAGGCGCACCGAGGGCGACCAGCCGCGCGCGATCATGTCGCCCCGCGTCACGTTCAGCGTGAAGCGCGAGGCGGAGTAGAAAGCGGCATGGTCGGCAGGCGGGCAATGCTCGATCCGCTCGACATTGGCCGGCCAGTCGATGTCGGCGGGATATTGCGGCCCGGCAACGACGAAGCGGCGATCGGGCATGCGCCGCGCCGGCTCCAGCAACAGCCGCTCCAGCGTCGGTTGGCGATCGGGGCTGTAGGTGCCGAGATAGGAGAGGTCCCAACGCGAAGCCACCTCCAGCGGCCGATAGGCATCCTCGTCCACCGAGCAGAACAGCGCGCGCGCGGCCGGCGAGCCATATTGCCGCTCCAGATGGTCCAGCGTCGGCCCACCGGTGAACGACAGATACAGGTCGTAGCCGGGGATCACCGCCGGCGAGAGATATTCGAAGTCGCCGCGTTCCAGCTTGGCGAGCGTCACGGGCGTGTCGATGTCGTAAAAGGCGGTGACGCCGCGCGCCAGTTCCTGCACCAGCCGCCCGACCTCCACGCCTTGCGGCACATAGGAGCCGACGATCACCGCATCGGCCTCAGCGATCGCCTTGCCCCAGCGGCTGCGCAGTTCGTCCAGGTCGGCGTAAAAGACCAGTTCGCAATAATCGGGATCGGTGCAGTCGCGCTGGCTGGCATACCAGGGGACGTCGCGTTCTAGGAACAGGATATCGTGCCCGCGCGCGGCAAATGCCTTCAGCAGCGCGCGAAAGGTGGTGGCGTGGCCATTGCCCCAGGACGAGGACAGCGACAGGCCAAGGACGACGAGCCTCATGCCGGCACCGCCTGCCGGGCGAGATGGTCGCGGAACAGCGCGTCCACCTGCACCGCGCGCAGTTCATAGGTATGTTCGGCCAGCACCCGCGCTTTCGCCGCCTGCCCGATCGCCTGCGCCCGCTCGGTGGTCAGCGCCGCCAGATGATCCGCCACGTCCTGCCCGTCGCGCGCGACCAGCACTTCGCTGTCGGGGGTCAGGAACTGTTCGATCCCTTCCCACGCATCGGTGATCAGGCAGGCCGCCGCGCCCGCCGCCTCGAACACGCGGGTGGCGGGCGAGAAGCCGATATGCGCCATCGAGTCACGTGCGACGTTCAGCACCGCGCGCGGCGTGCAGTTGAAGGCGTTGTGCTCGGCGGTGTAGACATGGCCGCGGTGGCGGACATTGCCGGGCATCTGCTTCGTTTCCCAGCCATTGCCGCCGATCAGGAACCGGCGATCGGCGAGGCGGGCGGCGGGCTTCAGGAAGAATTCCTCCACCCGCGCCTCGCGGTCGGGCAGGCGATTGCCCAGAAAGGCGAGATCGCAGGCAAAGCGCGGATCGGGCGCGACCGGATGATGCGTCTCCGGGTCCAGCGCATTGTAGACGGGGATGCACCGTTTCGCGCCGAAGCCGGTATAGGCGTCCACCACCGGCGGCCCGCCGCCATAGGTCAGCACCATGTCCAGATCGGGGAGCGCGGCGAGCACGGGGTGCGACGCGTCGCCGCGCATCTCGTCCAGCGTCGCGGCGGCATCGACATCCCAGAAGATCTTGAGCGCGTGGGGCCCGGCATTGGCGATGATGCCTTCCAGCAGTTCGCGGTCGAACACGCCGACGCCGTTCGCCTTCACCACGATGTCGGCGCCCCGCGCCTCCGCCAGCACGTCGCGCAGCGCCTCCGGGGTGGCGGGATAGACGACCGATCGGGCGTAGGAGGGCGGATCGATATCGCGATGCTTCTGCCGGTCGAACGCGTCGGGCTCGTAAAAGGTGATGTCCCAGCCGTGGCGGGCGAGCGCGCTCAATATGCCGCGATAATAGGTGGCGGCACCGTTCCAGTAGGAGGAAACGAGGCTGGAGCCGTAAAAGGCGATCTTCATGCGGCGGTCCTCTGGGGCGCGGGCGCGTGCAACTGGCGCGCGATGGCAAGCAGTTCGTCGACGCGGTGCGCGCAGGTGTGGCGGGCGTGGATCGTCTCCAGCCCCGCGGCGACCAGCGCGGCGCGCAGATCGGCGTCTTCGGCCAGTGCCCGCAGCTGCCGGGTCATCGCGGCGCCATCGGCCGCGACCAGATAGTCGGTGCCGGGCCGGAACAGGCTTTCGGCATCCTCCCACGGTGCGGAGACGAGCGGGATGCCGCAGGCCAGCGCCTCGAACACGCGGATGGTGGGAATGCCGGGCAGGATCGTCGCATAATAACGGCGCGGCACGTGCACCGTGGCGAGCGCGCGGGCGAAGATGTCGGGCGCGCCGGCATTGGGCACCCAGCCATGATAGCGGGCACCATGCGCGGCCAGCATTGCCCTGGCTTCGTCAGGGTAGCGGACACCGTAGATATCGAGCGGCAGCCCGGCTTCGGCGGCGGGCCGGAACAGGAAGCTTTCCAGTTCGCGCGTCCGCTCGCCATCGCCCCAATTGCCGATCCAGACGAGTCCGGACCGTGCGCCTTCCTCGGCCGGCGGGTGGAAGCGGCGGGTGTCGGCCGCCTCATGCCAGGTCCATACCCGGCCCTCCCAGCCCCAGCCGCGATAAACCTCGGACAGCGTTTCGCCGAACGCCAGCACGCCGTCATAGCCCGACAGGTCGAAGGCGGTCATCTCGTCCGGGGCACTGACCGCGCGGTGATGGGTGTCGTGGAACAGCAGGCGGAACGAACCGCCCCGCCTGCGCACATCGCCGATCGCGGCGACCAGTGCCGGCTCGTTCCATTCATGGACGATGACCAGATCCGCCCCGTCGACCAGCGGCTCCAGCGCGATTTCGGGCGCGATGCTCTGGGAGGACAGTTCCGGATAATGGCGGCGATAGGGCTCCAGCCCCGCCTCGCCCGCATCGGCCAGCAGGTTGGTCAGGCTCCAGGGGTTGATCGGCTCATAGACGCGCACGTCATGCCCGCGCGCGATCAGGTCGCTCAGCACGCCGCGCAGGAAATGGGCGTTGCCGTGGTTCCAGCAGGATTGCAGGCTGTGGGTGAAATAGACGATCTTCATGCGGCGACCTTGGTGGAGGGCTTGGCCGCGCCGAGCAGGCCGGCATAGATGGAGGCCATGGCACCGGCCATCGCATCGGGGGTGTAGCGGGCGGCCCGGATGCGGGCGGCCTCCCCCATATGCTGGCGCAGCGCCTGGTCGGCGATGACGCGGCCGATCGCGGCGGCAAAGCCATCGGCGTCGTCCGGGTCGACGAACAGCGCAGCGCCCGTCCACAACTCGCGAAACGTGTCGATCCCCGACAGCACCAGCGCGCAGCCCGCCGCCGCCGCCTCCAGCACCGACAGGCCGAACGGTTCGAAGCTGGCCGACGAGACGAAGATCGGCCGGCGTGCCAGTTGCGCGGCCAGATCGGGGGTGGAAAGCGTACCGAGCGACCGGGCGTGCCGGAGCTCGATCGTCTCGCCATGCGGGGCGACCAGCGGGCCGGCGGCGAGCATCGGCCAGGCGATGCGCCCCGCCGCCTCGTCGAGCAGGCGGACACGCTTCACCTGATCCCATAGCCGCCCGGCGGTCAGCACATGATCGGCCTGGGCGAGCCCCGCAGGCACGGGCAGCGCGGCGCGGCCGTTATGCACGGTCAGCGGCGGCGTCGGCAGCCGGTGGCAGCGGGCGACGATCGCGGCATAGCTGGCGCTGGGCGCGACCACCGCATCGGCGCGCATCAGTCCGGCGCGCACCAGCCGCGCCTGCCAGGCAAAGGCGCGGTCGGGCTGGGTGCCGTGCGCGGCATCCCACCAGGTCGCGACGCAGCCATGGATGACCGCGACGACCGGCACGGGATAGCTGGTCTCGGCCGCAAGGCAGGGCTGGTTGAGGTGGACCAGGCCCACCCCCTCGCGCTCGGCCAGCGCGCGGATCGCCTCGCCCGCCGCCTGCACCGGGCCGGGTTCGTCGCACAGCCAGTCGAGCGGCAGGCCGGTTTCGACCAGCGTCAGTCCCGGCACGGCCGCCGCCTCGCCCCGCTGCGCCGCCGTCGCCGGCGGGCCCAGCGTCGCCAGCACCGTCTCGATCCCGTGCGGCACCAGCGAGGCGGCCAGATCGGTCGCATATTGCCAGACGCCACCGACCGCGTCGGCGGTCATCAGGATGCGCATGGTCACGACGCCAGCGCCGTCATGTCGCCGACCGGCAGGTTCAACCGGCGCTCGCTCGCCAGCCAGCGCGCCAGATTCGCCACGCCCTCGCGCCACGGCACCTTCGCGCCCAGCCCCAGGGCCGCTTCCGCCTTGCGCGTGTCGGCGACGAAATAACGCTGGTCGCCCGCGCGCCAGTCCGCATAGTCGATCGCCACGTCCTGCCCGATCAGCGTGCCGATATAGGCGAGCAGGGTACGCAGGCTGACCGCATTGTCCGCGCCGCCGCCAAGGTTAAACACCTGCCCCGACACCCGGTCGATATTGGCCCAGGCCCGCACATAGGCATCGACCGCATTCGACACGTCGAGGATGTCGCGCACCTGCTGCCCGTCGCCATAAAGCGTGATCGGCCGCCCTTCGAGCGCGCGGATCAGGAAATGGGCGACCCATCCCTGATCCTCTGTCCCCATCTGACGGTGGCCGTAGATGCAGCTCATCCGCAGCACCGCGGTCGGCACGCCGTAGCTGCGCGCGTAATCCAGCACATATTGGTCGGCCGCGCCCTTGGAGCAGCCATAGGGCGTGTGGAAGTCGAGCGGCCGGTCCTCGCCGATTCCATGGTCGCGGATCGCGGCGTCGACCGGCGCATAGCCATTGTCGCTCGCGGCGAAATCCAGGTCGGCCAGATCGCCGTAAACCTTGTTGGTCGACGCAAAGATCAGCGGCGTCGCATCGCCCCGCTTGCGCAGCATCTCCAGCAACGACAGCGTGGCCGCGATGTTGATCGTGAAGTCGTCCACCGGGTCGACCAGGCTGGTGGTCACCGCCACCTGCGCGGCCAGATGGAACACCGCCTTGGCGTCGGCAGCGGCATCGGCGAGCGCGTCCTGCTCGCGAATATCGGCGATCCGCGCCTCGATCCGGTCGCCGTGCCGGCTCTGCAACCAGTGCAGATTCTGCTCGACCCCGGCGCGGGCGAGCGCGTCATAGACGCGGATGCGGTGCCCCTCGCCCGCCAGCCGGTCCGCGAGGTTCGAACCGATAAAGCCAGCGCCGCCCGTGATCAGGATGGGCCGGTCGTCGCTCACGCCACCAGCCCCCGCTTCTCCAGTTCGGCGCGCATCGTCGCCACCTTGTCCTCGGCGGTCTGCTCGGCGACCCATTCGGCCAGCTCGGCCAGTCCTCGCGTGAAATCCTGCGTCGCGCGGAAATCCAGCTTCTCGGCGGCCAGACCGGTGTCGCAGAAACAGTGGCGGATGTCGCCGATCCGCGCCTTGCCCACGACCTCGGGGGTCAGGTCGTTCTTGCCCATCGCGCGGGCCAGTTCGGTCGCCACTTCGGTGACGGAGCGGTCATGCCCCGATCCGATGTTGAACGTGCCGCCGACCGCCTGGGGCAGCGTCAGCGAGTCGGCAAAGGCGCGCGCCACGTCCGACACATGGACGAAGTCGCGGCGCTGCTCGCCATCCTCGAAGATCATCGGCTGCTGGCCGTTGAGCAGGCGCGAGGCGAAGATCGCCAGCACGCCGGTATAGGGGTTCGACAGCGCTTGCCCTGGACCATAGACGTTGAACAGGCGCAGGCACACGCCCTCGATGCCATAGGGCGCGGCCATGATGTGGGTGGTGCGCTCCTGCACATATTTGTTGAGCGCGTAGATCGAGGCAAGGTTCGGACGCTTCCATTCGGGCGTCGCCACCGGCGATAGCGGCCGCCCCTGCCCATCGACCGGCTCCCAGTTGGACAAACCGTCGCGCAGGCCCCGGCGCTCGGCATCCTCAACCAGATTGCCGTCCGCATCGCGGTACAGCCCCTCGCCATAGATCGACATGGACGAGGCGGTGACGACGCGGCGCACCGGCTTGTCGATCAGCTTCTCGAACAGCACCGCGGTGCCAACATCGTTGGTCGAGGTATAGCGTTCCACCTCGTACATCGACTGGCCGACGCCCACTTCGGCGGCGAGGTGGACGACGCTGTCCACCCCGTCCAGCGCGCGCGACACCGCATCGCCGTCGCGCACGTCGCCGCGGATCAACTCGACCTCGTCGTTCAGCAGCGGGGGGCGATCCACCTGCCCGTGCACCTGCTCGATCAGGCTGTCGAGAACGCGGACCCGGTTGCCGCGGGCGAGCAGTTCATCGGCAACGAAACGGCCGATAAAGCCGGCGCCGCCGGTGATGAGAACCGTCTCGCTCATGCCGGAAACTTGATCTGTGTTGTTGACGAAAAGCGGATTGTCGCGGCCACTCGGGTCATTCGGTTCAACACCCCCTCATCACAATGCTTTCGGTAGTGGAACGAAGCTTCTTCTTCTTTGTTCCTAACCTATTGAGAAGCTATCTTCTTAACAATTGTTAAGTCGCTGCCATTCCTGGTGCGGCGATACAGGGGGCGGGGAAGCGTACATTTGACCGCAACGATCCTTTTCATCCGCCATGCGGCGCATGCTCATCTGGATGTACGTCTTTCGGGGCGCCTGCCGGGCGTACCCTTGAGCGAGGCCGGCTTGGCGCAGGCGGCCGCCTTGGGGGCGGCGCTGGTCGGTCAGGGGATCACCCGCATCGAATGCAGCCCCCTGACCCGCACCTGCCAGACGGCGCAGGCGATTGCGGACGCGTGCGGTCTTCCGGCGCCGACCATGGTCGATGCGCTGGTCGAGATCGACATGGGCGATTGGACGGGGGCTGCATTCGGCACGTTGCACGGCCCCGCCTGGGATGCATGGAACAACCGGCGCGGCACGGCGCGCATCCCCGGTGGCGAGACGATGGCGGAGGCGCAGGCCCGCATCGTCGGCCATATCGAACGGCTGGCGCGCGACGCCGATGGGCAGGTGATCGCGCTGGTCAGCCATAGCGACATGATCCGCGCCGGCGTCGCGCATGTGCTGGGCCTGTCGCTCGACAATCTCCTGCGCTTCGACATTGCCCCGGCCAGCGTCTCGCGCGCCGTGGTCGGCGACTGGGGTGCCAAATTGCTGAGCCTGAACGAGAGGATGTGCTGATGGCGACGATCGCCGACAAGGCTTTGCGTGAACAGGTGGCCGCGCTTGGGCCGTGGTTCCACAATATCGATCTGGGCGATGGGCTGTGGACCGCGCCCGATCATTTCCTGGGCAATTATCCGGGCTTCAAGTTCGACCGCTTCGCCCACGCCCTGCCTGCCGACCTGACCGGCAAGTCGGTGCTCGATATCGGCTGCAATGCCGGCTTTTATTCTGTCGAGATGAAGCGGCGCGGCGCCGACCGGGTGCTGGGGATCGACAGCGACGACCGCTATCTGGCGCAGGCGCGGCTGGCGAGCCGGGCGCTGGGGTTCGAGGGTGTCGAGTTCCGCAACCTGTCCGTCTACGATGTCGGTGCGCTTGGTGAACGGTTCGACCTCGTGATCTTCATGGGCGTGCTCTATCACCTGCGCCACCCGCTGCTCGCGCTGGACCTGATCCGGGAGCATGTCGCGGGCGACATGCTGCTGTTCCAGACGATGCAGCAGGGGTCGCGCGACGCCTATGACGCGCCGGCCGACCATCCCTTTCACAAGCCGGGCACGCACCAGCCGCCCGACTTTTTCGACGATGCCGCCTATCCGAAGATGCATTTCATCGAGCGTGCCTTCGCCAACGACTGGACCAACTGGTGGGCACCGAACCGCGCCTGTTCGGAGGCGATGCTGCGCGCCGCCGGGTTCCGGATCGAGGCGCATCCGGAGAACGAGGTCTATCTCTGCCGCGTCAGCGATATACCCTATGCCGAATACGGCCCTGCCGCCGTCTATCCGAACAAGGGGGAGGAAACACGATGATCGAAGCCGCGATGATCTGGAACGAGCCGAACAACAAGTCGCATTGGGACCCGGAACTCGATCCCGACTGGGCGATCTTCGCCGATACGGTCGCGCGTGCCGGCAACGCGATCCACGCGGTCAATCCGGCGATCACCCGCGTGCTGGGCGGCATGTCGCCCATCGATCCGGCCTGGGTGCGCCGCATGGAAGGGCACGGCGTGCTGGATGCGGTCGATGTCGTCGCGGTGCACGGCTTCCCGCTCGACTGGAACCTGTGGTCGATCCACGAATGGCCGGCCAAGGTCGCCGAGATCGAGGCGGTGACGCACAAGCCCGTCTGGGTGACCGAAGTCGGCGTCGGCTCCTTCGGGGCGGAGGAGGTGCAGGTGTTCGGCCTGCGTCGCACCGCCGAGCTGCTGCTCGGCCGCGTGCCGCGCGTCTTCTGGTATTCGCTGTTCGACCTGCCGATGGAATGGGGCGCCACCACCCGCCACCGCGAGGCGGAAGGGTCCAGCTATTACCGCCATTTCTACATGGGGCTCATCCGCCCGGACGGTACGCCGAAGCCCGCCTTGGAGGATTATGCCAAGGTGGCGGGCGAGATGGGGCTGATGCAGTGGTTCCATTTCGAGGACCCCCGGCTGGACGATGCCGTCGCCTGGATGAAGCGGCTGGGCACGAAGAAGCTGCGCACCGGGCTGAGCTGGGCGGACAGCTTCCGGCCCAATGCGACCGACTGGTTCGACCGCCAGATGGAGGCGCTGGCCGATCTCGACGTCACCGTCACCTTCTGCTTCACGCCCGAGCATCTGGGCGTCGCGCCGCATCATACCAGCCCGGCGCGCGAGCCGCAGGCCTTTGCCGATTTCTGCGCATGGATGATCGACCGCTACGCACCGGCATCGACCAGCGTCCCTGCGGTGGCGGCGGAATGAAGATCGGGCACGCGCCCGGTATCAAGCAATTGTGATCCGATGTTATTTTGCTTCGCATGGCACGGTGTCATCGCGCTGCTGCAACCGGTGCCGGCACCCGCCGGACCCGGTCATGCAGGAGCGACGATGACCCATGAAGCGAGGCGTGCCTGATGGCGCGCAATCCCCTGCGCGTGCTTGGCACCGGCATCATCACCGGGGCGGCGGACGACGATCCTTCCGCGATCGGCACCTATGCCACCGCCGGCGCACGGTTCGGCCTGGGCTTTCTGTGGATCGCCCCCGTGCTGCTGCCGATGATGTATGTCGTCGTCTATGTCTCGGCCAAGCTGGGGCGCGTTTATGGCAAGGGACTGTTCGCCGCGGTGCGCGACCGGTTTCCGCGCTGGGTGCTGTATCCGCTCGTCGCCTGCGCCTTTACCGGCAATGTCATCGAGGCGGCGGCCAATCTGGGCGGGATCGGCGCGGCGCTGGCGCTGCTCGTCCCCGTGCCCGTTCCCGCCATCGTCGTGGGCGCGGCGGCGATCATCGTCGCCTTTCAGATCTTCGGCAGCTACGATCTGCTGCGCACCATCTTCCGCTGGCTGGCGCTTGCCCTGTTCGCCTATGTCGCGGCCGCGATCATGGCCCGGCCCGACTGGGGGGCGGTGCTGCGCGCGACGGTGATGCCACGGGTGACGATGGATGCCGAGTTCCTGGCGATGGTCGTCGCGTGCATCGGCACCTCCCTGTCCGCCTATATCTACACCTGGCAGTCCAATCAGGAGGTGGAGGAGCAGATCGCCGAGGGCAGAACGCGCTGGCGCCAGCGTTTCGGCGCCAGCCGCGGGGAGCTGGAGCGCACCCGCCGCGACGTCATCGTCGGCATGCTCTTCTCCAACGTCATCCTCTACTTCATCATCCTGTCGACCGGTGCGACGCTCCACCCCGCCGGCCAGACCGAGATCGAAAGCGCCGCACAGGCCGCCTCCGCGCTGGAGCCGCTGGCGGGTCCGGCTGCCAAATGGCTGTTCGCCGCCGGCGTGGTCGGCGTCGGTTTCCTCGCGGTGCCCGTCATGTCGACCGGCGCCGCCTATGATCTGGTACAGGGGGTCGGGCGCGAGGGGCATCTGAACGCAAAGGTCGGCGAGGCGAAGCTGTTCTACGCGGTGATCGTGCTGGTCACGATCGTCGCGGTGGCGCTCAACTTTCTCGGCTTCAATCCGATGCGGGCTTTGGTGTGGTCGGGGATCGTGCAGGGCTTTTCGGTGCCGCCGCTGCTGTGTGCGATGATGATCATGACCGGCGACCGGCGGATGATGGGCGCACGGCGCAACGGCTGGCTGACCACCATGCTCGGCTGGATCACGGTGCTGGTCACCTTTGCCGCGGCGATCGCCCTGATCGTCGCCTGGGCTTCATGATAACGAACGACAAGGAACAGATGGTGAGCGAGACGATGCAGGCCGCGATACTGGCCGCACCCGAACGGTTCGAGATGGTGGAGGTGGCCCGCCCCGAACCCGGACCCGGCGAGGTGCGCATCCGGCTGGAGGGCTGCGGCGTCTGCGCCTCGAACGTCGAGCCATGGGCCGGACAGCCCTGGTCCAGCTTCCCCGGCGAGGCGGGCGGCATGGGGCATGAGGGCTGGGGCATCGTCGACGCGGTCGGCCCGGGCGTGTCGGACGTGCACCCCGGCGACCGCGTCGCCACCTTGTCCTGCCACAGCTTCGCCGCCTACGACATCGCCGCCGCCGACGCGCTCGTCGTCCTGCCCCCCGCCCTCCACCGCCGCCCCTTCCCCGGCGAGCCCCTCGGCTGCGCGATGAACATCTTCCGCCGCTCCGACATCCGCCCCGGCCACACCGTCGCCATCGTCGGCATCGGCTTCCTCGGCGCGATACTCACCCGCCTCGCCACGGACGCCGGCGCCCGCGTCATCGCGATCTCGCGCCGCGACGAGTCGCTGGCGCTTGCCCGGCATTATGGCGCAGCGGAGACGATCCCGATGCACGACCACTGGGCGATCATCGAGGAGGTGAAGCGCCTGACCGGGGAGACGCTGTGCGACCGGGTGATCGAGGCGGTGGGCAAGCAGTGGCCGCTCGATCTCGCCAGCGCGATCACCGGCTTCGGCGGCAAGCTGATCGTCGCCGGCTATCATCAGGACGGGCCGCGCCAAGTGAACATGCAGGACTGGAACTGGAAAGGCATCGACGTCATCAACGCGCATGAACGCGATCCCGCGGTGCAGATGCGGGGCCTGCGCGAAGCGGTGGACGCGGTGGCGAGCGGCCGGATCGATCCCGCTCCGCTCTACACCCACCGCTATCCGCTCACGCAACTGGACGAGGCGATCGCCGCGACCCGCGACAAGCCGCAAGGGTTCGTCAAAGCATTGATAACGTTCGGAGACGCCGCATGAACCGCCCGCGTATCGGCTTTCTGGGGGTCGGGTGGATCGGGCGGCACCGGATGCAGGCGATGCTGGAGACGGGGCTGGTGGAGGCGGCGGCGATCGCCGATCCCTCGGCGGACATGATCGCCGAGGCGGCGAAGCTGGCGCCGGACGCCAGGCACGTGAACGGGCTGGAGGCGATGCTGGCGACCGGCGTCGACGGCGTCGTCATCGCCACGCCCAGCGCGCTTCATGCCGAACAGTCGATCGCTGCGCTGAATGCCGGCGCGGCGGTGTTCTGCCAGAAGCCGCTCGGCCGCGATGCCGCCGAGGCGGCCCGCGTGGTGGAGGCCGCGCGCGCCGCCGACCGGCTGTTGTCGGTGGACTTTTCCTACCGCTTCACCGCCGGCATGCAGGCGATCCGCGCCCTGCTGGCGGAGGGCGCGCTCGGCCATGTCCAGGCAGTCGATCTCGTCTTTCACAACGCCTATGGCCCGGACAAGCCGTGGTTCTACGACCGTGCGCAATCGGGTGGCGGTTGCGTGATGGATCTGGGAGTGCATCTGGTCGATCTGGCGCTCTGGGCGCTGGGCTTTCCCGAGGGCGATCCCGCGGTCACCGCGCAACTGTTCGCTGACGGGCGCCTGCTTCCCCCCGCAGCGGAGGCCGTCGAAGACTTCGCCACCGCCAGCATCGTGCTGCCCACCGGCACCGTCGTGCGCCTCACCTGCTCCTGGCGGCTCCATGCCGGTCGCGATGCGGAGATCAGCGCCGCCTTCTACGGCACGCATGGCGGCGCGGCGCTGCGCAACGTCGATGGTTCCTTCTACGACTTCGTGGCGGAGCGCTATCGCGGCACCCAGCGCGAAACGCTCCGCCAGCCGCCGGAGGAATGGGGTGGCCGCGCCGGCGCCGACTGGGCACGGCGCCTCGCCGGCGGTGCACGCTTCGATCCCGCCGCCGCGCAACTGGTCACCGTGTCGCGCATGCTGGACCGGATGTACGGCCGGTAATCGCAATAAGGCCCTTCCTGCGGCGCGGGAGGGGCCATTCGGTCGATGCTGTCTGGTGAATGGCGCGCCCGGAACGATTCGAACGTCCGACCCTCAGATTCGTAGTCTGATGCTCTATCCAGCTGAGCTACGGGCGCGCATGGGTCGCTTGGGACCTGTTTTTCCACTGGCGCGCCCGGAACGATTCGAACGTCCGACCCTCAGATTCGTAGTCTGATGCTCTATCCAGCTGAGCTACGGGCGCGCTGTGGAGGTGGGCTCTTAGAAGCGGGCGGAAACGAACGCAAGAGTGTTGCTCGACTTTCTTCACTTTTCTACGGACAAGGGATGATGCCGTCGCTCCGCCCCCTCGCCCTGGCTTTATCGCTCAGCCTGTCGCTCGCCGCCTGCGCAAAGGACGACACCGTCTATCCCTCGCTGGGCGTGCGCCCGGTCGAGAAACTGGGTTTCGCCGAGCCCGAGGTGAAGCCGGTGGAAATCCGCCCCGATCCGGCGCTCGACGCGCGCATCGCCGAATGGAGCCGCCAGTTGGATACCCTGGCCCGCGACTTCGACAGCGAAGCACGGCAGGTCGAGACTCAGGCGCGTGCGGCGCGTGGCCAGGCGGTCGGCAGCGAGCCCTGGCTGAACGCGCAGGCGGGATTGGCCCAACTGGACGATCGCCGCGCGCAACTCTCCGCGCTGGTCACCACGATCGACGAGGCCGCGATCGACCGTGCCGCGCAACTGGCGCCCGACTATCCCGCGCTGACCGCGCTCAAGACCCGCGCCGCCGCCGAGGGCACGCGGCAGAGCGCGACGATCGACCGCCTGCAAGCCGGGCTGCCCGCCGCCTGATCCTAGAACCCCCGGATCAGCGGCAGGATGGTCGAATAATCATCGGTCCACACCGGCACATGCCCGGTGTTCGCGATCGGCGCCCAGCCCGGATTGCGGTCGGCCAGCGTGTCGATCACCGCCCGGTCCCGCGACAGGGCGATCCACAAGGACGCCGATGCATCGGTATCCAGCGTGGAAGGATTGTAGTTCAACTGCATGGCATGCCATCCCCCGCTCTGGGCGGCGGCAGCGACCACGGGTTCGAGGTCGAGAAAGCGGTTGGAGATGTGGACGAGCAGCATGCCGCGGTCGGACAGGACGCGCGCATAGGTTTCGAACGCCTCGCGCGTCATCAGATGCATCGGAATGGCGTCGGACGAGAAGGCGTCTAGCGCGAGCAGGTCCAGGCTGTCGGGTGCGGCCTGCGCCAGGCTGATCCGCGCATCGCCCAGCAGGATCGTCGGCCGCGGCAGGCAGCGTGACAGATAGCTGAACTGCCCGGTATCGCGCGCGATACGGATGACGGCGGGATCGATCTCGTAGAAGCGCCAGCTCTGCCCCGTCCGGGCGTAACAGGCGAGCGTTCCCGTCCCCAGCCCGACCACGCCTATACGCGCGCCGGCGCCGTACAGGGTCGGCGCCAGCAGCATCGCCTGCCCCACGCCGGAGCCGGGCGCGTAATAGGTCGTCGGCTGCCGCTCGCGCGCCGGCGATCCGCGAAGCTGCACCCCGTGCACGGTGGTGCCGTGATCCAGCTCGCGCCGGTCGGGGCGGATATTGACCGTGTAGACGCCGAAATAGCTGCGCGTCCGCGCGCCGGCATCCAGGCTGAGCGCGATGGCGCGGTAACCGCCGAACACGACCAGCGCACTGGCGAGCAGCAGGACATAGCCCGCACGCGCGCCGATCGTCAGCAGCCCGAGCGTTGCCAGCATCAGAAAGGCGATACCGTTCGCCGCCCCGGTCAACCCGTCGGCACGCAGCACCGCCACGTTGATGCCGACACCCAGGATCAAAGCCAGCCCGATCAGCATGGCACGGCCATGGCGTGCCCATAGCCGGTGGATCGGCACCGCCAGGAACTGTTGCGGCACCAGCATCCCCGCCGCCAGGATCAGCAGCGGATATTCATAGGTCCAGTCGAACAGCACGGGCGCCAGCAGCCCGGCGAACACCCCGCCCAGCGCCCCGCCCGCCGACATCGCCAGATAGAATCCGGTCAGCCGGTCCGGCGCCGGTCGCGCGCGGAACAATGCGGTGTGCAGCGCCACCGACACCATGAACAGCAACAGCAGTGCGATGCCCGCGTTGAAATAAGGTCGCTGGTGATAGCCCGCCATGATGACGCCGCCGAACAGCAGCAGCGTCACCGGCGCGATCCGCGTGACCATGTCGGCCGCGCCGCGCCGCGCGGCGAAGGCGATGGTGAAGCTGAGCAGGTAGAGCCCCAATGGCAGCACCCACAACAGCGGCATCGCGACGATGTCGGTGGTGATATAGGTGGAGGTCGCGAGCATCAGGCCCGAGGGGACCAGCGACAGCGCGATCCAGTAGGCGATACGGCGCGGCGTGGCCGGCGGCGTGACCGCATGTTGCGCCTCCGCCACCGCGCGCGGCGGCAGGCGCAGCGCACAGGCGGCGACAAGCAGCACCAGCGCGCCGTAGCCGATCGTCCAGACCAGACTCTGCCCCTTCAGCGCCAGCGAAGGTTCCACCAGCAGCGGATAGGCGATCAGCCCGCCGAAACTGCCGAGATTGGACGCGGCATAAAGCGCATAAGGGTCCCGCCCGCCGCTCGCCGCGGCGAACCAGCGCTGGATCAGCGGCGCCTGCGCCGACACGGCGAAGAACAGCGGCCCGATCGACAGGCCGAGCAGCCACGGCACCCACACGGCGGGATCGGCATCGGCCGGCGGATCGCCCGCGACCAGCCCGATCGGCAGCCACAAGGCCGCGATCGCCAGCAGTCCCAGATGGATGCTCGCCTGCACCCGCGGCCGGAACCGCGCCAGCCCGTGCGCATAGGCATAGCCGCCCAGCAACAGCGCCTGATAGACCAGCATCGCCGAGTTCCATACGGCGGGTGCCCCGCCCAGCCGGGGCAGCGCCATGCGCGCCACCATCGGCTGGACCAGGAACAGCAGGAACGATCCCGCCAGGATCGTCGCCACGAACAGCGCGTGCACCGGCCGCGACATGGCGGTGGTCATGGGGGCGGGATCTGCGGCGGCGTCCGCCACCGACACGCCCGCCACAGGCGTCTCGCTCACGCGCCGAGCAGCCGCGCGGCATGCGCCGCATGATAGGTCAGCACCCCCGAACACCCGGCACGCTTGAATGCCATCAGCGTCTCCAGCACCAGCGCGTCGCGGTCCATCGCGCCGACGGCGGCCGCCGCCTCGATCATCGCATATTCGCCAGACACCTGATAGGCGAAGACCGGCACCTGGAACTCGGACTTCACCCGCAGGATGATGTCCAGATAGGGCAGGCCCGGCTTCACCATCACGCTGTCCGCGCCCTCGCCCAGGTCCAGCGCCACCTCGCGCAGCGCCTCCTCGGCATTGGCGGGGTCCATCTGGTAGGTCTTCTTGTCGCCCTTCAACAGCCCGCGGCTGCCCACCGCATCGCGGAACGGACCATAGAAGACGCTGGCATATTTGGCGGCGTAGGACATGATCTGGACATTGTGGAAGCCCTCGGCCTCCAGCGCGCCGCGGATCAGGCCGATGCGGCCGTCCATCATGTCGGACGGCGCAATGATGTCGGACCCGGCGCGCGCCTGGGTCAGCGCCTGCTGCACCAGCGCGTCGGCCGTCCTGTCGTTCTCCACATAGCCCGCGGCATCGACCAGCCCGTCATGACCATGCGTGGTATAGGGATCGAGCGCGACATCGGTCAGCAGGCCGATCTCGGGCACCGCATCCTTGATCGCGCGGATGGCGCGGCACATCAGATTGTCGGGGTTCAGCGCCTCCTCGCCCGCATCCGAACGCAGCTCCGGCGGCGTGTTGGGAAACAGCGCCAGGCACGGAATGCCCAGGTCCCGCGCCTCACGCGCCCGCGCCACGATGCCGTCCAGCGACCAGCGGGACACGCCCGGCAGGCTGGCGACGGGCTCCTCCACCCCCTGCCCTTGCGTGATGAACAACGGCCAGATCAGATCGGCCGGGGTCAGGACGGTTTCGGCATGGAGCCGGCGGCTCCACCCCGAGGCGCGCGTACGGCGCAGGCGAAGCGCAGGATAGGCGGCGGTCATCGTCATGCTTTGCGGGATCGCGGAGCACTTGCCAAGCGTTGCGCGCCCGAAAGGAATTGGTCTTGAGGGAAATCCGGTCGGCCGCGATGGTCGTCAATGCCAAGTCCCGCAAGGGGCAGAAGCTGTTCAAGCGCGCCTGCGAGGCGATGTCCGGCCTGCCTTATCAGGTAGATGCCCGCGCGGTGGACGACCCCAAGAACCTGGAACGGGTGGTCAGGGACGTATTGTCGGCCAAGCCCGACCTGCTGATCCTGGGCGGCGGCGACGGGACGATCAGCGGGCTCGTCGACCTGATGGTCGGGCATGACGTGATCCTGGGCGTGCTGCCGCTCGGCACCGCGAACAGCTTTGCCCGTTCGCTGAACATCCCGCTGACGGTCGACGGCGCGATCGACGTGATCCGGAACGGCGCGCCCAGGCGGATCGATCTGGGCATGATCGACAAGGATTACTACGCCAATTGCGCGGCGATGGGCATCAGCCCCAAGATCGCCGAGACGGTGCCGCACAATCTGAAAAAGGTGTTCGGCCGCGTCGGCTATCTCGGCTGGGCGGCGTACCAGTTCATGCGGTTCCGGCCGTTCACCCTGATCGTCGGCGAAGGCGCGAGTGCGGAACGGCTGCGCGTGGTGGAGGTGCGCATCTCCAACGGGCCCTATCATGGCGGCACCGAACTGGTGGAATCGGCCTCGGTCGATTCGGGCGAGATCGTCGTGCAGGCGGTGTGCGGCCATGTAAAACGCCGCCTGATCGCCAACTGGACGGCCAGCATCTTCCGCAGCGAGGCGCGCAAGGAAGAGGTGCGCGAGTTCCGGGCCAAGTCCCTGCGCATCGATACCGAACCGCGCCTGCCGATCTCCATCGACGGCGAGGTGCTCGCTCGTACCCCCGTCACCGCCAAGGTCGCCCCCGGCATCATCGAGGTGATGGCACCGCGCGACTGACGGCGCGCGCAGGTCAGCCGACCGGCATCTTCTTGGCGGTCGGTTCCTCGCAGGCCATGGCCTGCTCCTCGGCCTCGGGCGGCGCGAGCGGCCTGCCCTTTTTCCAGTTGCCGTGCCGGTAATAGCCGATGGTCATCACCATCGACGCCAGCGAGCCCGCCGGAAAGCTCCACCAGATCGCATCCGCCCCCCAGGCGGGGGTCAGCGCATAGGCCAGGCCGAGGCGCACCGGGAACAACGCCACCGCCAGGATGACGAGCGGCGCCACCACTGCGCCGTTCGCACGCATCGTGGCGGACAAGACGATCGATACGCCGAACAGGATGAAGCTGGCCGATCCGATCAGGTTGATCCGCGTCGCCGCCCCCACCGCATCGCCGTCGCTGCCCAGGAACAGCCACAGCACGTGCCGGTCGGCGGCCGCGACCGCCGCGACCAGGCCGCCGGTCAGGATCAGGTTCAGGATCACGCCGGACCGGTTGACCCGCTCCACCCGGTCCCAGCGGCCGGCGCCGATATTCTGCGCCACCATCGCGCTGACCGCGCCGCCCACCGCCATCGCGGGCATCTGGATATAGGTCCATAGCTGGCTGGCCGCGCCGTAAGCGGCGGTGATCGTCGTTCCCTGGCGATTGACCAGCCCGATCATCGCCAGCGCCGATCCGGTCGCGACCAGCATCTGCAACCCCATGGGTATCCCCTTGGTGACGAGCGGCTTCAACAGCGCAGGGTCCGGCCGCAGGTAGCGCCATTCAGCCCCCCGCAGGCGCACGACCAGATCGCGGCGATAGACGAAGACCAGCATCGCCACGAAGGACAGCGTGTTGGCGATCACCGTGGCAAGCGCCGAGCCGGTGATGCCCAGTTCCGGGAACGGCCCGACCCCGACGATCAGCAACGGGTTCAACCCGGCATCCAGCACCGCGCCGAGCGCGAGGAACTTCAACGGGGTGATCGCATCGCCGGTGCCGCGCAGCGCCATGCTGACCAGCACCGACAGGAACCCGGTCGGCATCGAGACGAAGATGACCCGCAGATAGGCCAGCGCCAGCGGATAGGCCTCCGCCGGCGTGCCGAGCGTCGTCAGGATCGCAGGCGCCGCCAGCCACCCGGCGACCGCCACCAGCGTCGACAGCACCGCGAACAGCCCCAGCGTGGTGCCGAACACGCGGCGCACCCCCTCGATATCGCCGCGCCCGGCGGCCTGCCCGATCATGATCGTCGCCGCCATGCCGAAGCCGAACACCGCCGACACCAGCAGGAACAGCACCAGATTGGCGTTCGTCGTCGCCGCCAGCGCGCGTTCGCCCAGAAACTGGCCGATCCACACCGCATTGATCGATCCGTTGATCGACTGCAGGATGCTGGAGCCAAGCGTCGGCAGCGCGAAGAGCAGCAGCGAGCGGCCGATCGGCCCGCTCGTCAGGTCGCGCTGCCCCGGGCGGGCGCCGGGTCGGCCGGTTGCATTCAAGGGCCTGCGTCCTCCTTGATCATTTCCTCGCCGATCGCGCGCGCCATGCCCCCGATCTGGAATCCGGGGAGCTGATTGGGCGCCCCGCTATAGACGCCGCGCAGATAGCCGCGGTCGAAGGCGGTCATCTCGACCGGCGCCACCACGCCTTCGTCGAACAGCGACAGGATCGTTGCGGCATCCCCTTTGCGCCGCGGCTTCGTCTCGGCAAAGGCGCGCATCGCGGCATAGTCGGCGATCTGCGTCACCAGCTTGCCCGCCACCGCCTTGCGCTCGATGATGACGACGGAGGACAGCATGTCCTGCCGGATCGGCAGAGCGGTGCGCGTCGCGGTCGACACCTTCAGTTGCGGCACGTCGCCCGGAAAATCGACCGCCATCCGGTCCCCGTCGCGCGAGCGGGTTTCCACCGCGCTCCACGCATAGACCGGCCCCGGCTCCTTCAACAGCGCCTTGACCTCGTAATAGGACAGGCTGCGCATCAGGCCGGAGGTGCGCTTGGCGATCCGCTCCACCCCGGCATGGCTGTCGTCGATGAACAGCACCAGCACGTTGGGAGAGCACGTCGCCTTGCCGTTCATCGGCACGCGGGCCGCTTCGGCCACCTGCACCATCCGGTCCAGGATCGCGGCACCGGTATCGGCGCCAAGGCCCATCGTGCCCAGGCAGACGGGCTCGATGAACCGCGCCAGCGGCTTGTCGAAGCCGGGATGGCCGGCCACGCCATCGACCTGCCGGCGCAGTTCGGCCTTGTCCGGCGCACGCCGGCCGGTGACGACCAGTTCGTCGCTCTTCGGCGGTGCCGGCGCATTCGGGGGCGCGGCCGGGGGCGCGGTTTGCGCCACCGCTCCCGCCGCCCACAGGCCGATCAATCCCAACGTCCAGTGCCGCATCCCACCTTCTTCCCGAAAGGCGTCCGCGGACCTGCGGACGTCAGACCATCCTCACCCCGCCAGCGCCTCCCGCACGGCATCCAGCGCCTCGGTGGCCTTGGCGCCGTCCGGCCCGCCGCCCTGCGCCATGTCGGGCCGGCCACCGCCGCCCTGCCCGCCCAGCGCCGCCACGGCCCGGCGCAGCAGATCCACCGCGTTGAGGCGACCGACGACATCGTCGGTCACACCGACCGCCACCGAAGCGCGGCCATCGTTCACCGCGACCATCACCGCCACGCCGGAGCCTAGCCGCTGCTTGGCCTCGTCCACCGCGCCGCGCAGCCCCTTGGCCTCGAACCCGTCGAGCACCTGTCCGATGAACGCCACGTCGCCGATCTGCTCCGGGCCGACCGGGCCAGCGGCACCGCCGCCCATCGCCAGCACCTTCTTCGCCTCGGCCAGTTCGCGCTCCAGCCGGCGCCGCTCCTCGATCAGCGCGGCGACGCGCGCGGGCACATCGTCTGGCGCCGTCTTCAGCGCGGTCGCCGCCTCGCGCAGCTTCTCGTCGCGCGCCGAGAGATAGCTGCGCGCCGCCTCGCCGGTCAGCGCTTCGACACGGCGCACGCCGCTCGACACCGCGCCCTCCGACACGATCTTGAACAGCCCGATCTCGCCCAGCGCGCCGACATGCGTGCCGCCGCACAGTTCGATGGAATAGGTGCCGTCGGCATCCTCGCCCATCGACACGACGCGAACCTCGTCGCCATATTTCTCGCCGAACAGCGCCATCGCACCCATTGCGATCGCATCGTCCGGGGTCATCAGCCGGGTGGTCACCGATCCGTTGCCACGCACCTGCGCATTGACCGCCGCCTCGACGACCGCGATGTCCTCGGCGCCCACCGCGACCGGCTGCGAAAAGTCGAAGCGCAGCCGCTCGGGCGCGACCAGCGAGCCCTTTTGCGCGACATGGCTGCCCAGCCGCTCGCGCAGGGCTTCGTGCAACAGGTGCGTCGCGGAATGGTTGGCGCGGATCTGCGCGCGGCGTGCGACATCGATCGCCAGCTTGACGGGATCGCCGACCTTGATCTCGCCCGCCTCGACCTGGGCGTGATGCACGAACACCCGGCCAAGCTGCTTGGACGTATCGGTAACGGCGGCGCGCAGGCCGGCATCGTTGGAGATGGTGCCGGCATCGCCGACCTGACCGCCGCTCTCGCCGTAGAAGGGCGTCTGGTTGACGACGATCGCCACCGTATCGCCGGTGGTCGCACGATCGACGCGCGCACCGTCCTTGATCAGCGCCAGCACCTCGCCCTCGCCGGTGTCGGAGGCATAGCCCAGAAACTCGGTCGACCCGGTTTCCTCGGCGATGTCGAACCACAGGTCGTCCGACGCCTTGGCGCCCGATCCCTTCCATGCGGCGCGCGCGGCACGCTTCTGCTCGGCCATCGCCGCATCGAAGCCGGCGCGGTCGACCGACAGGCCTTGCGCGCGCAACGCATCCTCGGTCAGGTCATAGGGGAAGCCATAGGTGTCGTAGAGCTTGAACGCGGTCTCGCCGGCCAGCGTCGCGCCCTCGTCCATGCCCGCGGTCGCCTCGTCGAGCAGCTTCAGCCCCTTGTCCAGCGTCTGGCGGAACCGGGTCTCCTCCTGCCGCAGCGTCGCCTCGATCAGCGGCTGCGCACGGAACAGCTCCGGGTATGCCGCGCCCATTTCGGTGATGAGCGCGGGCACCAGCCGGTGCATGAGCGGCTCCTTGGCGCCCAGCAGGTGCGCATGGCGCATCGCGCGGCGCATGATCCGGCGCAGCACATAGCCGCGCCCCTCATTGGCGGGCAGCACGCCGTCCGCGACCAGGAAGCCCGCCGAGCGCAGATGGTCGGCGATGACGCGGTGACTCGCCATCTGCGCGCCTTCCGCCCTGGTGTGGGTCAGATCGCACGACGCCGCGATCAGCGCCTTGAACGTGTCCGTGTCGTAATTGTCGTGCACGCCCTGCAACACGGCCGCGACGCGCTCCAGCCCCATGCCCGTGTCGATCGACTTCTTGGGCAGTTCGCCGATGATCTCGTTGGCTTCCTGCTCATATTGCATGAAGACGAGGTTCCAGATCTCGACAAAGCGGTCGCCATCCTCCTCCGGGCTGCCGGGAGGGCCGCCATAGATATGCTCACCGTGATCGTAGAAGATTTCCGAGCACGGCCCGCACGGCCCGTTTTCCCCCATCACCCAGAAATTGTCCTTGGTGGGGATGCGGATGATCTTGTGGTCGGGAAGTCCCGCGATCTTCTTCCACAGGTCGAACGCCTCGTCGTCGGTGTGGTAGACGGTGGCGGTCAGCTTCTCGGCGGGAATGGCCCATACCTTGGTCAGCAGCGTCCAGGCATGGGTGATCGCCTGTTCCTTGAAATAATCACCGAACGAGAAATTGCCCAGCATCTCAAAGAAGGTGTGGTGCCGGGCGGTGTAGCCGACATTGTCCAGATCGTTATGCTTGCCACCGGCGCGGACGCATTTCTGCGAGCTGGTGGCGGTCGAATAAGGCCGCGATTCCAGGCCGGTGAACACGTTCTTGAACGGCACCATGCCCGCATTGACGAACATCAGCGTCGGGTCGTTCTGCGGCACGAGCGGCGCGGACGGCACGATCTGGTGCCCCTGTTCACCGAAATAGTCGAGAAAGCCGCGGCGGATGTCGTTGGTCGAGGTCATGGGACAGCGGCTTAGAGGCTGTTTGAAAACGTGCCAAGGCACGTTTTGCGGTGCCCGTCGGGACGCGCCCGTGCCCTTGGCGGCGGGCCCCTTCCCGCTCCCACCGGGAAAGGAAAGGAGCGGCAAATCCGCGCAAGGGTGAGGGCGATCAGCGCGGCGCGTTCGCCGGCGGCAAACGATGCCCGCCCAGCGGCTGGTCCAGGTCGTGTGGCGGCTGGCTGAACCAGCGCGGCCCCGCCTCGGTCATGTAGAAGCAATCCTCCAGCCGGACCCCGAACTTGCCCGGCAGGTACAGCCCCGGCTCGTCCGAAAAGCACATGCCGGGCGCCAGCGGCGTCGCCTCTCCGCGCACCAGATTGACCGGTTCGTGCCCGTCCATGCCAATGCCGTGCCCGGTCCGGTGCGACAGGCCCGGCAGCTTGTAATCCGGGCCATATCCCAGCTTTGCGTAAAAGCGCCGCACCGCATCGTCCACCTGCCCGGCGGCCAGGCCCACTTTGGCGGTCGCAAAGGCCAGTTGCTGCGCCTGTGCCACCTGTTCCCACACGGTGCGCTGCGCCTTGCTGGCGGTGCCGTGCACCCAGGTGCGCGACACGTCCGACTGATAACCCTGCACGGTGCAGCCGCAATCCATCAGCACCACCTGCCCCTCACCCACCCGGTGGACCTGTTTCGATCCGTGGGGATAGGCCGATGCCTCGCCGACCAGCACCAGGCTGAACTCCGGACTGCCGCCCAGCGCGCGCGTCGCGGCGTTCATCAGCGCGGCGATATCCGGCCCGGTCATTCCCGCCTCCACCCGCGGAAAGACGAAGCGATACGCCGCCATCGTCACGTCCGTCGCCATCTGCATCAGCGCGATCTCGGCCGGCGTCTTCACCATCCGGCACCCGCGCACCACCGGATTGGCGGACACCAGCTTCGCCTCCGGCAGCGCCCGCGCCAGCCCGTCGAACGCGAAGAAGCGCGCCGTTTCCTCGATCCCGATCGTGCCCGCCGCCAGCTTGCGGTCGCGCAAGTAACCGGCGACCATCGCCAGCGGGTCCTGATCCTCCTGCCACACCCGCACCTCCGCCGGCACGCCCAGCGTTTCGCGGACCGACGGCTCTTCGAAGAACGGCGTGACGATGCACGGCGGCCCCTCCACCGGCAGCACCGCCGCGGTCAGCCGCTCGCTCCGCCCCCAGCGGACGCCGGTGAAATAGACCAGCGACGATCCCGGCTCGATCAACACCGCGCCGATCCCGTTCGCGCGCATCAATCCTTGCGCCCGCGCCAGCCGACCGGCGCGCTCCGCCGCATCGATCGGCCTGGCCCTGCCCGTCATGTCGCGCAGCGTCGACAGGTCGGTGTCGGCCGCGCGCACCAGCCCCGGTCGGGCGAGCAGCGGCAGGGTGGCGGCACCGGCGATCAGCGTCCGGCGGGAAAGAACAGCGGGCATGGCCCAAGCGATACGGTTCTTGACCGCAGCCCCGCAATCCCCTTGGTAGCGGGCCTGTATTTCCGGGGAGCGTGTATCTTGGCGAAGCGGTTGACGCGGTTCATCCTTCTGGGGCTGGTTCTCGGCCTCGTCGTCGGCTGGGCGATCAATGCGGGACTGTCGGACGGGACACCGGCCTCGGCCGCGCGGCTGAAGGCGATCGCCGGCTGGTTCTCGGTGCTGACCACGATCTTCCTGCACCTTATCAAGATGATCATCGCGCCGCTCGTCTTCGGCACGCTGGTGGTCGGCATCGCGCATATGGGCGACACCGGCGCGCTCGGCCGCGTCGGGCTGAAGTCGCTCTTGTGGTTCGTCAGCGCCAGCCTGTTGTCGCTGACCCTGGGGCTCATCCTCGTCAACCTGCTGCAACCCGGCGTCGGGCTCAACCTGCCGCTTCCCCCCGCCGGCCAGGGCAGCGGTCTCGACAAGACCGCGTTCGATGCCGCCAAGGTCATCACCCACATCTTCCCGACCTCGATCATCGACGCGATGGCGACCAACGACATCCTCCAGATCGTCGTCTTCTCCGTCTTCGCCGGCGTCGCCATCACCGCGGTGGGCGAGCGTGCCGCGCCGCTGGTGAAGGCGGCCGAGGCGCTGGTCGCGGTCATGCTCCAGATCACCGACTATGTTATGCGCTTTGCCCCCGTTGCGGTGTTCGCGGCGGTGGCGGCGACCCTGGTGGAACAGGGGCCCGGCGTGATCGGCCGCCTCGCCTATTTCATGGGTTCGGTCTATGTCGGCCTTGCGGTGCTGTGGGCGGTGCTGATCGGCATCGCCTTCCTTCTCGTCGGCCCGCGCATCCGCCTGCTGCTGCGCTATGTCCGCGACCCGGCGCTTCTCGCCTTCTCCACCGCCTCCTCCGAGGCCGCCTTCCCCCGCACCCTGGAGGCGCTCGACCGGTTCGGTGTACCGCCGCGCATCGCCAGTTTCGTGCTGCCGCTCGGCTATTCGTTCAATCTCGACGGTTCGATGATGTACATGACCTTCGCGTCGCTGTTTATCGCGCAGGCCTACGGCATCGACCTGACGCTCGGCACGCAGATCGCGATGCTGCTGACATTGATGATCACGTCCAAGGGGATAGCGGGCGTGCCGCGTGCCAGCCTGGTGGTGATCGCCGCCACGCTGGCACAGTTCGACCTCCCCGAGGCCGGACTCCTCCTCGTCCTCGCCATCGACCACTTCCTCGACATGGGCCGCTCCGCCACCAACGTCCTCGGCAACGCCATTGCCGCCACCGTGGTGTCGAAATGGGAGGGCGGGCTCGATCCGCTGGAGCCCGCCGAGATCGAACCGCTGCACGCGCCATCCGGCCACGGCCCCGCCAAGGACGTCGACAGCTTCCGCGATATCGGTCGCTAGAGGCGGTCAGGCGAAGGTGTAGGGGCCGCCCTTCGCCAACGCCGCCTGATAGGCGGGCCGGGCATGGATCTTGTCCAGCCACGCCATCGTCGCCGGGCGGCTTTCGTTCAGGCCGCCACGCTTGCGCGCCGCTTCCAGCGGGAAGCTCATCATGATGTCCGCCGCCGTCATCTGGTCGCCGGCAAACCACGGGCGCCGCGCCAGCTCCGCCTCCACATAGTCCAGATGCCGGTCCAGCATCGGCTGCACCCGCTTGATCGCGGCCTTGCCCATCAGCGGGATGCGCCCGAGCACCAGCAGCAGGAGCAGCGGCGGCATCAGCGAGCCTTCCGCATAGTGCAGCCAGAAGCGATAGCGCAGCGCCGCCTCGCGGTGCGACGGCGCGCCCAGCCGCCCGTCCGCCTTTTCCACCAGATATTCGGCGATCGCCCCGGTTTCCGCCACGACCGCGCCATCATCCTGGATCACCGGCGACTTGCCCAGCGGATGCACCGCGCGCAATTCACGCGGCGCCAGCATCGTCTTGGGGTCCCGTTCGTACCGTTTCACCTCATAGGGCAGCCCCAGTTCCTCCAGCATCCACAGGATGCGTTGCGAGCGGCTGTTTTCCAGATGATGGACGACGATCATGCGGCCTCCCCTGCTGTCGCGGTCCAGATCCAGATGGCCGCAGTGAAATCGATCGCCCCGTCCACGACGCGCGGATGGAGCAGGGAGCGCAAACGCGCTTCCAGCGCATAACGCTCCGCCGGGGCCGCATTGGCAAGCGGCGTCGCCGCCGGCCCGATCCGCGCGAAGAAGCCGAGTGCGTCCTCCACCGCATCGTCTCCGCCGCCGACGCGGTAGGCGACGTCATGCGCCGCCGCGCGGATGTCGGCCCAACCGGCCTGGCCAAGCATGTCCTGCGTAAACGCGCGATCGGCCAACCCGAACGGGCCGGGCGCATAGCCAGTGGCCACAGCCGGCCCGCCGCCCACCGCCGCGTCGAGCGCCACCGCCCAGTCATTCTCCGCCCGCGCCCGGAAGCAGGAAAAGACCAGCGGCTTGCCTGGCCGCATCGCCGCGCGCATGCGGGTAAAGGCCGTAGCCGGATCGTCGAAGAACATCACGCCGTGACGCGACACGATCAGGTCGAGCGGCGCCAGCGTCGGCAGGACCGCCAGCGCGTCGCCCTCGGCAAAGGCGACATTGCCATGTCCTTCACCACGTTCCCGAGCCGTGCCGAGCAGATCGGGCGAAAGGTCGATCCCGGTGACCCGCAGATGCGGTCGTGCCGCGGCAAGCGCCAGCGTCGTGCTGCCCGCGCCGCAGCCGATATCGACGGCATGGCCGCTTTGTGGCGCAACCGCCGCGATCGCCGCATCCAGCCGCTCGGCCACGCTCGCCAGCGCGCGATCGGTCCGGCGCCATTCCTGTGCCCATACCCGACCCACACGGGACTGCCATTCGGATCGTCCGGTCATGCGCTGCATTCTCCTGTCAGGCGATAAAGGCCGCGGCCCCTCGTCTCCGAAACGACAAAGGGCCCGCCGGATCGGCAGGCCCTTCTCGTGTCGGCATCGGCATGATGCAAGATGACCTGCCGCGCCCCTTGTCGGAGGGCGCGGGCCGCCCTCAGGCGTCGTCCTCGGCATCCGGGCCGGTCATCATCTCCTCGGCGACCTTGTCGGTGCGCTGACGGATGGCGCGTTCCAGCCGGTCGGCCATTTCCGGGTTTTCCCGCAAGTACGTCTTGGCGTTCTCGCGCCCCTGCCCGATCCGCACCGAGTCGTAGGAGAACCAGCTACCCGACTTCTCGACCAGCCCGGCCTTCACACCCAGATCGAGGATCTCGCCGATCTTGGAGATACCCTCGCCATACATGATGTCGAACTCGACCTGCTTGAACGGTGGCGCGACCTTGTTCTTCACCACCTTCACGCGGGTCGCGTTGCCGGTCACTTCCTCGCGGTCCTTGATCGCGCCGGTGCGGCGGATGTCGAGACGAACGGACGCATAGAATTTCAGCGCGTTGCCGCCCGTCGTCGTTTCCGGGTTGCCGTACATCACGCCGATCTTCATGCGCAGCTGGTTGATGAAGATCACCATGCAGCGCGAACGGCTGATCGAACCGGTCAGCTTGCGCAGGGACTGCGACATCAGGCGCGCCTGCAGGCCGACATGGCTGTCGCCCATCTCGCCCTCGATTTCCGCGCGCGGCACCAGTGCCGCGACCGAGTCGACCACCAGCACGTCGATCGCGTTGGAGCGGACCAGCGTGTCGGTGATCTCCAGCGCCTGCTCGCCCGTGTCGGGCTGCGACACGATCAGCTCGTCGATGTTGACGCCCAGCTTCTTGGCATAGACCGGGTCGAGCGCATGTTCGGCGTCGACGAAGGCAGCGGTGCCGCCATTCTTCTGCGCCTCGGCGATGACGTGGAGGGCCAGCGTCGTCTTGCCCGACGATTCAGGGCCATAGACCTCGATCACGCGACCGCGCGGCAGGCCGCCGACGCCGAGTGCGATGTCGAGACCGAGCGAGCCGGTCGAGATCGCCTCGACCTGCATCGCCTCCTTCTGCCCCAGCTTCATCGCGGAGCCCTTGCCGAAGGCGCGGTCGATCTGTGCCAGCGCGGCGTCTAGCGCCTTTTGCCGGTCTGCATTGAGGGTTGCCATGCCGGTATCGATCACTTTCAGATTGGCGGCCATCAGAAGCTCCCTTCGCTAGAGCATGCTGTTTCTACGTTCAATTGCTGACCGCTATGTACGCTCTTTGTTCCTCCGGAACAAGGATGGAACATGACAATTTTTGTCGCTGTACGCCGCTTTCGCATGCCTGCTTCCCTGACGGCGCCGATGGGGCTAACGCGCCCCAGCATGACCCGCGACGACCTTCTCGACATCCTGCTCTCAACGCTCGTGAAACAGGTGGGCGGCACCCGCCGCCGCTGGCGGATCGTGCTGGGCGATGTACGCGTCTACAGTGCCGAGACGCATCCCCATTGCAACTGGTCGCTCGCCCCCGCCGGCACCGCGGGCGAGAATGCCGCGGTGGAACGCACGCTCGACGATCTGCGCGGTCGCCATCCGATCGTCACCTGACGATCCGCGATCAGCCTTCCCGCCGCTCGCCGTCCTGAAAGCGGTAGACCGTCAGCCCGGACCGGCCGGTGGCGATCTCGCCCGCATCCAGTTGCGCGATGACATGGTGCATGTCGCGCGCGCCGCGTGTCCACCGCTCGCCGATCGAGCGCGCGGAGAAGTCCAGCGCCTTGCCCGACACTTCCCGCTCCTCGCCGCCATAAGCCATGTGGATCAACGTCACCGTGCGCGGCGTCTCGCCGGGTATCCGCGCGCGCAGGTCATAGTCGCGCTGCCACCCGGTGATCGCCCGCCGCGCCTGACAGGCAAAGGCCAGGTCCTGCATCCGCTGCAACGAATCGCCCAATGTCCGCGCCGCACCGCCCTCCAGCGGCAACAGGTCGACCGCGATGCACAGCAACGCGCCCTCGCCCGGCTCCGCCAGCACCAGATCGACCGGCAGGTTCGACGCGGTACCCCCGTCGACCAGGTCGCGGCCATCGACGGTGACCGGCGGGAACAGCGGCAACAGCGCACCGCTTGCCCGCACATGATCGACGCCGACGCGGCCTCGCTGCGTGTCGAACACGCGCTCCGCCCCCGTCTCCAGGTCGACCGCCACCGTGGCGTAGCGCATCCCGCCGTCATTCAGCCGATCGATATCGACCAGCCGCGCGATACCCCGCCCCAGCGGTGACGAATCGTACAGCGCCTGCGTACCCATCGGCCACGTACCGGGGCCGCGTGGCGCGAACACGTCGCCGCGCCCCCATAACATGGCCTCCGCGACACTGGCGGTCCGCCGCGCCGTCTCTCCGGGCCCGGTCGGCGATATGGCGCCTTCCGCCGGCCGCCAGAAGTCGCGCAACCGGTCCAGCCGTGCCTCGGGTGCATTGCCGCAGATCAGCGCGCCGTTGACCGCCCCGATCGAGGTGCCCGCGATCCATTCCGGCACGATCCCTGCCGATTGCAGGGCCTCGAACACGCCGGCCTGATACGCACCCAGCGCATTGCCCCCACCCAGCACCAGCGCGACGCGGGGCCGCGCACCATGATCGTCGGTCCAACTGCCCATCGATGCTCCAGCCTTCCCTGCCATGCCGTCCACAACGCGCGACGCGCCGTTCGCCGCATCGCATGAACCAACGGCTCGCTGTCGAGTTGTGCCAGATAGTGACGTATTTTCAGTCGCTTAGGACAACATGCGTTAAGGGATTTGGTTCCGGAGGATGGGATTTATGTCATCGACGGTATTGGACATCGTCAAGCCCCCTGAGGACATTCCTGGCGTCAGCGCCTATGTGCTGGGCCTGCGCGAGGAGCTGATGGGCGGCGCGATGAAGCGGCTCGACCGGTTCGGCCTCGGCGACCTGTCGGTCGACATCTGCCAAGGCGCGGACTCGGTCTGGCTCATCATCCGCCGCCCGGACAAGGGCGGGCTGGCCCTGCGCGCCGCCTACACCCCCGATGGCGGGTTCAAGGTCCGCAAGCTCGCCCCCGAACAGCATGAGGTACTGCGGCTGGAGGCCGAAAGCGTCGTCGGGCGCCACGTCATCGCGCTGCGCACGTCGGAGGCCGATCTCCACCGCCTGCAGATGCAGGTGCGGCTGACCCCGCGCGCGCCGCTGCTGATCCCGTTCCACCCGCGCGACTGCTACGTGCTGGGCGCCGACGACGATCCGCTGGGCGCGCACGGCACGGTCGAGGCGGCCCAGCGCGGCGTGAACAGCGCGCTCATCTATTTCCGCTTCGAGGAACCCGCGTTCGGCAGCACGCTCTACTTCCAGAACCTGACCGCGCTGAACGACTATTTCCGTGCCACCGATACCGTGCCCGACGCCGCGATGGGCGGCGAGTGGCCCGAACTCGGCTATCTCCTGCCCACCCCGCCGCAAAGCGGCACGCCCCCCACCCACCCGCTGCCCGCCGGGCAGGAGGTGATGATCTCCGACGCCATCCTCGTCTTCCGCGACCATGCGGGCGACAACGAGCTGGAGATGGCGCGCCAGTTCCTCCAGATGCTCGGCATCGCGTACAAGGCGCTGCCGCTGCCGCGCACCGACTATCGCGACTGGGTGGGCCTGTCCGAGCGCACGCTGCGCGATCTGGCGGAGGCGCCGCAGGCGAGCAGGCGCCAATATGGCCACCGCTACATCATGCCCTATCCGGACGGCGAATATCCCGACGTCATGGTGCAGATGTCGGTGCTGGCCGCGGTGCATGATTATGGCCGCTGGCTGGGCGCGCCCTTGCCGCTGGAAGACGAACTGCGCGCCGGGCTGGCGCGCTTCTACGATCCCGATCTCCAGACGCTGCGCCGCTATCTGCCCAATGTCGGCAAGGACAAGGACGCCGACGCCGTCGACAGCTGGTATCTCTACCACCCGATGCTCAACATGGCGCGGCTGGCGCTGCAAGGCGACGAGGTGTGCCGCGAACTCCTGCTGAAGTCGGTCGGCTTCGGCATCCGCGCGGCGCATCATTTCGATTATGTCTGGCCGGTCATGTACGACATCCGCGACTTCACCGTGAAGACGAAGGCGCGCAACGACGACCGCTTCGGCCAGACCGATGTCGGCGGCATCTACGCCTATCTGATGCTGCAATGCCACGAACTGACCGACGACCCGACCTATCTGGCGGAGGCGCGCGCGGCGATCGATGCGGCGGTCGGCATGCGCTTCGACCTGGAATATCAGGCGAACCTGACCGCCTGGGGTGCCGCCGCCTGCATGCGGCTGTGGCGGATCACCAACGACGACCGTTATCTGTCGCAAAGCTACGTCTATCTCGCCAGCTTCTTCCACAATTGCGAGATCTGGGAATCCGAGATCGGCCACGCGGTGCATTACCGCACCTTCTTGGGCGCCACCTGCCTGCACGACTCGCCCTACATGGCGATCTACGAATGCTTCGACAGCTTCACCGCGTTCGAGGCCTATCTGGCGGACAGCGGCCCCGATCTGGAACCCGCGGTGCGCATGCTGATCGGCGAATATTGCAGATACGCCCTCGACCGCGCCTGGTTTTATTATCCCGAAGCGCTGCCCAAGGAGATACTGGCCGATCCTCCGCACCAAAGCGGCGTCATCAACCCGGATCTCGCCTTCCCGCTGGAGGATCTCTACGGCGACGGCCAGTCGCCCGGCCAGGTCGGGCAGGAAATCTATGGCAGCGGCGCCGCGCTGGTCTTCGCCGCCCGCTCCCACCACCGCATCGACGAGGCGCCGTTCCGCCTGTTCTGCAACCTGTTCATCCGCAGCATCGAGCGGACCGGCGACCGCGCGCTGACCCTGTCGCTGGACGGCGGCGAGACCTGTCAGGCCGATCTGTCGCTGGTCCGCCTGAAACGCCGCAAGCTGCCGCAGGCGACGCTGACCACGGCGGGGGGCGACATCGTCCGCGCCCACACCACCTCCGACGACCGCCTCGATTTTCACGTGCCGGCCAATGGCCGCCTGATCCTCACCTGGAGTGCATGACCGTGCAAGGGGAGCGCCTGACCGTGCAGGGAAAGAACGTCATCGTCACTGGCGGCACCACCGGCATCGGCCGCGCCATCGTCTGCAGCCTCGCCGACAAGGGCGCCCGCGTGCTGACGCTGGGCCGCAACGAGGCGGCACTGGCGGAGGCGCTGGAATCCTTCGCCGATGCGCGCGGCGAGGTCCATGGCATCAGCGCCGATCTGGGCACGCGCGAGGGCGTCGCGCGTCTTTTCCAGGAAGCGGATGAGCGGCTGGGGCATATCGACGCCTTCGTCTCCAACGCCGCACTCGGCGCCGATCCCATCGACGAGATGGAGGACGATGCCTGGCGCTATGTCGTCGATGTCAATCTGGTCGGCGCGCTCGCCTGTACCCGCGCCGCGCTGGAGCGGCTGGACGATGGCGGACAGATCGTCATCATCGGGTCGATCAGCGCCGCCATCCATGCGCCGGGCGAAAGCGTCTATTCCGCTACCAAGGCCGGCCTGGCCGCCTTTGCCGAGACGCTGCGCAAGGAGGTAAAGGATCGCGGCATCCGCGTCGGCCTGGTCGAGCCCGGCACGGTGGGCAGCGACATGCAGGAACCTTCTGCCGACGAACAGCGCGAGATGATCGCCCGGCACGAGATGCTCTATGCCGAGGACATCGCCGAGGCGGTCGATTTCATCCTCACCCGCCCGCCCCGCGTCGATGTCGTCACCCTGCGCGTCGAACCGCGGATGCAGGAACTGCCATGACCGCCACGTTCGTCGGCACCTATGCGGGCAAGGGCGGCACCGGACTGGTGCCGCTCGTCCATGACGGCCAGGGCGGCTGGACGGCGAGGCCGCCGATCCCGTCGATCCGCAACGCATCCTTCGCCGTCGCCTCCGCCCGCCACGGCCACCGCTATCTGGTGGACGAGGCGGCGGGCACGGTGGACGTCTATGCCGCCGACTGGCGCCCACTGGCGCAGGTCCGCTCGGGCGGCGAGGCGCCCTGCCACCTCGCGCTGTCCCGCGACGAACGCCACCTCGCCGTCGCCAACTATGCCAGCGGCAGCGTGACGCTGTTTCCCCTTGGCGACACTGGCCTGCCCGGCGCCGGCATCACGCTGGCCGATCGCGGTCACGGCCCCGACCCGGATCGCCAGCGCGGGCCGCACGCGCACTGGGTCGGCTTCACCCCGGCGGGTGCGCTGCTCACCGTCGATCTCGGCACCGACCGCATCCTGTCGCGCCCCCTGGACGATCTGCATGCGCCGCAGACGCTCTACACCGCCCCGCCCGGATCGGGTCCGCGCCATCTCGCCCCCCATCCGACGCTGCCGGTCGCCTATCTGGTCAGCGAACTCGCCGCCACGCTCACCGTCCTGCGCCCCGAGGGTGCGACATTGCACGCCGAATCGATCCGCGCGATCACGGTCGAACAGACGCTGGGCGGCGCCATCGCGCTCGATGCACCGCACGCCCGCCTTTACGTCACCACCCGCGGCGGCGACTGCATCGTCACCTACGCGCTCGACACCCATGGCACGCCCACCCGCATCGGCCACATCTCCAGCATCGGCCGCTCCCCCCGCCACCTGCTACTCCACCAAAACCACCTCCTCGCCGCCAACGAGGAAAGCGGCCAGGTCACGATTTTCCGCATCGGTGCAAATGGTTGCCCCATGCCGGAGGCCAAGGTCATCTCCATCCCCGGCGCCGCCTTCCTGATGACCGCCTGATCCGTACGTCTCGAAATTGGATGACACCTGCTTGTCCCACCCCCGCGCCCCAGTCGCCGAGTAGCGGCAAAGCCACGTATCGAGAGGCACGTCGACGCGAACGGATCAAGGCGATGTCATTCCGCTTCAGCGCGCGGCAGCGATCGTCGCCTGCCGCGCGATGAGTTGCCAGGTGCCGGCACGGTTCGTCCATATGTCGGTAAACGGACGCATGACCTGCTTGCCCGCACCCGGCCCCTTGGTCGGCACCATGGTGTCGTAGCCCATGACCACGGTCACTTCAGGCTTTTCGCCGACAAAGCTGATGTGCTTGCGAAAGTCCCTATAGTCGAGGAAATCGCGTTCCATCGCCGCGATCACCTCGTCGCGGTGCAGCACCATATTGTTGGGCGCATTCACCACGAAGTCCTCTGCCCAGACCGCACGAACGCCATTGGCATCATGCGCCATCATCGCTTTTCCCAATCGTGCATATGCAGCGCCGATCTCCGGTGGCACACGAACGGCGGGGGACGATTGGGCGACGGCCGGCACGGCAGTGATGAAAGCCGCCAGCATACCGATCTTCCTGAGCATCCTGCCCTCCCGGTCATTCGCTTCCAAGATAACTACAGCACGCCGTGCTTCATGGCGTTGTCTTCAGGGGCATTACCTATTCAGAGCGAACACATCGGAACCGAACCGCTCACCGGAACGACGTCGAAACAAAACGGCAGAGGCCCGCCCTGCAATACCCGTCGGCCAGCATCACGGCACCAACGATTCATGGGCCAGCACCACCCGCCACCCCTCGGGGAGCTTCTTCCAAACGGAGGTGATAACCAGCCGCGCCGGCTCCTGATCGCCCGCACGCGATACCCGCATCCATTGCAGGGACGTCACCACGCCGTCACCCTGCGACACGATTTCGGCCGGCCGCTGTTCATTAAAGCGGATGCCGGCGCTTTTGTCGGCCCACCACTTGCGCTGTTCGCGCGCAATGATGTCCCATCCGCGCATCGTCTCGCCGTCGAACGTGATCGTGAGTCGGGGTGACCGCCAGTAGCTGCGCATGAACGCGTCCGCATCCAGCCGCTGCGCCGCGCGGTTCATGTCCATGATGGCCCGGCGTACCTGATCCTCGCCGCTTTGCGCCTGTCCACTGTCGCACAAGCCGCCGCGACAAGCGCGGTCGCTGCCCATGAACACCGCATCACGGCCTCCCGGATCGAATATGGGGTAACGCGCCCGTTCCGCCGCATTCCCTCGCTTGCAGCATCTGCCTGAACTTGCAGAACTGCAACCAGGCGTATCCGCAATTTGGGATAAACGCCGCTCACCCCAACGGCGTTTCCAGCACCTCGCGCACCTTGGCGGCCAGTTCCTCGATGGTGAACGGCTTGCCGATCAATTCGACGCCGGGGTCCAGCACCCCGTTATGCACCACCGCGTTGCGGGTATACCCGGTGGTGAACAGCACCCGCAGATCGGGACGCCGCCGCCGTACTTCCTCGGCCAGCCTGGCGCCGTTCACCTCGGGCATCACCACATCGGTAAACAACAGCGCGATGTCGGGATTGGCATCCAGCAGGCGCAGCGCCGCCGCCGCCGAGTCCGCCTCGATCACGCGGTAGCCGAGCTCGGTCAGGGCCTCGACGCTGAACTGCCGGACGCTCGGCTCGTCCTCGACCACCAGGATCACCTCTTCCTGCTCGCCCAGCGGCAGGTCGCGGTCGTCGGCCAGCGAGGCGGGCTCGGCCTCTGCACCAATCAGCCGTGGCAGATAGACCTTGACGGTCGTCCCCTCGCCCGGCTCCGAATAGATCTTCACGTGCCCGCCGGATTGTTTGACGAAGCCATAGACCTGGCTCAGCCCAAGCCCCGTCCCCTTGCCCACGCCCTTGGTCGTGAAGAACGGGTCGAATGCCTTGGCGATCACCTCGGGCGGCATGCCGGTGCCGGTGTCCGATACCGCGATCAGCACGTAATGCCCCGCCGCCACGCCCATTTGCGATGCGACATAGCGGCTGTCCAGATGGGCATTCTGCGTCTCGATCGTCACGCGCCCGCCCTCCGGCATCGCGTCGCGTGCGTTGATCGCCAGGTTCAGGATCACGTTTTCCAACTGGTTCGGGTCGACATGGGTCGGCCAGATGCCACCCGCCAGCACCGTCTCCAGCCGCACGTCGCCGCCCAGCGAATGGCGCAACAGATCGGACATGCCGGAGACCAGCCGGTTGGGGTCCACCGCCTCGGGCCGCAGCGGCTGTTGCCGTGAAAAGGCGAGCAACCGCTGGGTCAGCGTTGCCGCGCGCCGCGCACCGTCGGTCGCTGCATCGATATAGCGTTTGGCACGCGCATCCGATGCGCCGATCCGCCGGTTCAGCAGATCGAGCGAGCCGATCGTCACCGCCAGCATATTGTTGAAATCATGCGCGATGCCGCCGGTCAACTGACCCACCGCTTCCATCTTCTGCGCCTGGCGCAACTGCTCCTCGGCCGCCGCCAGCCGCGCCTGATCGCGCAGCCGGTCGGTCACGTCCACGGCATATTGGAACGCGCCGACGAAATGACCTTCGCGGTCATGCAGCGCGTTGAAGCGCAACTCGTAATAAGGACGATCCAGGTCGCTCTCGCCGAACGGCTCGGTCACCGTGAACGCCTCGCCCGACAATGCGCGACGCCAGATCGCCAACGCTTCGTCACGATGCGCCGCGACCGGTGCCATCAATTCGCCCAAGCTGTCGCCCACCTTGGGGTGGATGCCGTAGATGCGCGCGAATTCCGCGGCATAGGCGGCATTGAGTGCGAGGAAACGATAGTCGGGCGAGACCACCGCGATCATCGCATTGGCGTTCTCGATCACGTCGGCCCACAGCTTGCGCTCGGCCAGCGCGTCCTCCACCCGGTGCTCCAGCGTCTCGTTCAGTGCACGCAGCGCCACGTCCGTGCGGCGGCGCTCGGTGATGTCGTTGAACAGGATCGCGACGCGACGCGCCTCCGCCGGCCCCAGTCGAAGCGCATGTACCTCGAACCAGCGGCCCATCGCCTCCGATCCGTTCTCGAACCGCACCGGCTCGCCGGACAGTGCCACACGGCCATAGCTTTCGAACCAGTGTGCCTCCAGTCCGGGCACCAGTTCGCGGGCGCTGCGTCCTTCCACATCCTTCAGGCCGGTCTGCCGCTCGAACGCCGGATTGGCCTCGACGAAGCGATAGTCGACCGGGTGGCCCTCGTCGTCGAACACCATGTCGATGATGCAGAATCCGGCCTCGATCGCCTCGAACAGCGTGCGATAGCGCTGCTCGCTGGCGCGCAGCGCATTTTCCGTTTCACGCCGTTCGTCGATGTCGATGACCGATCCGATATAGCCGAGGAACGCCCCGTCCGTGCCGAAACGCGGCGATGCGGCATCGATCGCCCAGCGATAGGTGCCGTCGTGGCGGCGCAGGCGATATTCCAGCCGGAACGGTGCCTGACGCGCATTGGCGTCCAGGAACACCTCGCCAGACCAGCCGCTGTCCTCGGGATGCACCGCGTTCAGCCAGCCCAGCCCTTCGGCCGTCTCCGCGGTCTGTCCGGTGAACTCGTACCATGCCTTGTTCAGATAGGTGCAGCGCCCGTCCGGGTCGGTCACCCACATCATCACCGGCGCATGATCGGCCATGTTGCGGAACCGTGCCTCGGACTCCACCAGCGCCTGTTCCCGCGCCTTCTGCTCCGACACGTCCCGCACCTCGATCACCGTACCCACCGGGCTGCCATGATCGTCCAGCACCGGGCTCGCGGTAAATGCGACGGGGTAGAAGGAGCCATCGGGGGCGACGAACAATTCCTCCCCATCCATCTGGGCACGCTCGGGAAATGCCCGGTCGATCGGACACTCCTCCAACGGGTAGTGCCGCCCGTCGGGATACGTATGGTGCACCACGTCGTGCAACGGCCGCCCCGCCATCTCCCCCAGACGATACCCCGTCAAAGCCTCCGCCGCCGCATTAACATAAACGCAATGCTGCCGCTCATCCATCAGGAACACAGCCATTCGCGTATTATCCAGCACGGCATTAAGCCGTCGATCGGTCTCGGCGAGTGCGCGGTCCACGCCACGTCGTCCCGCAATTTCCGCTTCCAGCTGGGCTGTCCGCCGGTCGCGCAGCGCGATTGCGCGACGCAGGTCCAGTTGCGTCATCACCTGTCGCGCAAGCAATTGCAGTGTCAATTGCTGACGCTCGGTAATGCCCTCCGGCCGCGCTTTGGTATCCAGCACGCACACCGTTCCGAGGGGGAGGCCGGTGGGGGTGGTTAGGGGGGTGGCGGCGTAGAAGCGGAGGTTGGGGGAGGAGGTGACCAGGGGGTTCTGGGCGAAGCGTGGATCCTGGGCGAGGTCGGGGACGATGAAGAGGCCGGGGTGGCGGATCGCGTGGGCGCAGATGGAGGCGTCGAGGGGGAGTTCGCAGGCGCCGATGCCGACCTCCGCCTTGAACCATTGCCGGTCGCCCGCCACGAGATTGACCACCGCCATCGGCGCTTCAAACACATCGGCGGCCAGCCGGGCGATATCGTCAAACTCCGCCTCCCGCGAAGTATCGAGAATCGCGTAGGATTCCAGTTCAGCGAGGCGATCGGCCTCGGTCCAGGCAGGGTTTGAGGCAGCGGTCACTTGGGGCGATTACCTGAGGGACGAGGGAAGCATCAACAAACATCGCCGCACGCTGGTTGCGCCCGCACCGAAAAGCTTCGCCGCGAACGGGGCCGCGAACAAGTTCGGCAGCCATTCGTTCGAACCCCGTGCAGACCGCCCCCTCCCCCACCCGCGCCGGCATCGGCACCTGGAAGCCGCGCCGCGTGGTCGTGACGCGTTCCGCACGCGATTTCGCGCATGGACGCGCCATTCTGGTGCGGGCCGAGCGTATGGGGATCGAGGTGGTGGAATTGTCGGGGGACCGGCTGACGCTAGGGTTCGAGGACGATCCGCGCCGCGCCTATGCCGAGGCCAAGGCGACGCTGGCGGTGGTGGTGGCGCCACCGTCGAAACGCCGGTTGCAGCCGATCGCGCCAAGCGCGGACTGGCGGGTCGACCTGGCGGAAGGATGTCCGGCACATTGCAGCTACTGCTATCTTGCAGGATCGCTGAAGGGGCCGCCGATCACCCGCGTCTATGCCAATCTGGACGAGATACTGGACGGCCTGCCCGCCTATCTGGGGCAAGGCACGATCACCTCGCGCAGCAGCGCGCGGGCGCATGAAGGGACGACGTTCGAGGCGTCGTGCTACACCGACCCCCTCGCGCTGGAGCCGCTGACGGGATCGCTGTCCGCGGCCATCGCATGGTTCGGGCGGTGGGACGTGGCCGCGCAACTACGCTTCACCAGCAAGTTCGCCGATGTGGCCCCGCTGCTGACGCTCGACCATGGCGGGCGCACGCGGATGCGCGCATCGATCAACCCGCGCGCCTTTGCCCGGTTCGAGGGGGGCACCGCGCCCGTCGCGCAGCGGTTGCACGCGCTGGGGCAGATGGCGGCGGCGGGCTATCCGGTCGGACTGACGATCGCGCCGATCATCGCGGCGGAGGGCTGGCAGACGGCCTACGGCGCGCTGATCGACGATGCCGCCGCCGCACTGGCGGGGGTGGCGGACCTGGACCTGACCGTCGAGTTGATAACCCACCGCTTCACCGCCGGATCGAAGGCGGTGCTGGACAGCTGGTATCCGGGATCGTCGCTGGACATGACGCCGCGCGACCGGGTGACGAAGCGCACCAAGTTCGGCACCGAGAAGCATGTCTATGACGCGGCCACGATGCGCGACCTGCGCCAGTTCTTCGAACGCCGCATCGCCGAGGCCTTGCCGATGGCGCGGGTGCTGTACTGGACATGACGGTCTTCTTCACCGCGGACACGCATTTCGGCGATCACCGCACGATCAACATCTCGCGCCGGCCCTTCGCCTCGACCGCGGAGATGAACGAAACGCTGATCGCCCGCTGGAACGCGGTCGTCGCACCTGGCGATACGGTGTGGCATCTGGGCGACGTCGCGCGGCGCCCCGCCGATGTCGCCGCCCTGCTGGCGCGGCTGAACGGCACCAAGCATCTGCTGCGCGGGAACAACGATCCGGAGGACACGCTGGCCGCACCCGGCTGGGCCAGTACCGGCGATTATGCCGAGCTGACGCTGGACGATCACCGGCTGGTGCTGTGCCATTATCCTTTCCGCAGTTGGAACGGACAGCATCGCCGCGCGATCAACCTACACGGCCACAGCCATGGCCGGTTGAAACCGATGCCGCGGCAATTCGATGTCGGCACCGACGTGCACGACTTCGCCCCCGTGACGCTATCCGACCTGTTGAGGACCTGACACATGACCGAGGAATCGAAGGGTCGGGCCGTGCCCGGCGGACGGATCGGGCGACTGGGCGGCATGGGCCGCATCGTCGGCGGCATCGCCGGGGGAATCGTGACCGAGGGCGCCCGGCGACTGGCGGCGGGCGAACGGCCGAAAATGAACGACCTGATCCTGACGCCCAAAAACGCGGCACGGGTGGCGGATCAGCTCGCCAATCTGCGCGGCGCGGCGATGAAGCTGGGCCAGATGATCTCGATGGATGCCGGCGACATCCTGCCGCCCGAGCTGACGCAGATCCTGGCCCGCCTGCGCGACAATGCGCATCACATGCCGCCCAAGCAACTGGACGGCGTACTCACGGCGGAATGGGGGCGCGACTGGCGCCGCAAGTTCCGGCATTTCCAGGCGCATCCGATCGCCGCCGCCTCGATCGGGCAGGTCCACCGCGCCGAGATGCCCGATGGCCGCACGCTGGCGATCAAGGTGCAATATCCGGGGATCGCGAACAGCATCGACGCCGATGTCGACAATGTCGCGACGTTGCTGCGCGTCTCGGGCCTGTTGCCGCGCGAGCTGGATATCGCGCCGCTGCTGGGCGAGGCCAAGCGGCAGTTGCACGAGGAAGCCGATTACGAGCGCGAGCGCGCGATGCTGGAGCGGTATCGCACGCTGGTCGGCGACGATCCCGCCTATGTGGTGCCGGGGTCCGACCCGGCGCTGAGTACCGGCCGGGTGCTGGCGATGGAATTCGTGGCCGGCGAGCGGGTGGAGGTGCTGGAGGCGGCCGATCAGGCGACGCGCGACAAGGCGGCCGAGGCGCTGGTGCGGCTGATGCTGCGCGAGCTGTTCGCCTGGGGGGTGATGCAGACCGATCCCAACTTCGCCAATTATCGTTGGCAGGCGGATACGGGCCGGCTGGTGCTGCTGGATTTCGGGGCGGCGCGGGTGATCCGGCCGGAGACGCAGGCCGCCTATCACCGGCTGATCCTGGCGGGACTGAGCGGCGACCGCGATGCGGTGCGCGTGGCGGCGGTGGAAACCGGCTTTCTGGGCGCGGCGGCGACCGAACGGCACCGGGCGACGGTGGACCGGATGATCGGGGTGATCCTGGCCAAGCTGGACCAGCCGGGCGCGTTCGACTTCGGCGACCGTGCCTTCGTCCCGGTGCTGCGGCAGGAGGCGGCGACGATGGCGGAGGACCGGGACACCTGGCACCTGCCGCCGGTGGATACGCTGTTCGTGCAGCGCAAGGTGAGCGGGACGGCCCTGCTGTGCGCGCGGTTGAAGGCGCGGGTGGATGTGCGGGGGATGGTCGAGGGGTACAGGCACGCTTCATTCGGTGCGACGGGAGGGTGAGGGGTAGCCAAGCAGTGCGGCGCTTGTGGCGGCCCCTCACCCTTCCCACTGCCTTGCGGCAGCGGGCCCCTTCCAGCATCAGGTCGTCCATGCCCCCGGCATGGACGACCTGATGCTCCCCGTAGGGGCGAGGGAGTCAGGGTGCGACCTGCGCCTCCACGATTCCCAGTCCCGTGACGAAGCGGTTCCATATCTCCACCGGCAGCGCGCCGCCGGTGGCCTGGGCGTGGCCGTTGCCGTAGCGGCCATCGGCGCCGTCGGGGCGGTGTTCGGCGAGAAAGGCGAGGAGATCGCGGCCGGTGGCCGAGCGGGTGGCGAAGTGGACCCAGCCGGGGCGGTAGCCGCTGTTCGCCGCGATCACGATCTTGTCGCGCAGCCGTCCGCGCCATTGCTGAGCGATCAGCGGATGGATCTGGCAGGGTGAGGAAAAGAGGAGCAACGCGACGTCGCCGGCGATCCGGGGAGGAACGCGGCGGGCGGCCTCCACCGCGTCACGCACCTCCGCCTTTGCCGCCGCGAGCGCCTGGACGTCCGGCCCCTCCCCCCTGGTGATCGCCTTGGGCCCATCGCCGGCGAGCAGCAGGCGGAGCGCGGGTCCCGCATCGGCGGCGGCGGTGCGGCGCGGTGCGTTGACCAGCGACACGGCATCGCGCAGCGCGGTCTTGCCCCAGCGGCTCTGCGCCTCGGCCAGTTCGGGAAAGCCCGCCGCCTCCGCCATGTCGCCGATCAGGCCGAGTGCGGCGAGCCAGAGCAGGTCGCTCTGGTCGCCGAGCGCCGTCGTCGCCCACCAGGCGATCAGGGCGCTGGTCGGTTCGGGATCGAGCGCGTGGCCGCTCAGCGTGACGGCGTCGGGGGGTGTGCCGGTCGGGCGGTGATGGTCGACGATCAGTGTCGGCGTGCCGGCAAGCACCGGTTCGGCGCGGGTGCCGAGATCGGCGAGGATCAGCCCGCCGGGGTTCAGGCCGCGCAACCGGCCTGCGAAATCCTCGTCCCACGGCGTCTGCGCCTTGCCGACGATCACCGGTTCGGCGGTGCGGCCGGCGGTGCGCAGCGCGCGCGTGAGGATGGCGGCGGCGGCAAGGCCGTCCGCGTCGAAATGCGCGGCGACCGCGATCGTCTCGTCGGGCGCGATGCGGCCAAGGAAGCGTGCCATGCCGCTGGCGGCGGCGGTTCGGGGATCGGCCGGGTTCAGGGTCATGCGGGCACAACGCGGGATGGGCGATGTGGATACCGGTGCGCGACGGGCGATGGCGGGATAGTGCGACGATCCGTTCGGCCTTGCGCGAAGTCGAAGGCCGAACGGAAAAGGAATCGGCGTGCTGCCTGTTACGCGATCGGCCGGGTCTTGTCGGTGGTGACGCGGTGGGTGGCGGTCACCCGGCGGGTAAAGGGTTTGGCGAGGATGGTGGACACCGCGATATGTTCGGCGGTGGCCGCATCGGGGGTGAGCGTCAGCAGCGTATAGCCCTTCGAATCCTGGTCGCAGAACACGACCTCGCGATTCTGGTCTGCCAGCACCTTGCCGAGGCCGGGGAGCAGCGAGCCATAGGACGGGCTGGTGATCGCGGTGGCCCCGAATTCGGCCGCGACCAGGTGGCCGGCATCGTCGTACAGGTCGTTCGACCATGCCGCATGGCTGTCCCCCGACAGGACGACCGGACGCGCGCCGGCACGCCGGAAGCTCTGGTAGAGCCGTTCGCGGGCCGCCGGATAGCCGTCCCACGAATCGAGGCTGAAGGGGATGCCGACGCGGTAGCTGGCGAGCGACCGGGCCAGCCGGTCGCGATATGCCGCCGGAATGCGGGCAAGCGTCGCGGCGTATTTCTCCGCGCCCAATGCCTTTTCCAGATCGGGGCCGGCGACGCGCGCCATTACCACCTGATTGCCGAGCAGCTGCCACGGCTTGTTCGCGCGGACCGAGCGGGCCAGCACGTCCTCCAGCCAGCGCTGCTGCTGCGCGCCGAGCATCTCGCGGTCGGGGCGGGCGGCTTCGGCCAGGGCGGCGGCATAATCGCCGGACGCGGGCGCCTGCCCCTTGGGCGCGACCTGTTCGCTGCGCGCGAGCAGCCGGGTTTCCACCATCGCCAGCGTTGCCAGATCGCCGAACTCGAAGCTGCGGAAGATGGCCTCGCGACCCAGCCCGCGACGCGATTCGCGGATCGGCATCCATTCGAAATAGGCCTGCATCGCCGCCGCCTTGCGCGCGGTCCAGTCGCCCTCGGTCGCGGGGTCGTGGTTCTCGGCGCCGCCGACCCAGCCGTCATTGGCGACCTCGTGATCGTCCCACACGCAGATAAAGGCGGCGCGGGCGTGGGCGGCCTGCATGTCCGCATCGCGCTTCACCTGTGCATGGCGGCGGCGATAGTCGGACAGCGAGACGATCTCGTGCGCCGGATCGGGCAGGCGGTTCAGCTTGCGGCCGATGTCCGCGCCGTACCCCCCGGCGCCATATTCATAGATATAGTCGCCGAGATGGAGAACCGCGTCGAGCCGGGGCAGCGCCGCCATGTCGGCATAGGCGTTGAACAGGCCGCCGGGATATAGCTGGCACGAGGCGACGGCGAGGACGAGGCGGTCGACCGCGCCCCTGGGCAGGGTGCGGAAGCGGCCGGTGGGCGAGCGGGTGCCGGCGGCGTCGGTGAACCAGAACCAGTAGTCGCGGCCGGGCGCGAGGCCGGTCACCTCCAGCTTGGCGGTATGGTCGGCGGCGGCGCGGGCGACGACCCGGCCGGTGTGGCGGGGCGCGGCGTCGGGGCCGTCGGCGACGTGCCATTCCAGCGCGACGTCGGCACTGGCGTCGGCGGGGGTGGCGCGGGTCCACAGCACGGCGCCGTCCGCGGCCGGGTCGCCGCTGGCGATGCCGTGCTCGAAGCGGGCGCTGGCCGGGCCACGTGCCACAGCCGGAATGGAAAGGCTGGCGCCGCTGCCGATCAGGGCGAGGGCGCCGCGCCGTCCGATGATGGTCATGGGTTGGTCTTTCGAAAAGGAGGGCATCAGAAGCGCGCGGTCGCCTGCGCGCCGTAGAAGCGCGGCTCGCCGGGGATGTAGGTGGGGATGCCGAAGCCGCCGCCGGTGTTGCCGGCGTCGAGGAGATAGTCGCGGTCGAAGGCGTTGCGGATGAAGCCGGTCAGCTCATAGGCGCCGTCCGCGAAGCTGATCCCGGCGCGCGCGTTGACCAGCGTGACGGGGCCTTGCGACGTGGCGGAGCTGTTGGGCAGTTCGAAGAAGATGCTGCTGCGATGCGTGATGCTGGGCGTGGCGAACAGGCGCATGCCACCGCCCAGCGGCGCATCGACGGTGAACCCGCCCGCCGCCTGCCATTTGGGCTGAAGCCGGAAGCGGGCGCCGGAGAAGGCGGGGGCGAAGCTGTTGTTCCGGTCGATGCCACCATCGATATAGCCGACATTGCCGAACACGTTCAGCCAGCGGACCGGGCGGATGCTGAGTTCGGCCTCGACCCCCAGATTGCCGGCGGATCCGGCGCTTTGCGTGATGGCGGTCCCGTTCGCCTGCTGCACGCTGACCTGGAAGCCGTCATATTTCTGGTAATAGACGCCGAGCGAGCCGGAGATGCCGCCATGGCTGGCCTTGATGCCGCCCTCGTAATTCCAGACGACCTCCTCGGGCACGCGTTGCACGTTGGGGATCGCGCCGGCGGCGGAGGCGCGGGCGTTGAGCTGCACCACCGGCGAGCGGCGGCCCTTGGAGATGGTGGCGTAGACGTTCACCGCCGGGCTCAGGCGATACAGCGCGTTGAAGCGCGGCAGGATCGCGGCATAGCTTTGCTGCGCGGTGAAGGTGCGGCCGCCGGTATCGACCTGGTTGGGCACCAGCGACGCGCCGACGCCGCGCGCCGCCAGCTGCGCGCGCAGCGCCACCGGCAGCAGCGCCGGCAGGATCGGACGCGGAACGCTGGCGATATAGCCGGACTTGCGCTGTTCGATCAGCACGCGCGCACCCGCGGTCAGCTCCAGCGCGGGCACCGGGATCCAGGTGGTGTCGGCAAAGACCGAGTAGCTGTCGTTCTGCCCCTGATTCTCGGTCACCGAGCTGTAGGGGATCTGCGTCAGCCGGCCGCCGGTGACCTGTGCGGTGGTGCCGGCGGCGACCACGGTGCCCGCGGCATTGACGCAGCCACCGGTCAGCGCACCCGCGAGGCAGCCGATGAACGTCCCCTCCTCGCCCGAAAAGGGCACGCGCTGGAAATTGTCCTCCACGAAGACGTTCCAGCCGAACGAAGCGCGCCAATGATCGTCGGCATAGTTGAAGCGGCCTTCATGGCTGGCCTGCCAGCCCTTGGCGATTTCGGCGAATTCCAGATACCAGGCGGCCGAACCGTCGGCATCGAACACCTCGGCACTGTCGAAGCGGCGATAGCCGTTGACGGTGGTGAAGTTCCAGCCATCGGCAAAGTCGTAGCTGGCGGTCAGATTGACGTCATAGACCTTGCGGTCGAGGCCGAGCTGGTCGTTGCCGAGCACTTGCGCCGACAAGGGCGAGCCGCCCAGGTTCGCACGACCGAACGGGTTGCCGGGGCCATCCTCGGTCGGCAGGGCGCGCGAGATAAAGGGGGTGCCGCCATTGTCCTGCCGGTCGAAGGTGCCGATCAGGTCCACGGTCAGCGTGTCGGTCGGGGTGTAGCGCAGCGAGGCGCGGATGCCGAGCTGGTCCTGCGCATAGAGGTCGCGCTTCTGGCGCGGCGACAGGTTCTCGACATAGCCGTCGCGCGTCTTCCATTCAAAGGCGACGCGCCCGGCGATGACGTCGTTGCCGGCATTGAGGAAGCCGGACAGCAATGTCTGGCCGAAATTGCCGTAGCCGCCGGTCAACGTGCCCGAGAAACCCTCGCGCGGGCGGGCCGAGGTCAGGCTGATCGCGCCGACCGCGGAGGCGGTGCCGAACAGGGTCGCCTGCGGCCCCTTGATCACCTCGACCCGTTCCAGATCGTAGATCGCCTGGTAGGAGCCGCGCGACCGGGAGATATCGACGCCGTTATAATAAAGGGTGACGCGTGGCCCCTGCTGCGACGATCCCGAGTCCGAGGTAATGCCGCGGATGACGATGCCGGGATTGTTGGCGCTCTGCTCCTGGATGTTGAGGCCGGGAATATAGCTGGACAGCTCGTCCAGATCGCCGACGCCGAGTTCGGCAATGCGCTGGCCGCTGAGCGCCGAGATGGTGATGGGCACGTCCTGCGCCCGTTGCTCGATCTTTTGCGCGGTGACGATGATGTCGTTGCCGCTCCGCTCGCCTGCGTCTTCGGGCTGTGCGGAGGCTTGGGCGAAAGCGGGCGTGGTGCAGAAGGATACGGACGCGAGCAGCGCCGCGGCAAAAGAAGGACGCGAGATCATGGTTACCCCTTTGGAAGTGGGCAAGCCATTGGCGGTACTAGATGAAATCGCCGCGACGGTCTCGTTACGCGGGTGTGACAAACCAGATAAGTCACACAAGCGGACGCGCGCCCGGGCAAGGCGCGTTCAGGCATCGGCGATGTGGGAGGTCCGCTGTGACAGCGGAAAAACCGTGGTGACCCCTACGAGAATCGAACTCGTGTTTTCGCCGTGAGAGGGCGACGTCCTAACCGCTAGACGAAGGGGCCGTTCGGTGGAGGCGCGCTGTTATCCGTAGAGGCCGTGGCCGTCAAGCGGATTTGCGCGCTTTGCTGTGGATAAGTGGGGAGCGCCCTCCCCACTTATCGATCGGTTCAGGCCGCGTCGCGGCGGCGTTCGGCCATTTCGGCGTTCAGCATTTCGGCGAGCAGGAAGGCCAGCTCGATGCTCTGGCTGGCGTTCAGGCGCGGGTCGCAATGCGTGTGGTAGCGGTCGGCCAGCGTCTGTTCGGTCACGTCGATCGCGCCGCCGGTGCATTCGGTGACGTTCTGCCCGGTCATTTCGGCGTGGATGCCGCCGGCATGCGTCCCCTCCGCCCGGTGCACCGCAAAGAAGCCGCGGACTTCGGCCAGGATACGGTCGAAGGGGCGCGTCTTGTAGCCGGTGGCGGCCTTTACGGTGTTGCCGTGCATCGGATCGCACGACCAGACGACCGGATGGCCTTCGCGCTTCACCGCGCGGACCAGTTTGGGGAGCGCCGCCTCGATCTTGTCATAGCCGTAGCGGGTGATGAGCGTCATGCGGCCGGGCACGCGGCCCGGATTGAGCGTGTCGAGCATGCGCAGAAGCGCGTCCGGCTCCAGCGAGGGGCCGCACTTCACGCCGATCGGGTTGCCGATGCCGCGCAGGAACTCGACATGCGCCGACCCCTCGAACCGGGTGCGATCGCCGATCCACAGGAAGTGGGCGGAGGTGTCGTACCAGTCGCCGGTCAGCGAATCCTGCCGGGTCAGCGCCTGCTCGAAGGGCAGCAGCAGCGCCTCGTGGCTGGTATAGAAATGCGTCTGCGACAGTTGCGGAACTGTCTCCGGATCGATCCCGCACGCCGCCATGAAATCGAGCGCCTCGCCGATCCGGTTCGCGGTTTCGGTATATTTCTGCGCCCAGGGGCTGCGGCCCATGAAGTCGTGCGTCCAGCGGTGCACCTGGTGGAGATTGGCATAGCCCCCTTGCGCAAAGGCGCGCAGCAGGTTCAGCGTCGCCGCCGACTGCGCATAGGCGCGCAGCATCCGCTGCGGATCGGGAATGCGCGACGCCGCGGTGAAGGCGATGTCGTTGACATTGTCGCCGCGGTAGCTGGGCAGTTCGACGCCGTCGATCGTCTCGGTGGGGGTGGAGCGCGGCTTGGCGAACTGCCCCGCCATACGGCCGAGCTTCACCACCGGCAGCTTCGACGCGAAGGTGAGCACCACCGCCATCTGGAGGATGACGCGGAAGGTGTCGCGAATGTTGTTCGCGCTATGCTCCGCAAAGCTTTCCGCGCAGTCGCCGCCCTGGAGCAGGAAGCCGCGCCCCTCCGCCACTTCGCCGAGCGACGCCGTGAGGTTGCGCGCCTCGCCGGCGAAAACGAGCGGCGGATAGCTGGCGAGCGCGTCGGTCGCCTGTGCCAGCGCGGCGGCATCGGGATAGTCGGGAAGCTGACGGGCTTCGGCGGTGGTCCAGCTATTGGGGGCCCAGTTCGCGGCCATGGCGATCACTTTCTTCACATTCGATTGTCGGCTCCCATGCGCCGATTTTCCGCTTCGCGCAACGAAGATGGCCTTTCACCCCCCTGCCCCGCGCGCAATGTTGCGCGAACGCGACGAGGCTTCCGGTCGCGGCGGCGGCGGGCTAGGCAGCGGGGCATGAGATCGATGCTTGCCGCCGCCGCACTGCTCGTGGCGCTGCCCGCACCCGCGCCCGCCCCCGCGCAGGAAACGCCCGAGCAATTCGCCGCGCTGCGCGAGGTGGACATGCGGCTGGCGGGGATCGCATGGCGGCTGGCGACCGCCAACCGTGCGCTGTGCCGCGATCTGGCACCGGTGCCGGGCATCGCGATTCATGCGATCGACCAATATGATCCGAAACTCCGCGCCGGCCTGCCCGCCATCTTCGGGTTCGAGGCGCCCGTGGCGGTGGAAGGCGTGGTGCCGAACAGCGCCGCGGCGCGCGCGGGCGTGCGGCCGAACGAGGGGATCAGCGCGGTGGGCGGTCAGGCGCTGGCGATCAGCCCCGCCGGGCGCGCGCAGGCGAGCAGCGCGACGCGCGATGCCGCCGCCGCCGTGATCGCCCGGCAACCGGCGGATGCGCCGCTGGCGCTGACGCTGGTACAGGGCGGGCGGACCCGCACGGTGACGGTGCCGCCCTCCCCCGGCTGTCGGTCGCGGTTCGAGGTGCTGGTCGGGCCGGGCCTGTCGGCATCGGCGGACGGGGATATCGTGCAGATCGGCGTGCGCTTCTTTGAACGGTTCGACGACGACATGATCGCGGTGGTCGTCGCACACGAATTTGCGCACAACATCCTGAAGCATCGCGAGCGGCTGGATGCGGCGGGGGTCAAGCGCGGGCTGCTGTCCGAGTTCGGGCGCAACGGGCGGCTGTTCCGTCAGACCGAGAACCAGGCGGACCTGCTGGGCATGCACCTGCTGCGCAATGCCGGGTGGGACCCGGCACTGGCGGTGCGTTTCTGGCGCGAGCATGGCGGCGAGGTGGACGGTGGCCTCTTCCGCAGCCGTACCCACCCCTCGTCCAAGGCGCGCGGCGATGCGGTCGCCGCGGAGATCGCGGCGATACCGGCGGGAAGTGCGCTCCCCTACCTGCCGCCGGTGCTGGCGGAGCGGGACAGGCCGCTCAACTAGCGCCCGATCGCGGTGTAGCGGAAGCCGGCCGCTTCGACCGCGTCGCGGCGATAGACGTTGCGCAGGTCGACCATAGTGCGCGTCGCCATGATCTGGCCGAGCCGCTTGATGTCGAGCGCGCGGAATGCGTCCCATTCGGTGACGATCACGACGGCGTCGGCGCCCTCCGCCGCCTCGTACGCGTCGCGGCAATAGACGAGGTCGGGCATCATCGCCCTGGCCGCCTCCATCCCCTCCGGATCATAGGCGCGGATGGTGATGCCTTCGTCCGCCAGGCACTGGGCGATGGCGATGGCGGGCGCGTCGCGCATGTCGTCGGTGTTGGGCTTGAAGGTCAGGCCGAGCAGCGCGATCGTCTTGCCGCGGTGATCGGGGCCCAGGGCGTGGATGATCTTGCGCCCCATCGCGCGCTTGCGCGTGTCGTTCACCTGCACCACCGCCTCGACGATGCGCATCGGGCTGGCGGCGTCCTCCGCGGTCTTGAGCAGGGCCAGCGTGTCCTTGGGGAAGCAGGAACCGCCATAGCCGGGGCCGGCGTGGAGGAACTTGCGGCCGATGCGGTTGTCCAGCCCGATGCCGCGGCTGACATCCTGCACGTCGGCGCCCACCGCCTCGCACAGGTCGGCGATCTCGTTGATAAAGGTGATCTTGGTCGCGAGGAACGCGTTGGCGGCGTATTTGGTCAGCTCCGAGGTGCGGCGGCCGACGAACAGGATGGGCGACTCGTTCAGGTAGAGCGGGCGATAGATTTCGTGCATCACGGCGCGGGCGCGTTCGTCGTCGGTGCCGATGACGATGCGGTCGGGCCGCTTGAAGTCGCCGATCGCGGCGCCCTCGCGCAGGAATTCGGGGTTGGAGACGACCTGCACGTCGTGACCTGGCGCCAGACGGCGCATGATCTCCTCCACCCGGTCGCCGGTGCCGACGGGAACGGTGGACTTGGTGACGACCACGGTCGCCCCCGTGACGGCGGCGGCGATCTCCTCGGCCGCGGCATAGACATAGGTCAGGTCGGCATGGCCATCACCATGGCGGCTGGGGGTGCCGACCGCGATGAACACGGCGTCCGCACCCGCGACGGCACCGGCCAGGTCGGTGGTGAAGGACAGGCGGCCGGCGTCCACATTGGTGGCGACGAGCTGGTCGAGACCGGGCTCGTAGATCGGCATGCGACCGGCCCTCAGCGCGTCGATCTTGCCCGCATCCTTGTCGACGCAGGTCACGTCATGGCCGAAATCCGACAGGCAGGCGCCCGAGACGAGGCCGACATAGCCCGAGCCGATCATCGTGATACGCATTGGCGAAACGTCCCTGTGGCGGGGGCCGAGGTGCCCCGGAAAAGCGGGTGTCTAACCGATCGGCCCGTCTTTTCCAGCAGGCTTGGTACGGTCGGCCGATTGTGCGGCGCGGCAGGATCGGCGATGGAGAGGCGATGAACATTCCTGCGCTCTACGCCGACCTGATCCAGTGGATCGCGGGCGGCACCGGCATGTCCGACAGCATCCTGCACGTCCATGCCGGGATGATCGTGCTGTTCCTCGCGCGGATCGTCACCCGCCGCTCGCTGTCGACGCCGATCCCGCTGGCCTTTGTCGCGCTGGCGGAGGCGGGGAACGAGATACTGGACCGGCTGCATTACGGGTCGTGGCGTTGGGAGGATACGTCGTCGGACATCGTCAACACGCTGTTCTGGCCGACGGTCCTGTTCATCGGCCTGCGGCTGCGCCGGCCGCGGGATCCGGCCGCGGTTCCGGCGCCGGAGACTGCCGAGTAAGCTGCGGCGATATCCGGGTTTTTCCCGGATAGAGGCGCATCCGCCTTTCGCACAAGGACGCCTTCGTGGCGGCTGGTGAGGGAGCGCTGGCCGTCACATGCTTCATGCGGCATGGGGGTGTCGCCGGTATCGGCCATGACGCCGGCCACACTTCCATGCTTGCAGGGCCCATGCTTCCGGGCCCCATGCCTCCGGGCCCCTCCTCAGGCGAGCGGACCGTTGGCCACCGGCGGGTTGAAGATCGGCACGCCCTTTCCATCGTAACGGATACGCTGCACGCGGGTGTGGCGGTTGGGATCGAACAGCGGATCGCCCTTGATCGCCTCGTAATCGCGCGCGTGGAAGACCAGCATGTCGCGACCGCGCTCGTCCACGGTGAAGCTGTTGTGGCCGGGGCCGAAGATCTTGTGTTCGGGCGAGGAGGTCATCACCGGGACCGGGCTCTTGGCCCAGGCGGCGGCATCCATGATGTTCGCGTCGTCGCGCGCGGTCAGCATGCCCATGCAGTAGCGCGCGTCGGTGGCGCTGGCCGAATAGGTCATGAACAGGCGGCCGTTGCGCGCCAGGACCGCCGGCGCCTCCGCCACCTTGAAGCCGCGGATTTCCCAGTCCAGCGTCGGCACGGTCAGGCGGACCGGCGAGGCGGCAAAGGTCAGCGGGGTGGCGAGCGGCGCCAGATACAGGTTCGAGTTGGTCTCGATCCCCGGCTCGCGCTGGGCCCAGGCCATGTAGCGGGTGCCGCGGTGCATGAAGACGGTGGAGTCGAGGTTGAAGCTGTCCCACGGCGTCTGGAGCTGGCCGAGCACGCTCCACTTGCCGGTCATCGGATCGGGGCCGTCGCAGACCACCGCATAGGTGCGGATGCGGAACACGTCCTCGCCGCCGCCGCTGGGGCCGGCAGCGAAATACATGATCCAGCGATTGTCGATCATGTGGAGCTCGGGCGCCCAGAGGAAGCCGGACATCGGCCCGGTCTTCTCATGCCGCCACAGCACCGCCTCCTTTGCGGTCGACAGGCCGGCGATGGTGCGCGAGCGGCGCAGCACCAGCCGGTCATATTCGGGCACCGATCCGGTCAGGTAATACCAGCCATCGGTGTGGCGGAAGACCTGCGCATCGGCGCGGTTGCGCACCAGCGGGTTGACGATCGTGGGGGTCTTCTTCTGCGCAAAGGCGGGCATGGCGGCCGTGGCGGCGGCGCCGGCCAGGAACAGGCGGCGGGTGGGGTCGGACATGTCGCTCTCCATCGATATCGTTCAGTTCAGCGCGGTCGGCCAGCCATCGGCACCCCAGCGCAGCGGCGCGATCCGCAGCGTCGGCGCACCCTTCGCCTCGCGGTCATAGGCATGATAGACGACATAATCGGTGCCGTCGGTATCGCGGAAATGGCCGGGATGGCCGGGGCCGCGAAAGCGCCCCTTTTCCTGCAGATCGGCGCGCAGCAGGATGGTACCGCCGCCCTTCAGCATGGCGCTGCCATCCTTGCCCAGATAGGGGCCGGTGATCGCCTTCGACCGCGCGACGACGGTGTAATAGGTGCTGGCATTGCCCTTGCAGCAATAATCATAGCTGGCGAGCAGCCAGTACCAGCCGCCATGTTCGAAGATATAGGGCGCCTCCACGGGGGCCGGCGCACCGGCGGGCGCGGGGCGGCTGGCGATCGCGATCGGCTTTGCCTTGGGGTCGGCGGGCTTGCCCGTCTTCCGGTCGAGCGCGAACAGCTTCAGCCCGCTCCAGAAGCTGCCGAGCGACAGCCAGTCGCGACCCTGTCTGTCGCGGATAAAGGCGGCGTCGATCGCGTTGAAATCGTCGGCTGGGGTCGACATCACCACCAGCCCCTCGTCCCGCCAGCCATAGCCGGGCTTGGCCGGATCGAGCGTCGGCGTGGTCAGCAGGCCGATCGCCGAGCGGTTCGATCCGAAGGTGGAGACGGCATAGTAAAGCCGGTAGCGCCCGTCGACGAACGAGATGTCGGGCGCCCAGGCATTGCCCGATCCGGGGATCGCGGTCTTTGCCCAGGCGGGCAGCGCGGCAAGCGGTGCGGGTGCGCGTTCCCAGTGGATCATGTCGCGCGAGACACGGTGGGCGATGATGCCGTCCGGCCCCTCGCCCAACCCGGTCGAGAAGACGTGCACCACCCCGCCCTCGCGGATGATGACGGGATCGTGGACGGGCGCGATATCACCGGTGATCCGGTCGTTCAGCGGGATCGCCTGCGGTGCGGCGGCCCCCAGCATCAGCGCCGCCGCCGCCAGTTTCAGCCCCATTTTCAACCGGCGCATGGCCTGTCCTCTCATAAATGGCCCCTCCCCGCGCTTCGGGGAGGGGCATCGCCCGCTTAACGCAGGTCGAGCATGACGACCGACTTGGCCGGCAGGGTCACGGTCAGCGTGTTGCCGCTCAGCTGCGCGCCGTTGAAGGCCGCGGGTACCAGATTGTTCGGCTGGTCAAAGGTGTTGAGCGCGTTGATCGTCGGCGCGGTCAGCACCTGACCGCTGACGCCCGATGCGTTCAGGCCGGCCAGCGTCGTGGTCACCGTGATCGCCTTGTTCGGATCGGCATTGGCGAGGCCGACATGCACCACCCCGGCCTTGTCGCGAACCGCCGACGCGCTGACCGCGGGCATCGTCCACTGCTCGTTATTGTACCAGGGCGACTTCAACTCGATCGGCAGCACCGTGGCATCGATGTACGGCTTGTACATCTTGAACACGTGATAGGTGGGGGTCAGCACCATCTTCGGCCCGTCGGTCAGGATCATCGCCTGAAGGACGTTCACCATCTGCGCGATCGCGCTCATCTTCACGCGGTCGGCATGCTTGGCAAAGACGTTGAGATGGATGGCGGCGACCAGTGCGTCGCGAAGCGAGTTCTGCTGGCGCAGGAAGCCCGGATGCGTGCCCGGGTCCTGCCCGTACCACGTGCCCCATTCGTCCACCGCCAGATAGACGCGCTTCTGCGGATCATATTTGTCCATGATCGCGCTGTGCTTGCTGATCAGCTCGTCGATCTTCCACGCGCCCGCCAGCGTCTCGGCCCATGCGGTCTCGTCGAAATCGATCGCCGACGCCTTGGGCGGCCAGCCACCGGGCGTGGTGTAGTAATGCAGCGACAGGGCATCGACCTTGTCGCCCGCCTCGCGCATCATCACCTCGGTCCAGTGATAATCGTCGACATTCGCGCCGGATGCGATCTTCTGGATGCGGGTGCCCGCCGGCGCCTTGATGAAGGTGGCGTAGCGGCGCGTGACGTCGGCGGCATATTCTGCCTTCATGTTGCCGCCACAGCCCCACAGCTCGTTGCCGATGCCGAAATAGGGCAGCTTCCACGGCGTCTTGCGACCATTCTTAGCACGCTCGTCGGCCAGCGTGCCGGCGGGCGAGGTCATGTATTCGACCCACTCCGCCATTTCCTGCGGCGTGCCGTTGCCGACATTGCCCGAGATATACACCTCGGCGCCGACCTGCTCGGTCACGTCCATGAACTCGTGCGTGCCGACGGTGTTCGGCTCGGTCACGCCGCCCCAGTGCGTGTTGATCTTCACCGGGCGCTTGTTCTTGGGGCCGATGCCTTCGCGCCAGTGATATTCGTCGGCGAAACAGCCGCCGGGCCAGCGGATCACCGGCACGCCCAAATCCTTCAGCGCACCGACCACGTCGTTGCGAAAGCCGCGCGTGTTGGGAATGCGCTTGTCGTTGCCGACCCACAGGCCGCCATAGATGCCATTGCCCAGATGCTCGGCGAACTGGGTGAAGATGCGCTTGTCATAGGTGGCGCCGGGCTGGTCTGCCCGGACCGTTGCGGTAGCGGTATCACGTGCGGGCGCAGCGGTTTGCGCCTGCACCAGCGCCGCGCTGCCCAGCAGCAGTGCGGCCGTCAGGCTCTTCCACGGTTTCATCATGTCCCTCTCCCTTGTCATGGCGACCGGCCGGTTCGGCCCGCCGGTTCGCCCGTTCAATCCTCGAATGCGTCGACCACCATCCGGTGGCCGCGCAGGAACGCATCGGCGACGAGGCGCATCGGTGCCACGTCAACATCGCTCTGCCCCGTCTGCACCAGTTCGGCGAAACGGGCGTAGAGGCCCGCATATTCGCGGTCCTCGCGCGCCTCGACGCCGTCCGGCAGGGTCAGCACCGCCCCGCCCTTCGACAAGGTGCAGGTGCCCGCATCGGTTTCGACCACGATGTCCCAGGTCTGCGGCCCCGTCTGGCGCCAGTCCAGATCCATCGTGATCGGGGTGCCGGCGCTGTCGCGGAACGACAGGTCGGCGGCGATCGGCGCGGCACGGTTGGCGGGCAGCGACAGCGTCCCTTCGGTCAGGAAGAAGGGGCGCGGCAATATGTGCGTGGCGATCGACAGCGCGTTGATGCCGGGATCGAACACGCCCAGGCCACCCGGCTCCCAGATCCAGGCCTGACCCGGATGCCAGACGCGCACATCCTCGCGCCAGGTGATCCGGGCGGAGCGGATCATCTTGTCCGCCAGCCACGCCCTGGCCGGCGCGACGCCGGCGGCATAGCGCGAATGCCAGCTTGCGAAGAGCGAGACACCGGCCGAGGCCGCCTCGCCTTCCAGTGCCACGACCTCGGCCAGCGTGGCGCCGGGCGGCTTTTCCAGAAAGACGTGCAGACCGCGGCCCAGCGCCTGCGCCGCGAGGTCGTAGCGGACCTGTGGCGGGGTGCAGAGCGCCACCGCATCGATCGCAGGCCCGTCCGCCAGCAGCGCGTCCAGGCTGCGGAAGTTCGGCACCTCCGCCAGCCCCTCGCCGCGCGGCGAAACGGTGGCCGCGAGCGTGAAGGCGTCGTTGCCGGCTATCGAGGGCAGATGCTGGTCGCGGGCGATCTTGCCGAGACCGACAATGGCGATGCGGATGGCGCCCATGCCGTTCAGAGCGCCTTGACCGTGGTCACCGCGTCCGCGGCCCCCTCGGCACGCGCCAGCGGGTTGCGCAGCGGCAGCGTGAAGGGCGCCGCCTCGATCTCGAACACGTCGCCTTCCTGCGTGCGCACGCCGTCGGTGAAGGACAGGGTCGCGGTACCAAAGAAGTGGACATGGATGTCGCCCGGCCGGCGGAACAAGGCATATTTGAAATGGTGATGCTCAAGGTTCGCCAGCGTGTGCGACATGTTCGCCTCACCCGACAGGAACGGCTTCTCCCACAGCGTCTTGCCGTCCCGCACGATGCGGCTGGCGCCCTCGACATGGTCGGGGATGTCCCCGACGTACAGTTCCGGGCCGAGCGAGGCCTGACGCAGCTTGGAATGGGCGAGCCACAGATAATTGTGCCGCTCGGTCACATGGTCGGAAAACTCGTTGGCGAGGCACAGTCCCAGGCGGAAGGGCGTGCCGTCCGGGCCGATCAGGTAGATGCCGGCCAGCTCGGGCTCCTCGCCGCCATCCTGCGTAAAGGCGGGCATGGTGAGCGCATCGCCGGGCGCGACCAGTTGCGAGCCGTCGCCCTTGTAGAACCATTCGGGCTGCTGGCCGACCTGGCCCTCGGCGGGCTTGCCGCCCTCGACGCCTTCCAGGAACATGCGCATCGAATCGGTCTGCTTCTCGACCGCCGCCGCCTCGCGGTGCATCTTGTCGCGGCCTTCCGCCGAGCCGAGATGGGTCAGGCCGGTGCCTGCCATCACCAGATGCGCCGGATCGGCATGATCGATCGGCGACAGGATATGGCCGGCCGCCAGTTCGGCGGCGAGGTCGACGCTATCCCCGGCGCCGCAGGCGCGCACCGCGTCCGCCAGGCTCTGCCCGGCTTCGATCGCGCGGGTGGCGAGCGCATGGACGCTTTCGACACCGGGCACGATGGTGGCGCGGTCGCCTTCTGCGACGATTACCGAGCGGGCGCCGTCGGGCGCACGGTGCTGCAACAGGCGGATGGCCATGGTCTTCCCCTCACTGGAATCGCGCGCCGCCGTTGCGGTCGCGATGAATGGTCATGAATGCATCGGCGGATCGCCCCCGCATGGGAGGCGATCCACCTTTGAAGCGTTACGCCGGCTGGCCGTCGATCAGACGCGGCGTCCCTTGCGCATCGTCGCGCAGTTCGGCGGGCAACAGCGCCGCGCTCAGATTCTGGTACGACACCGGGCGCAGGAAGCGATCGATCGCCATGCTGCCGACCGAGGTCGTGCGGCCGTCCGACGTTGCCGGGAACGGGCCGCCATGCACCATCGCATGCGCGACCTCGACGCCGGTCGGCCAGCCATTGGCGAGGATACGACCCGCCTTGCGCTCCAGGATCGGGATCAGGCGCGCGGCCAGATCGGTGTCGCCCTCGTCCATCTGGATCGTCGCGGTCAACTGGCCCTCGGCGGCGCTCAGCACCTGCGCCAGTTCCTCTGCACTCTGGCAGCGGACGAGCAGCGAGGATGCGCCGAACACTTCGTGGCCCAGCGTGTCGTCGGCCAGGAACTCGGCGGCGGTGGTGGCGAAGAATGCCGCCTGGCCCTGCGCCACGCCCTCGCCGACCTGGCCGCGGGCGATCGTCTCGACATGGTTGTGTCCGGCCAGTGCCTCGACGCCCTGGTCATAGGCCTGGTGGATGCCCTTGGTCAGCATGGTCTGCGCCGCGGCACCCGGCAAAGCCTCCCGCGCGGCGTTCACGAACGCGTCCAGCCCCTCGCCCTCGATCGCCAGCAACAGGCCGGGATTGGTGCAGAACTGGCCGGCGCCCATGGTCAGCGAGGCGACGAACGCCGTGCCGAGCGCCGCACCGCGCGCCTTCAGCGCCTCGGGCATCAGCACGACCGGGTTGATGCTCGACATCTCGGCATAGACCGGGATCGGCACCTTGCGGCCTTGTGCGATCTGCACCAGCGCGAGGCCACCGCCGCGCGATCCGGTGAAGCCGACGGCCTGGATGCGGGGATCGCGGACCAGGGCCGCGCCCAGTTCGTTGCTCGGGCCGGTCAGGTGGCCGAACACGCCCTCGGGCAGGCCACTGGCGGCAACCGCACGGCGGATCGCGCCGGCGACCAGCTCACCGGTCTGCGGATGGGCGGGGTGGCCCTTCACCACCACCGGGCAACCGGCGGCGAGCGCGGAGGCGGTGTCGCCGCCCGCGGTCGAGAAGGCGAGCGGGAAGTTGGACGCGCCGAACACCGCTACGGGTCCGAGCGGGATCATGCGCAGGCGCAGGTCGGGGCGCGGCAGCGGCTGGCGATCGGGCATGGCAGGGTCGATCCGCAGGCCGAGATAGGCGCCGCGACGGACGACGCCGGCGAACAGCTTCAACTGGCCGACGGTGCGGCCGCGCTCACCCTCCAGACGCGCGCGCGGCAGGCCGCTTTCGCGCATCGCCGCCTCGATCAGCGGCTCGCCGATCGCCATGATCTCCTCGCCGATCTTCTCCAGGAAAGCGGCGCGCGCCTCGCGGTCGATCGCGCGATAGGTGTCGAACGCAGCCTCGGCCGCGGCGCAGGCGGCATCGACATCGGCGGGGCCATGAACGGCGAAAGGCTCGCCCACCGGCTGTCCGGTGGCGGAGTCGATCGAGCGGAAAGCGGTCGCCTCGGAACGATCGAGCGTGGCGGCGGCGGTGTCTGTCATGTCCTGCTCCTTGATTACTCTGACATAAAAGATCGACAGCGGTCTGGCAATCTTTATCGTTCCCCCCTTAGCCTGCAATTGATAGGCAAAGCCACGACGGGAGGATAAACAGCATGGGTGACGCGGAACGCAGTGCGGCGGACAGCGGGGTGCCGGACGCGACCAGACGAGTGCCGCGCGGGACGGGACGTCGCCTGCACGGCGCCATCGCGCACAAGCTGGGCGTGGCGATCTTGTCCGGGGAATATGTGCCCGGCGACACGCTGTCGGGCGAGGTCGCCTTTTCGGAAGCGCTGGACGTATCGCGCAGTGCCTATCGCGAGGCGGTACAGGTACTTAGCGCCAAGGGACTGGTGGAAAGCCGGCCTAAGACGGGCACCCGCGTGCTGCCGCGCAATCGCTGGAACCTGCTCGACCCCGACGTCCTCGCCTGGGCGTTTTCGGGCGAGCCCGACATCCAGTTCGTCCGCTCACTGTTCGAATTGCGCGCGATCGTCGAGCCGGCCGCGGCACGGCTGGCGGCGGAGCGGCGTGACAAGGCGGAGCTGAAGGCGATGAAGGAAGCGCTGGCCGCGATGCGCCGCCACACGCTGGCGACCGAGGCCGGCCGCGCCGCCGACCGCGACTTTCACGACACCATCCTGCGCGCGACGCGCAATGATGCGCTGGTGGTACTGTCCGCGAGCATCGGGGCGGCGGTGAACTGGACGACGCAGTTCAAGCAGCGGGCGCGCGCGTTGCCGCGCAATCCGGTGCCGGACCATGTGCGCGTGTACGAGGCAATCGCGGCGGGCGATGCGGTGGCGGCGAGCGAGGCGATGCGCGTGCTGGTCGACCTGGCGCTGGAGGATACGCGCAGCGCGATGGAGGAGTGAGCGGCAAACCCCTTCCCTTCCCCCTCTCCCGCGCATGAAGAAAGGGCCGCCCAGTTTTCCCGGACGGCCCTTTTTTCATGTACCCTGTCAGGCGGTTCAGCCGACCGGCTTCTGGTCCGGCAGCGCGTTGGTCGCCTTGGACCCCCACACCGCGTAGAACAGGATGTAGAGTTCGCACACCGCGGTCAGCAGGAACGAGGTCTGCAGGCCATAGGTATCGGCCAGCCAGCCCTGCACCACCACCAGCGCGCCGCCGGCGATCGCCATGATGAGCAGGCCCGACCCTTCCTCGGTCAGCGCGCCCAGCCCCTTGATGCCGAGCGTGAAGATCGTCGGGAACATGATCGAGTGGAACAGGCCGACCAGGATCAGCGACCACATCGCAACCGGACCGCTGGCGAACACGGTGATCATCATCACGATGAAGGCGAGCACCGAGAAGACCGCGAGCACGCGCTCCGCCGACACCTTCTGCATCACGAACGAACCGGCGAAGCGGCCGATCATCATGCCGCCCCACAGGAAGGTCAGGTAGCGACCCGCCTGCTCGTGCGTCAGGCCCGCGACCGTGGGCGAGCTGACGAAGTTCACGAACAGGTTGGCGACGCCGATCTCCGCGATCAGGTAGATGAAGATGGCAGGGATGCCGAACACCAGGTTGCGGTGCTTCCACAGCGAATGCTGCTTGCGCTCCGCCTTGGCGACGCGGCTGGTGGACGAACCCATCGCCGGCAGCGGAAAGCGGGCGATCACGATCGCCAGCACGACCAGCACCGCCGCGACCAGCACATAGGGCAGGATCACCGACTGCGCATCGGCCAGCCGCTCCGCCTCGGTCAGGACCGCGCCCGCCTGCGCCGTGCCGCCCTTGGACCGGCCCAGGATCAGATAGGCCCCGAACAGCGGCGCCAGCATCGTGCCCAGCGAGTTAAACGCCTGCACCAGGTTGAGGCGCGACGACGCGGTCTCCGCCTTGCCGACCACCGCGACGTAAGGGTTCGCCGCCACCTGGAGCAGCGTGATGCCGCTGGCGATGACGAACAGCATGAACAGCGTCACCCCGTAGGACGGGATGCTGGCGGCCAGCGTCATGCCGAGCGCACCCGCCGCCATGATCAGCAGCCCGGTGACGAGCGATTTCTGGTAGCCGATCCGCTCGATCAGCTTGGCCGAGGGGATCGAGGCGAAGAAATAGGCGATGAACCACACGCTCTCGATCAGCGTCGTTTGCGTGTAATTGAGGTCGAACACGCTTTTCAGATGCGGCAGCAGCGTGTTGTTGATGACCGTGATGAAGCCCCACATGAAAAAGAGGCTGGCAAGCAGGGTCAGCGCCGACCGGTAATTGGTATCATCCCCGGCGCCGGGGGCCGCGGCTGCGGCGTTAACGTTGATTGGCGAAGCCATCCCACCCTTCTCCTGATCGGCACCCCGAATTGCCGCCCATCCGCGACGCAACGGCTTGCCCTTCTCTGTATTGTCCGACTATATTGCTCACCAAGACGCGTCAATGGCGTCAAGCAGGCGAAGGGATGAGGAATGCGGACGGCATCAGTCAAGGGTATGACGTTGGTAGCGGTATCGATTTTGGGTCTTTCAGGGACGGCAGCCTACGGCGCGGAGGCAAAGCGCACGCCGGCGGGCACGTTGCAGGACGGCAGCACCGTCGAGGCGATCACGCTGACCAACGCACAGGGGCTGTCCGCACGCATCCTGACGTACGGTGCGACACTGCAATCGGTGATGCAACCCGACCGCGCGGGCAAGACGGCCGACGTGCTGCTGGGCTATGACGATGTCGCGGCCTACGAACAGCATCCCAATTTCTTCGGCGTCACCGTCGGCCGCTATGCCAACCGCATCGCCGGCGGCAAGTTCACGCTGGACGGCAAGGCATACCAATTGCCGCTGAACGACAAGACCAATTCGCTGCACGGCGGCGGCAAGGGCTTCGACAAGCAGAACTGGCGCATCGTCTCGACCAAGAACGGCCCCACTGCCAGCGTCGTGCTGGCGCACACCAGCCCGGACGGCGAATCGGGCTATCCGGGCAAGCTGGACACCACCGTCACCTATTCGCTGGACGAGCAGGGCGCGCTCACCATCGCGTTCGAGGCGAAGACCGACAAGCCGACGATCGTCAACATGACGAACCACGCGATCTTCAACCTGAACGGCGAGGGTTCGCCGATGGGCGCGACCTTCCACAAGCTGACCATCCCCGCCGCCGCCTATACGCCGGTCGACGCCAGGCTGATCCCGACCGGCGAGCGCAAGCCGGTGGAGGGCAGCGTGTTCGACTTCCGCCGCCCGCGCGTGGTGGCCGACGGCATTCGCGACGGCCGCGACCAGCAGATCCGCTACGGCCAGGGCTACGACCATAATTTCGCGCTCGACAAGGGGCTGACCGCCACGCCGCAGCTTGCCGCACGGCTGGAGGACCCCGCCTCGGGCCGCGTGCTGGAGGTCTTGACGACCGAGCCCGGCGTGCAATTCTATACCGGCAACTTCCTTGACGGCACCTATGTCGGCAAGTCGGGCCACCTGTACCGCATGGGCGACGGCATCGCACTGGAACCGCAGAAATTTCCGGATGCACCGAACAAGCCCGACTTCGTTTCACCGCGTGTTGATCCGGGCAAGCCCTATCGCCACACGATGATCTATCGCTTCTCCACCGCTCGCTGATCCGGAACCATCATGACCGAACCGTCCACCACACCCAAGCTGCGCAGCCGCGCCTGGTTCGACAATCCCGCCAATATCGACATGACCGCGCTCTATCTGGAGCGGTACCTGAACTTCGGGTTGAGCCTGGAGGAGTTGCAGTCGGGCAAGCCGATCATCGGCATCGCCCAGACCGGCTCCGACCTCAGCCCCTGCAACCGCCACCATCTGGTGCTGGCCGAGCGCGTGCGCGAGGGCATTCGCGAAGCGGGCGGCATCGTGCTGGAATTCCCGGTCCATCCGATCCAGGAAACCGGCAAGCGCCCGACCGCCGGGCTCGACCGCAACCTGGCCTATCTGGGCCTGGTCGAGGTGCTGTACGGCTATCCGCTGGACGGCGTGGTGCTGACCATCGGTTGCGACAAGACGACGCCGGCCGCGCTGATGGCCGCCGCCACCGTCAACATTCCGGCGATCGCGCTGTCGGTCGGCCCGATGCTGAACGGCTGGCACAAGGGCGAGCGTACCGGTTCGGGCACCATCGTGTGGAAGGCGCGCCAGATGCTCGCCGCCGGTGAGATCGACGACAAGGAGTTCATCCGCCTCGTCGCCTCGTCCGCGCCGTCGACCGGCTATTGCAACACGATGGGCACCGCGACCACGATGAACTCGCTGGCGGAAGCGCTGGGCATGTCGCTGCCCGGTTCGGCCGCGATCCCCGCGCCCTATCGCGACCGTCAGGAAGTGTCGTACATCACCGGCAAGCGCATCGTGGAGATGGTGGCCGAGGACCTGAAGCCGTCCGACATCCTGACCCGCCAAGCTTTCCACAACGCGATCCGGGTCAATTCCGCGATCGGCGGATCGACCAACGCGCCGATCCACCTGGCGGCACTCGCCCGTCACATCGGCGTCGACCTGCCGCTCAAGGACTGGGAGACGGAGGGGCACAAGGTGCCGCTGCTCGTCAACCTTCAGCCGGCCGGCGAATATCTGGGCGAGGATTATTACCGCGCCGGCGGCGTGCCCGCGGTGGTCAACCAGCTGATGGGCCAGGGGCTGATCCATGAGGATGCGCTGACCGTCAACGGCCGCACCATGGGCGACAATTGCCGCGGCGTGGAAATCGAGGACGAAAAGGTCATCCGTCCCTATGACCAGCCACTGAAGGAAGAAGCCGGCTTCATCGTGCTGTCGGGCAACCTGTTCGATGCCGCGATCATGAAGACCAGCGTGATCGGCACCGAGTTCCGCGAACGGTACCTGTCCAACCCGAACGACCCGGATGCGTTCGAGGGGCCGGCGGTCGTGTTCGACGGGCCGGAGGATTATCACCACCGCATAGACGACCCCTCGCTCGGCATCACGCCCGAGACGCTGATGTTCATGCGCGGCGCCGGCCCGATCGGCTATCCGGGCGCCGCGGAAGTCGTCAACATGCGCCCGCCCGCCTATCTGATCACCGAGGGCGTGCACGCCCTGCCCTGCATCGGCGACGGTCGTCAGTCGGGCACGTCGGGATCGCCCTCGATCCTGAACGCCAGCCCGGAGGCCGCGGCCATGGGTGGGCTGGCGCTGCTGCGCACCGGCGACCGCGTGCGCATCGACCTGAACAAGGGCACCGCCGACGTGCTGCTCTCCGACGAGGAACTGACCCAGCGCCGCGACGCGCTGGTCGCTGCCGGCGGGTACCAATATCCCGCCTCGCAGACCCCGTGGCAGGAGATGCAGCGTGCGGTGGTCGGCCAGATGAATACCGGTGCGATCCTGGAGGGCGCGGAAAAGTACCAGCGCATCGCACAGACGCAGGGACTGCCGCGCGACAACCACTAAGGTCGCGCTGACGAAGGGCGGTTGCCGGCAGTACTGCGATCCTGTCGACCGCCGCCCTTTTGATTGATGAAACCCGGTTGCCCACGGTTATTTCGGCAAGACAAGAAACCATATCTTTGCAAGTTGCACCGATATCGGTTGCATGTCTCGCGTCGCCCCACCCCCTTCGTGCTGAGCGCCCTGCGCCCGCGCGAGCCACGCACGAAGGTGTTCGTGCCCTGCCGCCTGAACCTGAGCGGGACCTGGGGGGATGCCTGCATCCATAACGTATCGTCGCGCGGCCTGCTGATCGCGGCGGACCATGCGCCCGACACGGGCGATTATATCGAGGTGCGCCGCGGCACGCTGGTCATCATCGGGCGTGTCATGTGGCGCAAGGACCGCTTTTTCGGCGTGCGTACGCAGAACCGGGTCAGTGCCGAGGCCCTGACGCGTGAGGCGCGCCTCGCCACCCGGCCAGGAAGCCGTACGCAAAGCGACCAGGAACGCCGCACCCGCGCGCGGCTGGTGGCGGAAGGCCACGTCGCCCGGCGGGTGGAAACCTCGCGGCACCGGTCGTCGGCCTTTCAATATGCCGTGTTCGCCATTGCCGGCACCGCCACCGCGGTCGTCATCGCGCTGGAGGTGCACAATGCGCTGGCCAGTCCGTTTGCGGCGATCAATACCGCTCTCGGTGGCAGCGTTCAGTAACCCCCGGCCCCTTTCCTGATCGAAGGGGCCGGGGTTCGGCTCATCCGCGGCTGCGCGGCACCACCATCTCGGCACCGCTATAGGTCACCTCGGCATCGAAGCCGTTGTCGTCGGTGACCGGGCGGCCGGGCGAGACCCACTTCACCCGGATCGTGCGGGTGGCGGGCATGCCCTTCCACCCCTTGCCCTCGCGCGCGCCCAGCGTGACGCTGCCGGTCGCCTCGTCATAGCGGATCGGCATGCGCGCCCAGGCGCCGGTGCGATATTGTTCGCTGGTGCCGTCGTCCTCATAGAGCGAGAAGCGGCCGTCCGCGCCGGTATAGACGGTGATGGTCAGCGGTGCGCCCGGCTGCTGGTCGATATATTGCGTCACCGGCCCCATCGGCACGATCGCGCCGGCCCGCACGAACAGCGGCATCCGCTCATAGGGGGCGGCCACGCTCACCCGGCCGCCGCCGCGATAGGCCTGTGCCGTGGCGAAATCGTACCACAGCCCATTCCCCGGCAGATAGACGGAGCGGGTCCGCGCCTTGTGCTCGGTGACGGGTGCGACCAGGAACGCGTCGCCGAACAGATACTGGTCGTCCACCTGGCGTGCGGTGCGATCCTCCGGCCAGTCCATCACCAGCCCGCGCATGATGCTGCCGTCCTTGTTGAAGGTGTCGGCGGCGACGGTGTAGATATAGGGCATCAGGCGGTAGCGAAGCTGGTCGTACCAGACCATCGACGCGCGCATCGGCGAACCCTCGGGCGCGATCTCGTAGATCTCGCGGTACGGCGCCTCGCCATGGCTGCGGAACAGCGGGGTGAACGCACCGAACTGGAACCAGCGCAGGTTCAGCTCGCGCCATTCGTCCAGATCGGCGGCGGTCGGCGTCTTGGTGGAGAAGCGATCCTCCAGCGCGAAACCGCCGATATCGTGCGTCCAGTTGGGGATGCCCGACAGCGAGACGTTGACGCCGGCCGAGATCTGCGCGCGCAGATCGTACCAGCGGCTGGCCACGTCGCCCGACCACACCGCCGAGCCCGTCCGCTGCAATCCGCCGAAACCGGAGCGGGTCAGGATGAAGGGGCGCACGTCCGGCTTGAACTTGCGCCAGCCGTCATAGACGCCCGTCGCGTGGACCAGCGGGAAGCTGTTGAAATATTCCGCCGCCGGCCCGCGTGCCGTCGGCCCCATCACCGCCAGCCGCTCCTCGATCGACAGGTTGGAATGGATGTCAGGCTCGCTGGCATCCAGCCACCAGGCGTCGGTGCCGATCGTCCCCAGCTTGTCGCGCACCTGCCGCCAGAAGATCTGGCGGGCTTGCGCCGAATAGGGATCGTAATCGGTGTTGGCATAGCCCTTGCCCACCCAGTCGCGATTGCCCATCTTCAGGTTGCCCTGATAGGTCAGCCCCTTGGCGGCCAGTTCCTTGTAGTTCTCGGTGGTCGGGTAAAATTTTGGCCAGACCGAGATCATGAAGCGGGCATGCAGGTCGTGCAGCCGGTCCACCATCCCCTTGGGATCGGGGAAGCGCGATTTCTCGAAATCATGGCTGCCCCAGGCGTCCTCGGGCCAGTAGAACCAGTCCTGCACGACATTGTCGATCGGGATGTTCAGCGCCCGGTAGCGCTCGACCACGCCGACCACTTCGTCTTGCGTGTTGTAGCGCTGGCGCGACTGCCAGAAGCCATAGGCCCATTTCGGCATCATCCCGGCCTTGCCGGTCAATTGCCGATAGCCGGCGATCACGTCGTCCATGTCGCGGCCGGGCACGTACCAGTAGTTCACCGCGCGCGCGACCTCGCTGGTCATCCACAGCGAATGGCGATCCGCCTCGGGCAGCGGGTCGTTGTGGAGGAGCGCGATATAGCCGGCATTGGGCTCCCACTCGACGCGCAGGTCGACCGCCTTGCCCTTGGTCATCGGCAGGTCGAAATTGTGATACCAGGGATTCCAGTTCTGCCGCCAGCGGTTGAGCACCTCGCGCCCGTCGGCGAAGACCCTGAAATAGCTGGAGCCGTACAGCTGGAACTTGTGGACGCCGTCCTTGTCGGGCGTCACCCGGCCGGTCCACACCACCTTTTGCGTCTGCACCGCATTGCCCGCGGTGTTCTGCCCGCCGGTCGCCGCGGTCGTCTGCGCCTTGGCCGCGGCGGGCCATTTCGCCTGGTCGCGGATATACTGGTAGTTGATCGTCGCTTCCTGCTGCGTCACCGCCAGCTTGCCGCCCAGATAATAGCGCGCGGTGAAGCCCGGCTTGCCGCCGCTGGTGACGCGCAGGGTGCCGCCCCCGCCCTGTCCGACCAGCGTGTAGGGCGCCGGATTGCCGAAGCGGGTGATGCCGTCATTGTCCCACAACAGACCGTAATTCTTCGTCGACACGACGAAGGGCACCGCGATGTCCATGTTGTGCTGGGCGAGTTCGACGTCCTCCCCATTATAATCCATCTGTGCGTTCTGGTGCTGCCCCAGGCCGTAAAAGCCCTCGTCGGTGCCGCGATTGAACTGCTGCGACGCGGTGACATATTGCCGCCCGTCGACCAGATTGGTGGCAAAGGACGCCGCGTCCGCCTCGGCCAGCGTTTCGCGCCCTTGCGCGTCGGTGAAGCGGACGCGGCCGGTCGCCAGATCGACATCCGCGGTGGTGCGTGCCGCCGCGAGGATGACATGCCCGCCCGCCTCGCGGACGGTGAACGCACCCGCCGCCGGCGCCTGCGGCACCATCAGGCTTTCGGCCTGCACTCCGCCCAGCGAGGTGCGCGGCGCGGCGATCACATGGATGATGCCGTCGCCGTGCACGGTCAGCGTCACCCGTGCGGACGGGCCGCCGGCCGGCGTCACCGCGATCCCGCCATCGACCTTCTCGTACCGCCCCGCCCCGGTCTGCGCATGCGCAGACGTGATAGCGCTACCGGCAAGCAGCGCCGCAATCATCATGCCCTTCATCGTTCTACTCCCCTGTTGTCCCGGTGCCTTAGCGATACCGCCCCATGGTCACCTTCAGCACCTGCGGCCGATCGACCAGATTGATGCCGTAATCGGTCTGGTCGCCGTTCCAGATGCGGTGCATCACCCATTTGCCGTCCTGGAACGTGCCTTCCTCGACGCGCAGGGTCATGCCGTTCGGCGGCGCACCGGGCGCGGAGCCGAAGCTGATCCGGGCATGGTCGCCCACGACCAGGAATTCGTTGTCGGACAGTTGCGCGACCGCGACCCCGCCGACCGGCTCCTTGCCCCAGGGGGTCGGATCGGCCTTCAGCCAGGTCCAGTCCGCCTGGCCGAACTGCCAAAGCCCCCAGTTCACCGTGATCGCCCACTGGCCCATCACCGTCTTCTGCGCGGCGCCGTCATCCGGCTTGGCGGTGCCCCAGGTCGGGCGGCTGGCCGCGATCCGGGCCCAGTCGCGCGCGATCGAGCCGAGCATTTCATAGGGCAGCGCGAACGCGTCCAGCGTCACATCGTCCAGTTGCTTGGCACCCAGCGGATAGTTGGACGCGCCCGTGTCATCGATGCCGAAGGGCGCAAAACCGATCCCGCCGCGACCGATCGTCGCGTAGAAATACCGCCCGAAATCGCGCGAGTTGCCGATTTCCGGCACCATCAGCGCATTGTCGGGCCGGGCATATTTATCCAGATACTGGATCACGTTGGTGCTGGAGCGGTCGTAGATGTCGGGCGCGGCGAAATCGATCGCGGGTGCCGCCGCCTTCCAGATGTCCAGCACGTCCTGCTGCGGCCCGCCGCTTGCCACCCCCATCGGGTCGGGCACGTTGGACGGGCCCGCCAGCGAGGCGTTGACGTACATGGGCAGCGGCTTCACCGCCTTGCCGGCGGCCGCGATCGCGTTGACGAAGGACGCGGTGTACCAGGTGTTGAACGCGCGGTCCGCCTGATCCCCGAACGCCTGCGTCCAGGTGCCGCGCTTGCCCGTCTTCCTGGCCAGCGCCGCGGGGATATCTTGCGCGAACAGACGATTGGCCTCCGCGCCGTAATCGCGCGGGTTGCGGTAACTGCCCACCTCGTTCTGCGGCTGCACCATGATGACGGTGTTCTGCGGATCGTGATCGCGCAGATATTCGATCACCTTGACGAAGGCGCGCTTGTCCGCCTCCAGCGTCGCGCGCCCGTGCGGCGAATGGACGTAATGATCCTCGCCGGTCTTCGTCTTGGCGCGCGGGAAGCGACGATTGTCCAGCTTCACCCAGTCGGGGGCATAGCTGGGCGAGGTGTTCTTCCACGTCCCGAACCACAACAGCACGACGCGCTTGTCATGCGTGCGCGCCTGATCGAGCAGCGTCTGGAGATAGGAAAAGTCGAACCGGCCCTCCTGCGCCTCCACCTGTTGCCACGCGATCGGTATCTCCAGCGTATTGGCGTGGATGCGGTCCAGCATCGGCCAGATCTTGGGCAGCGACGCGGCATAGTTGCTGGAATTATGCGCCTGTGCGCCCAGCATCAGGAACGGCGCGCCGTCGACCAGCAGCGCGTGGCGGCCATTCTTGCTCACCAGCTTCGGGATCGGCGTTGCCGCACCCGGGGCCGCACCCGGTGCCGGCACGGTCTGCGCTGCCACACCGGTCGTCGCCAGCAAAGCGGCCGCGATCGCCGTCATCCATCGTCCGTTTGCCGGCATCCCCTTGTCCCTCCTATAGATTTTCCGCCCACTTGACGGCTCTTCGGATGCGACCGATACCGCTAACAGAGACGGAGGGGAACAGGTGTTGCACCAAATTGACGCGTTGATCGCATCGCTGCCGGCCGACTGGCGCGAAGGGCGCTTTCTCGGCCGTATCGACCGTGGCGAGGGTCCCTGCCCCGTGTTGGTCGAGCGCGGCGAACTGATCGACATGAGCCGCGTGGCCCCCACGGTCGCCACGCTGATCGACGCCGGCGCGATCGACCCGGCGCAGGGCGAATCGCTGGGCGACCTGGCCGAACAGGACGCGCTGACCCTGCTCAGCCCGATCGACCTGCAATGCGTAAAGGCCGCTGGCGTCACCTTCGCGGTGTCCGCGCTGGAGCGCGTGATCGAGGAACAGGCCCGCGGCGACTATGCCGCGGCGGCGGCAGTGCGCGAGCGGCTGGAAGCGGCGCTGGGCGGCAGCATCCGCTCGGTCGTCCCCGGCTCGCCCGAGGCGGCCAGCCTGAAGCAGGCGCTGATCGAAGGCGGCATGTGGTCGCAATATCTGGAGGTCGCGATCGGCCCGGATGCGGAGATCTTCACCAAGAGCCCGGTTCTCTCCACCGTCGGCGACGGCGCGGAGATCGGCGTGCGCTCCGATTCGACCTGGAACAATCCGGAGCCGGAGGTGGTGCTGGTCGCCGATGCGCGCGCACACGCGGTCGGCGCCACGCTCGGCAACGACGTCAACCTGCGCGATTTCGAGGGGCGCTCGGCGCTGCTGCTGGGCAAGGCGAAGGACAACAACGCGTCCTGCTCGCTCGGCCCCCTGATCCGCCTGTTCGACGACGGCTTCACCATGGACGATGTCCGGTCGAGCCAGGTGTCGCTCAGGATCGAGGGCACCGACGGCTATGTGCTGAACGGCGCCAGCTCGATGTCGGAGATCAGCCGCGATCCGCAGGAGCTGCTGGCGCAGGCGGTGAGCGAGCATCATTATCCCGACGGCTTCGTCCTGTTCCTCGGCACGCTGTTCGCACCGACCCAGGACCGTGACGAACCCGGCCGCGGCTTCACCCACAAGACGGGCGACGTGGTGACGATCAGCAATCCGCGCCTCGGCACGCTCACCAACACCGTCACCACCTCCAAGGCCGCACCCGCCTGGTCCTTCGGGATCGGCGACCTGATGCGCAATCTCAGCACGCGCGGCCTGCTTTCGGCATGAACGACATGAACAATCGCGCCGTCTATCCCAGCCTTGCGGGCAAGCGGGTCATCGTCACCGGCGGTGGCTCCGGCATCGGCGAAGGGCTGGTCGAGGCGTTCGTCGCGCAAGGGGCGCGCGTCGGCTTCGTCGACATCGCCGAGGAGGCGAGCGCGGCGCTGGTCACGCGGCTGGGCGCGGGGGCGGCGCATGCCCCGGTGTTCCGCCACTGCGACCTGACCGATCTGGACGATCTGGCCCGCGTCTTTGCCGAGCTGGAATCGGCGCTGGGCGGGGTCGACATCCTCGTCAACAATGCCGGCAACGACGACCGCCACGCCATCGACGACGTGACGCCCGCCTATTGGGACGAGCGGCTGAACGTGAACCTGCGTCACCAGTTCTTCGCGGCCAAGGCGGTGCTCCCTGCGATGAAGCGCGCCGGGGGCGGATCGATCCTGAACTTCGGATCGATCAGCTGGCACCTCGCGCTGAACGACCTCGTCCTCTACCAGACGTGCAAGGCCGCGATCGAGGGGCTGACCCGCAGCTTGGCCCGCGACCTGGGTCGCCAGAACATCCGCGTCAACACGATCGTCCCCGGCAACGTCCAGACGCCGCGACAGGAAAAATGGTACACGCCCGAGGGCGAGGCGGAAATCGTCGCCGCCCAGTGCCTGGATGGCCGCATCCAGCCGTCGGACGTGGCGGCACTGGTGCTGTTCCTTGCATCGGACGACGCAAAAATGTGTACTGGCCACGACTATTTTATCGATGCGGGGTGGCGATGAACTCGGAACATCTTCTGACCGTCGGGGCGACGCTGGCGGAGGGCCCGATCTGGGTCGATAACGCCTTGTGGTTCGTCGATATCAAGCAGCAGCGTATCTATCGCTACGATCCGGCCACCGACACGCGCGACGACTGGGCCGCACCGGAAATGGTCGGCTGGGTCGTGCCGGCGGAGCGCGGCGGCTTCGTCGCGGGGCTGCAATCGGGTCCGCATCATTTCGACCCGGAAACCGGCACGTTCGAGCGGCTTGCCGAGATCGAGCCGCATCTGCCCGCCAACCGGCTGAACGACGCGGCGGTGGACGGCCAGGGCCGCATCTGGTTCGGCACGATGGACAATGACGAAAGCGCCGACAGCGGCCAGCTCTACCGGTTCGAGAACGGTGCGGTTTCGGAGGCCGAGGCGGACAAGGTGTGCATCACCAACGGCCCCGCCATCGCGCCGGACGATACCGTGCTCTACCATGTCGATACGCTGGGCAAGACGATCCTCGCCCACGCCATCAAGGCGGACGGGACGCTGGCGCCTGCCCGCCCCTTTCTCACCTTCGGCGACGATCATGGCCATCCCGACGGTGCGATCTGCGATGCGGAGGGCGGCGTCTGGGTCGGCTTCTTCGGCGGATCGGCCGCGCGCCGCTTCTCGCCCGACGGCACCATGACGCACGAGGTGCGCTTTCCCGTGTCGAACATCACCAAGGTGGCGCTGGGCGGCCCGGACGGACGCACCGCCTATGCCACCACCGCGCGGCAGGGCCTGTCGCCCGAGCAGCTGGCGGAACAACCGCAGGCCGGCGACATCTTCACCTTCCGCGTCGACACGCCCGGCAAGCCGGTACTGCGCGCAAAGGTCTGACGATCGGGCCGCCCCCGCCCTTCCCACCCGGCTTTACCGCGCAAGGGTGAGGGCGGCCCGGACTTATTATGACACGCCTGCCCATCCGCCCGACAGACGGCGACACGGCAGGATCAAGGGAAGGATCGACACGTGGAAGGCAGGCACAATACGGGCCTGATCTCGCTCATCGTCGCCGTGGCGACGATCGGCGGGTTCATGTTCGGCTATGATTCGGGTGTCATCAACGGCACCCAAAAGGGCATCGAGGCGGCCTTCGATCTCGGCCGGCTCGGCATCGGCATCAATGTCGGCGCGATCCTTGTCGGATCGTCGATCGGCGCCTTCACCGCCGGGCGGCTCGCCGACCTGATCGGGCGGCGCAACACCATGATGCTGGCCGCGGTCCTGTTCCTGGTGTCCGCGGTGATGGCGGGTGCGGCGGGTTCGTCGGCGATCTTCATCATCGCGCGGATCATCGGTGGTCTCGGCGTCGGTGCGGCATCGGTCACCTCGCCCGTCTACATCTCCGAAGTGACCCCCGCGAGCATCCGTGGCCGCCTGTCGAGCGTGCAGCAGGTGATGATCATCTCCGGCCTGACCGGCGCGTTCGTCGCTAATTTCGCGCTGGCACGCTGGGCTGGTGGCTCCACCGCCGAATTCTGGCTGGGCTTCCCCGCCTGGCGCTGGATGTTCTGGCTTCAGGTGGTACCGGCCGCCATCTATCTGGTCGCGCTGCTCTTCATTCCGGAAAGCCCGCGCTATCTGGTGGTCCGTGGCCGCGATGCGCAGGCGGAAACCGTGCTGGCCCGCCTGTTCGGCGCCGAAACCGCGCGCCGCAAGGTCGCCGACATCCGTGCCAGCCTCGCCGGCGATCAGCACAAGCCGCGCCTGTCCGACCTGCGTGACCGCACCACCGGCCGCATCCGCCCGATCCTGTGGGTCGGCATCGGCCTTGCCGTGTTCCAGCAGCTGGTCGGCATCAACGTCGTCTTCTATTACGGCGCGACCTTGTGGGAAGCGGTCGGCTTTACCGAGGACAATGCGCTTCAGATCAACATCCTGTCGGGTGCGCTATCGATCGGCGCCTGCCTGCTCACCATCGCGCTGATCGACAAGATCGGGCGCAAGCCGCTGCTCCTCGTCGGCTCGGCGGGGATGACCGTCACGCTGGCGACGGTCGCCTGGGCCTTCTCCACCGCCGTTACCGACGCGTCGGGTGCGGTCAGCCTGCCGGGCAATTCCGGCATCATCGCGCTGGTCGCCGCCAACCTCTACGTCGTGTTCTTCAACGTCAGCTGGGGCCCGGTGATGTGGGTGATGCTGGGCGAAATGTTCCCGAACCAGATCCGCGGCTCCGCGCTTGCGGTGTCGGGCTTCGCGCAGTGGATCGCCAACGCGGCGATCTCGGTCAGCTTCCCGTCGCTGGTCGTCTCGCCGGGTCTGGCGATCACCTATATGGGCTACACCGCCGCGGCGTTCGTCTCGTTCTTCTTCGTCCGCGCCATGGTTCACGAAACCCGCGGCCGCGAACTGGAAGACATGGTCGGCTGATACAAAAAACCCCTCCCCTTGGCCGGGGAGGGGTCGGGACTGCGGCGCTTCCCGCAAACGCGGTGTTTGCGGGAAAGCGCTTCGCCGATCAGATCGGCGACCACTCCACGGTATCTTCCTCGCCATCGTCATTCACCGGTGCGTCCGCCGGCGGCCCCATCGCCTCCAGCAGCTTGTCCAGCACCCAGTCCACACCGATGCCGCTCGCGCCCGACAGCGGGATTACGTCCGCACCGCTCGCCTCGGCAAGCTCGGCGGACAGCGCCTCGATCAGTTCGTCGTCTAGCGTATCGATCTTGTTCAACGCCACGATCTGCGGCTTGTCGATCAGCCCGGCGCCGTAAGCCTCCAGCTCGTCGCGCACGATGCGATAGCTTTCCGCCACATCCTCGTCATTGGCATCGACCAGATGCAGCAGCACGCGGCACCGCTCGATATGGCCCAGGAAACGGTCGCCGATCCCGGCACCGTCGGCCGCCCCTTCGATCAGGCCGGGAATGTCCGCCACCACGAACTCGCGTTCCTTGTGCCGCACCACGCCCAGCTGCGGCCGGGTGGTGGTAAAGGCATAGGCGCCGACCTTGGCCTGCGCATTGGTGACGGCATTGATGAAGGTCGACTTGCCGGCGTTGGGCAGGCCGACGAGCCCCGCATCGGCCAACAGCTTCAGGCGCAGCCACACCCACGCCTCCTCGTTCGGCCAGCCGGTGCCGTGCTGGCGCGGCGCGCGGTTGGTGGAGGTCTTGTAGCTGGCATTGCCGCGCCCGCCGTCGCCGCCGCGCAGGAATATCTCGCGCTGCCCGACCTTTGTGAAGTCGATCAGCACCTCTTCCTTGTCCTCGGACAGCACCTGCGTGCCGACCGGCACCTTGATCACCAGATCCTCGCCACCGGCGCCCGTGCGGTTCGACCCGGAACCGCCCTGCCCGCGCGGTGCGCGAAAATGCTGCGTGTAGCGGAAGTCGATCAGCGTGTTCAGCCCGGCCACCGCCTCGAACACGATGTCGCCGCCCTTGCCGCCATGTCCTCCGTCAGGGCCACCATATTCGATGAACTTCTCACGACGGAAACTGACGGCACCGGGGCCACCGGCGCCGGAGCGGACGTAAATCTTGGCTTGATCGAGAAAATGCATGGCCCGCCCCTTAGCCGAAGCGGCCCCTCTTGGGGAGCGTCAATCCTGTGACGGGCGCGGCGCGCCGTGCGCGTCGTGCGCCGCCAGCAGATGGCGCAGCGCCAGCCCGCGTGCCGCCTCGCCGTCCAGCCCCAGGGCTGCGGCCAGTTGCTGGCCGATCAACGCCTGGCCCAGCGCGGTCAGCACCAGCGACAGCGTCGTCTCCGCCAGGAACACCCGGTCCGCCGGGTCCGCGGGGTTGGACGACAATTGCTCCACCAGTTCGCGGATCGCGGTCAGCATCGGGTCGAACACCCCCCGCTCGCCCGTCAGGATCACCCAACTGGCCAGCGCCCCGCCACCCTCCCGCCCGAACGCATCGAACGTCAGCGCGACGATCGCCGCCGGGTCCCCCGCCCCCGACCGCGCCGCCTGCACCGCGACGCCGATCTGGCGCGTGATGTCGGTCGCCATCCGCTCGGCCAGCGCGCGCTGCAGGTCGGCGGCGCTGCCGAAATGATGCAGCAGATTGGCATGGGTACGCCCCATCCGCGCCGCCACCGCCTTCAGCGTGATCGCCTGCGGCCCCGATTCGATCAGCAGCGCGCGTGCCGCGTCCAGCGCCTGGGCGCGCGACTCCTCCGGGGGCAAACGACGTCGGGTTGACGCTTCCACGCACGCTCCTTACCTACACTGATGTAAGCTATCTAACTTACACCACAGTCGGAGATTTTTGTGGCCAAAGCAATCACGCCCGCCGATTTGACGATCACGCCGCGCGATGTCCGGTTCGGCCGCGACGCGCGGTTGCGGCGATACTGGTTGAACGACGATCCCGTCGCGACCGCCTTCTACAATGCGCTGTCCGTCACCTTTCCGCGCGGCGAGGCCTTTTTCTGCGACAGCGTCAAGGCATTCCGCGACGGCACGCCGCCCAAGCTGCAAGGCGAGATCCGCGCCTTCGTGAAGCAGGAGGTGATCCACAGCCGCGAGCATGTCGCCTTCAACCGCCACGTCACCGAGCAGGGATACGATACCAGCCGGCTGGAGCGCGACGTGGTGGCGCAACTGGCGCTGACCGACGGCAGGCCGGCGATCGCGCGCCTGGCTGCGACCACCGCGCTGGAGCATTTCACCGCGATCCTGGCGCATGCGCTGATCGCCGACCCCCGTCATCTGGCAGGCGGCGACCGGGAAGCGGCGCGGCTATGGCTGTGGCACGCCGCCGAGGAGATCGAGCACAAGGGCGTCGCCTATGACACATGGCTGCACGCCACGCGCGACTGGCCGCGTTTCAAGCGCTGGCGGATCAAGGCGTTGGTGATGCTCATCACCACCGGCCGGTTCGTGAACGGTCGCCGCCGCGGCATGCTGGACCTGCTCCGCCAGGACGGGCTGACCGGCCCGCGCATCTGGTGGCGGCTGTTCCATTATGCGCTGGTCCGGCCCGGCATGGCGCGCAAGGTCGCCGGCGCATGGCTCAGCTACTTCCTGCCGGGCTTCCACCCCTGGAAGCATGACGACCGCGCGCTGATCGGCCTTGCCGAAAGCGATTATGCCGATGCGGTCATGCCGGAAGCGCGCGCCGCCTAGGCCGCGAGCGCCACCGGCACCGCTCGCTCCTCGTCCAGGTCGCGCTCATAGGCGATCGCCAACCCCGGTTCGCGCCGCCCCCGCGAGGCGAGCGGCGCGATTTCACCCGTGGCGCAGAAGCCGAGCTTGGCCAGCACCCGGCCGGATGCGGGATTGTCGACGAAGTGGCGCGCGTGCAGCCGCCGGACACCCAGCGCGTGGCGGGCGATGTCGATCATCGCGCGCCCCGCCTCGGTCGCATAGCCGCGCCCCCAGGCGGCCGGGGTCAGCCAATAGGCCAGTTCCTCGCCGTCGATCAGTTCGATCCCGCCGACCAGCCGCGGGCCGGCCGCAATGTCATCGAAGATCAGGAAGCGGGGTTCATGGCCCCCTCGCGGTTGCGCCAGGAACGCCTGCGCATCGCCCAGCGCATAGGGCCACGGCGCCCGTGCCAGCCGCGTGACCACGTCCTCATGGCCGATCGCCCGCACCAGCTCTGGTGCGTCCTCCGGCCAGCCGGGCCGCAGCATCAATCTCTCCGTCCGCGCGAACATTCTCGTACACTCCTCGTCGCGTCGCGCGTGCCCTGCCATATCCACATGACGGAACAACGACATACGCTAGAACGGGAGCACGAAAAAAAGGGAGCCGGGGTGACCCGTCTCCCTTTTTGGCAGGTTCCGTCGCGGAACCTGGGTCACCCTGGTGGGCGACCCGTATGATCGCCCTTATTCGGCCGCAGCCGCAATCATTTCGACCGAGCAATATTTGCGGCCGAGCTTGCCTTCGGCAAACGCGACACGGCCGTCGGTCAGCGCGAACAGCGTGTGGTCCTTGCCGATGCCGACATTGCGGCCCGGATAGAACTTGGTCCCGCGCTGACGCACGAGGATGTTGCCGGCGACGCACTCCTGGCCACCGAACTTCTTCACGCCAAGGCGGCGGCCGGCCGAATCGCGACCGTTGCGCGAAGAACCGCCTGCTTTCTTATGTGCCATTGCGATCTACTCCTGGATTCTCGAAACGTCTGCTCAGCCGACCGAAACGATCTTGAGGATCGTGTGGTTCTGGCGATGGCCGTTGCGGCGACGATAATTGTGGCGGCGACGCTTCTTGAAAACGATCACCTTCTCGCCCTTGGCCTGGGCGATGATCTCTGCGGCGACCGTCAGGCCGCTGGTCGACTTCAGCTCCGAGCCCTCGCCCATGAGCAGCACATCGTCCAGCGTCACCGACGCGCCGGCCTCGCCCTCGATCTTCTCGACGACGATCTTGTCTCCGGCGGCGACGCGGTACTGCTTGCCGCCCGTGCGCACGACTGCGAACATGGCTGTTGTCACTTCCCAAATGCATGTGCCCCGCAAAGGCCACGCCCAGCGGGAAAGAAGCGTCAGCTAGGCAAATGAGGCGAGATTGTCAACCGCGCGAGCAGGCTTTCGGGCATTTAGCGGTGCCGGCCCGCTCCCCCACCCGGCCGCCCATCAAGGATACTCTGTGGGCGGCCGGGTGGGGGAGCGGGCCGGTGCCGCCGAAACTCGCTCTTTCGCGAGTTTTCAGACTCTAATGCCGATGTTCCTGTCGCAGGCGATACCGCCCATCCTCGAACCCGGTGAACAACCCGGCGATCGCCGGATGGTCGATCGGCTCGTCGCTGTCGTCGGTCACCAGATTCTGCTGGCTGACATAGGCGACGTAGCTCGACTCCATGTTCTCGGCGAGCAGATGGTAGAAGGGCTGGTCCTTGGACGGCCGAATCGATTCGGGGATCGCCTCGTACCATTCCTCGGTATTGGCAAAGACCGGGTCCACGTCGAACACCACGCCCCGGAAGTCGAACAGGCGATGCCGCACCACCTCCCCGATCGCGAAGCGGGCGTGCGCGATGGCGGGGGCCTCCACCTCCAGGCGGTCGGGCATATGGACGGGATCATGACGTGGCATGGAAACAATCTAGGCTTTTTGCGCCGCCACACAAGTTCGACGCTTGCATCGCCCGAATCCTTCGATTAGAGGCCCGCCCTCGACCGATCGGACGGACGCCCAGGCGCCCGGTACGAACCTCAGCGGAGAGGTGACAGAGTGGTCGAATGTACCGCACTCGAAATGCGGCGTGCCCTCACGGGTACCGTGGGTTCGAATCCCACCCTCTCCGCCACTTGACATCAAATAGCGCGATCACCGGCACCCGCCGGCCTTTTGCACGTTCCACCCGGTCAGGCATGGGGAAACGTAGATGCATCAGGTTGCAACGGCCGGTCTTTGGGGGTTGGTCGGCGGATCGGCGCTGATCCTCGGCGCGGCCATTCCCTATCTCGTCACCCTGCCACAGCGCATGATCGCCGCGATCATGGCCATCGGCTCGGGCGTGCTGATCTCGGCCGTCGCCTTCGACCTGATGGACGAGGCCTATGCACAGGGCGGGTTCGATTCCACCGCTGCGGGTTTCGTAGGCGGCGCCGCGGTCTACACCCTCGCCAACATCATCGTATCGCGACAAGGCGCGCGTCATCGCAAGCGTTCGGGCAGCAACCCTCAGGAGAAGCAGCCCGATGCCGGCGCCAATTCCGGCCTCGCCATCGCGATCGGCGCGCTGCTCGACGGGATCCCCGAATCGGTGGTCATCGGTACCAGCCTGCTCAGCGGCGGCGGGGTCAGCGCGGTGATGGTCGCCGCGGTGTTCCTGTCCAACGTTCCCGAGGGGCTGGCGAGTGCGGCGGGGATGAAGCGGTCGGGCCGGTCACCGACCTATGTCTTTGGCGTATGGATCGGCATCGCGCTCGCCTCGGGCCTCGCCGCGATGATCGGCAATGCCGCGCTGGCCGGGGCTGCGCCGGACATCCTCGCGGCCGTCACCGCCGTCGCCGCGGGCGCGATCCTGGCGATGCTGGTCGATACCATGATCCCCGAAGCGACCGAATCGACGCACGACTATTCGGGCATGATCGCCGTGATCGGCTTTCTGGCCGCCTTCATCCTCACCAAGCTCGGGGGCTGAGCGCCGGCGCCGGGCCAAAAAAAAGGCCGGTCCGCAGACCAGCCGTGAAAGTTTTTAGGAGAGGATGCCTGAAAGGCCCGCTCCTTGTGCAGCGCAGCATGCTATCTCGCAAGTGCATTGATTTCATGCGCGATTGCACGCCCTGCAATCGTCAGGCATTGGACGCATAGGCGTACATCAGTCCGAATGCGATCAGCATCGCGAAGATCATATAGGCCGCCATCGACGGCGCGATGATGCGCGATGCCTTCTTGCCCTTGGAATTGTCGCCCGCGCCCTCGGGAACATGCGCCATCATCGTCTCCTGCATGAATGAACCGTGCCAACCGAACGCGCGAACGCGGCGAAGGATACCGCCCCTTCGTCCGGGGCATGCATTGGCACCCCCCGCCAACCGCGCTAACGCCGTCCGCCATGGCGCTGTTTCCTCCCTCCTCCTGCACGCGGCTGGTCGTGAAGATCGGCTCGGCGCTGCTTGTCGCCCCCGATGGTGCGGTGCGGCGTGAATGGCTCGCCAGCCTTGTTGCCGACCTTGCCGAACGTCACCGCGCCGGCCAGCAGGTCGCGATCGTGTCCTCGGGCGCCATCGCGCTCGGTGCGCGCCGCCTGGGGCTGCCCAAGGGCGGCCGCGCCAGCCTGGAGGATGCGCAGGCCGCCGCCGCGACCGGCCAGATCGCGCTCAGCCAGACCTGGGCCGAACTGCTCGGCGATCAGGGCATCACGGCGGCGCAGATGCTGGTCACGCTCGACGATCTGGAACATCGCCGCCGCTACCTGAACGCCGCCGCCACGCTGGGCCGGCTGCTCGGCCTCGGCATCGTGCCCGTCATCAACGAGAATGACAGCGTCGCCACCGAGGAAATCCGCTTCGGCGACAATGACCGGCTTGCCGCGCGTATCGCGCAGGCGGCGGGTGCCGGCGGCGTCGTGCTGCTGTCCGATGTCGACGGCCTGTACGATGCCAATCCGCACACCAACCCCGCCGCGCGCCATATCGCACGGGTCGATGCGATCGATGCGGTCGCCGGCATGGCGGATGCCGGCTCGGCCTCCGGCATGGGGTCGGGCGGCATGGTGTCCAAGATCGCGGCGGCGCGCATCGCCACCAGCGCGGGCGCCCATCTCGCCATCGCCAGCGGCCGCATCGATCACCCGCTCGCCACCGAGGCGCGCCATACCCTGTTCGTCGCCGCCCATGCCGCGCCCGCCCGCAAGGCATGGCTGGCCGGCGGGCTCACCGCGCGCGGTGCGATCCATGTCGATGCCGGCGCCGCCCGCGCGCTGGCGGGGGGCGGCAGCCTGCTGGCCGCGGGCGCGGTGCGGGTGGAGGGGCGCTTCGACCGCGGCGACCTCGTCACGATCGAGGGGCCGGGGGGCACGATCGCGCGCGGCCTGTCCGAATATGACGCCGCCGACGCCGCCCGCCTGCTCGGCCGGCGTTCGGACGAGCAGGCCACGATCCTCGGCTATGCGCCGCGCGCCGCGCTGGTCCACCGCAACCATCTGGCGCTGCTGTGATCCTCGGCGTTACCGGCGCCACCGGCTTTGTCGGCCGCGTCGTGGTGGAACAGGCGCTTGGCCGCGGCCACCGGGTCCGCGCCCTCACCCGCCGTCCGCAACCGCCGCAGGACGGCGTGACCTGGGTGGAGGGCGCGCTCGACCGCCCCGACACGCTGGCGACGCTGGCTGGCGGCGCGGATGCCGTTCTCCACATCGCCGGCGTCGTCAACGCGCCCGATCGCGCGGGCTTCGCGGCCGGCAATATCGACGGCACCGCCGCGATGCTCGCCGCCGCGCGCGCCGCCGGCGTCGCCCGCTTCGTCCATGTCTCCTCGCTCTCCGCACGCGAGCCGCAACTGTCCAACTATGGCTGGTCCAAGCGCGAGGCGGAGACGCTCGTGGAGGAAAGCGACCGGGACTGGACGATCGTCCGCCCCACCGGCGTCTATGGCCCCGGCGATACCGAGATGCGCGACATGTTCCGCCTGGCGCGGCGCGGCCTCGCCCTGCTGCCGCCACCCGGTCGCCTGTCGCTGGTCGCGGTGGAGGATCTCGCTCGCCTGATCGTGGCACTCGGGCTCACCCCCGGCCCGCCTGCGGTGCTGGAGGTGGATGACGGCGCCGTGCTGACCCATGCCGATCTCGCCCGGCTGATCGGCCGCGCGGTCGGCACCCGCGTGCTGCCGATGCACCTGCCGGCCGCGCTGCTGCGCCTCGGCGCGCGGCTCGACCGCCGTTTCCGCGGTGCGGGCGCTAAGCTGACCCCCGACCGGGTCGGCTATCTCTGCCATCCCGACTGGACCGCCGACCCCGCCCGGCGCCCCGATCCGTCGCTCTGGACGCCCGCCATCGCCACCGCCGACGGGCTCGCGGCCACCGCCCGGTGGTATCGCGACGCCGGTTTGCTATAGGCCGCCGGAAAGACGCCGCATTTGGATGCCATGCGGCTTCCGCGAAAGGATCATCATGAGCGACCGCCAGACCATCTTCGACACCGTCGCCGCCCAGATCGCCCCCTTCAACAAGAAGGGCGTGGCGCTGAGCGAGACGACCACCTTCCAGGGCGAACTCGAATGGGACAGCCTGACCGTGATGGATTTCGTCGCCGCGATCGAGGACGAATTCGACATCATCATCACCATGAACATGCAGGCGGAGATCGAAACCGTCGGCCAGCTCGTCGATGCCGTCGTCAAGCTGAAGCAGGACTGATCGCCCCGCGCCCGCCCGGTTCCGGCGGGCGCGAACGTCCCCGATTGCGGAAACCCCGATTGCGGAAACCTTGTGACATGACCGAAGCCGCCGCCCAGCCCCACGCCCTCCCCGCCGATCCCGCCCCGGTCGCTCCCGACCGCGACCTGATGTCGAAATTCGACGGCCTGATCGCCGAGCGCCGGGCGCTGCTCGATTCCGGGGTCACCGATCCGTTCGCGATCGTCATGGAACAGGTGAAGTCGCCGACCGAGGCGGTGATCGAGGGCCGCGACACCATCCTGCTCGGCACCTACAATTATATGGGCATGACCTTCGACCCGGACGTCATCGCCGCCGGCCATGCCGCGCTCGACCGGTTCGGCTCGGGCACCAACGGCAGCCGGATGCTGAACGGCACCTTCCAGGACCATATGGAGGTCGAACAGGCGCTGCGCGACTTTTACGGCACGACCGGCGCGATCGTCTTCTCGACCGGCTATATGGCCAATCTCGGCATGATCTCGACGCTCGCCGGCAAGGGCGACTACGTCATCCTCGACGCGGACAGCCATGCGTCGATCTATGACGGCTGCAAGCAGGGCGTCGCCGAAATCGTCCGCTTCCGCCACAATTCGGTCGAGGACCTCGACAAGCGGCTCGGTCGCCTGCCCAAGGACGCGGGCAAGCTGGTCGTGCTGGAGGGCGTCTATTCGATGCTCGGCGACATCGCTCCGCTGAAGGAGATGGTCGCGGTCGCCAGGAAGCACGGCGCGATGGTGCTGTCCGACGAGGCGCATTCGATGGGCTTCTACGGCCCCAACGGGCGCGGTGTGTACGAGGCGCAAGGGTGCGAGGGCGATGTCGACTTCATCGTCGGCACCTTCTCCAAATCGGTCGGCACGGTGGGCGGTTTCTGCGTGTCGAACCACCCGAAATTCGAAGCGATCCGATTGGCTTGCCGCCCGTATATCTTTACCGCCTCGCTCCCTCCCTCGGTCGTCGCCACCGCCGCCGCCTCGATCCGCAAGCTGGCCACCGCCACCGCCAAACGCGCGCAACTCTGGACCAACGCCCGCACGCTCCACGCCGGCCTCCGCCAGCTCGGCTTCCGCCTCGGCACCGAACAGGCCGACAGCGCCATCATCGCGGTCATCCTGGAGGACCAGCAGCAGGCCGCCATGATGTGGCAAGCGCTCCTCCACGCCGGCCTCTACGTCAATCTTGCCCGCCCCCCCGCCACCCCCGCCGGCACCTTCCTGCTCCGCTGCTCGCTCTGCGCCGAACACACCCCCGCCCAGATCGAACGCGTGCTGGGCATGTTCGCCGATGCGGGCCGGGCCGTGGGCGTCATCGCCTAAGCCTTTCGCCCGCTTCCCTCGCACCACCGACTGCGATAGCTTCCCTTCCGTGGAGCGGACCGAAGCCGAATCCGTCGGCCGCGAGGGCGGCACGACCTGGCGCACCATCGCGCTCGTCGTCATGGGGCTGGCCGGCGCGGTGACGCTGGTGATGCTGATCGTCACGCTCGGCCACGCCAATCGCCAGCGCGACCGCGCGCTGGACCTGCAACAGCATTCCTATGACGTGATGATCCTGGCGCGCACGCTGGCGGGCACGATCGCCCGGTCGGAGGCGTCGCTGGGTCGCTACGTGATTTCCGGCGACCGCCAGCTTGGCCAGCTTTATTTCGACGAATGGACGCTGGCCCGGTCGCAGATCGACCGCCTCGAACACATCACTTACGACAATCCGCAGCAGCGCCCGCTGATCGACCGCCTGCGCGACGCCTATGACACGCGCGGCGAGGAACTGTCCGCCATCGCGCTCGCCACCACCTACAACAAGAACAGCCTGGCCTATGCCCGCTATTATCAGGCGCGGCAGGCTAGCTCGCTGGCACAGATCACCGGCACGCTCGACGGCATCATCCGCTCCGAACGCGCGCTGCTTGCCGAGCGGGCGGCGGACGCCAGCGGGTCGGTGGCGCGGTCGAGTCGGATCGCGGGGGGTTTGGCAGGGTTCGGCATCCTGATCGTTGCGGGGGCCATCGTGCTGGGTTGGATGACGGTGCAGGCGGTGGGCGAGCGGGCGGCGGCGCGGGCGGATGCGGAGGCGGCGCGGGCACGGGCCGAGGAATTGGCCATGGCAGTGGACGAGGCGACGGCCGAGCTGAAGGTGCAGGAGGCCAAGCTGCGCCAGGCGCAGAAGATGGATGCGGTGGGCCAGTTGACCGGCGGCATCGCACATGATTTCAACAACATGCTCGCCGTCGTTCTGGGAGGGCTCGAACTCGCCCGCCGCGCCGCGCCGGGCGACCATGCCGCCCTTCAGCGCCATATCGACAGCGCGACGGAGGGCGCGAACCGCGCCGCCGCGCTCACCCGCCAGCTGCTCGCCTTCAGCCGCGAGGAGTCGCTGAAGCCGCAGGCGATCCTGCCTGCCGCGCTGGTCGCCGGCATGACCGATCTGCTCGACCGGACGCTTGGCGACGCGATCGAGCTGATCGTCGACGATCGCACCACCGGCTGGCGCGTCCATGCCGATCGCGTGCAACTGGAAAACGCCATTCTGAACCTGGCGGTCAACGCCCGCGACGCGATGGAGGGCCGCGGCATCCTGACCATCACCAGTGGCGAGATCACGCTCGCCGAGGGGGCGGTGGGCCAGTGCGTCGCCGGCGACTATGCCGTGCTGTCGGTGACCGACACCGGCAGCGGCATGCCCCCCGAAGTGGCCGAGCGCGTGTTCGAACCCTTCTTCACCACCAAACCCGTCGGCAAGGGCACCGGCCTTGGCCTCAGCCAGATCTTCGGCCTTGTCGGCCAGCTGGGCGGCGATGTCGCGCTGCGCACCGCGCCCGGCGCGGGCACCACCGTCACCCTGTACCTGCCGCGCGACCGCAGCGCGGCGCCCGCCGCCGTGCCGGTCGAGCCGGCCGCCCCCGCCCCCATGCCCCCCGCCGCGCTGTCGGTGCTGGTGGTCGAGGATGATCCCCGCGTGCTGGCCGCCACGATGGGCGCGCTGGAGGAACTGGGCCACCACGCCCTGCCCTGCGACGATCCGCTGGCAGCGCCGGCGATGCTGGCCGCCAACCCGGACATCCAGCTCGTCATCTCCGACGTGCTGATGCCGCGCCAGACTGGCCCGGAAATGATCGCCGGTCTGGCCGGCCGCTTCCCCGACCTTGCCGTCCTGTTCGTCACGGGGTTCGCGGGCGAGGCGAATGCGGCGGTGTTCGGCGACCATGAGCTGCTCCGCAAGCCCTTCACCCTGGCCGGGCTGGAGCGCGGCATCGCCGCCGCCATGGCGCGCGCGGCGCACCGCCTGCCCTCCTCCATCGCGGCGGAGTGACGGGCGCGCAGAATTGGGGCTGACGCGCGAGCCTCGCGTTCGTATAGCCGAACTCCCCGCCCGCCCGAGCACCCTTAGCCACCGCATGAAATCCATCGACCGCTATATGGCCCGGCTGATCGCGTTGCCGCTGTTCGCGACGCTGGTCATCGCCGCGATGCTGCTGGTGCTGGACCGCATCCGCCGCCTGTTCGACTTCGTCGCGACGCAGGGCGGACCGATCAGCGTGGTGTGGCGCATGCTGGCCAATCTGCTGCCCGAATATCTGGGACTGGGCATTCCGATCGGGCTGATGCTGGGCATCCTGCTCGCCTTTCGCCGGCTCGCCACCTCGTCGGAGCTGGACGTGATGCGCGGCGTCGGTATGAGCTACACCCGGCTGCTGCGCGTACCCTATCTGTATGCGATCGTGCTGGCCGCGCTCAACCTGGCGATCGTCGGCTATGTGCAGCCGATCGCCCGTTATTATTACGAAGGGCTGCGCTACGAACTGCGCACCGGCGCGCTCGGCGCCTCGATCAAGGTGGGCGAGTTCACCCATCTGGGCGACCGCATGACGCTCCGCATCGAGGAAAGCCGCGACAAGGGTCGCGACCTGTCCGGCATCTTCGTTCATGCGCAGACCGGCAAGGGCGACTGGATCGGCGTCACCGCGGAGCGTGGCCGCTTTCTTGCCACCGACGATCCCAACGTCATCATCTTCCGCCTGACCAACGGCACGCTGATCCACGACCGGCAAAGCTTTCGCGCGCCGCGCGTGCTGACCTTCTCCAGCCACGACCTGCCGATCGACCTGCCCAAGTTCGAGAATTTCCGCCAGCGCGGCGGCCGCGACCTGGAGTTTACCCTGCCCGAACTCGCCCGTCACGGGCAGGAGGCACAGTCGGAGGAAGCGCGCGACGGCAGCCGTGCCGAATTCCACTTCCGGCTGGTCGAGGTGGTGACGATGTTCCTGCTGCCGCTGCTTGCGGTGGCGCTGGGTATTCCGCCGAAGCGATCCACCTCCGCACTCGGCGTCTTCCTGTCGATCGTGATGCTCGTCACCTATCACAAGGTGAACCAGTATGCCGCGGACATCGGCGCGCTGGGCCGTGTCGATCCCCTGATCGCGCTATGGGGCCCGTTCGCGATCTTCGCAGGCATCGTCGTCTGGATGTACTACGTCACCGCCTATGTCCCCGGCGGCCAGCCGATCGGCATCCTGGAGCGCAGCTTCGCCAAGCTGGCCAAACTGTTCACCCGCTGGCTGCCGGGGCCGCGCCGCCGCGCCCGCGAGATGCGCGCGCGTGAAGCGGAGACCAAGGCATGAGGCTGTCCGCCATCTTCCCGTCGCGCACCATCGCCATCTACATGGGCAAGCTGTTCCTGGTCCGCACCTTTGCGATCATGGCGGCACTCGTGCTGGTCCTCCAGGCGCTCGACCTGTTGTCCGAATCGGGCAACATCCTGGCGGTGCCGGGCAATGGCGACGGCGAGGTGTGGCGCTACGTCTCGCTGCGCGCGCCGCAGATCATCTCCTTCGTGCTGCCCTTTTCGGTGCTGCTCGGCACCATCCTGACGCTGATCACGATGAACCAGAATTCGGAGGTCATCGCGCTGAAGGCGGGCGGCCTGTCCGCGCATCAGGTGCTGGCGCCGCTGCTGCTCGCCAGTGCCGGGGTCGCGGTGATCAGCTTCGCGTTCAACGACCGCATCACCCCGCGCGCGACCGCCACGCTCAACGCCTGGCAAAAGGTCGATTACGGCCCGTTGCCGATCGACAGCGGCGACCGCTCCAACGTCTGGGTGCGCGACGGCGACGACCTGTTGCAGGTCGACCTGATCCGCGGCCGCGGCGCCGCGACGCAGCTTGGCGGCGTCACCCTGTACGACCGCACCGGCGGCTCGCTGCGCAGCATCGTGCGTGCACCGCGCGGCCAGCGCGAGAACAATGCCTGGCGGATCGGCCCCGGCACCCGCTTCGACGTGGCGAGCGGTCAGGTCACCCGCTTCGCATCCATGGTCGTCGGCAACGGCGTCACCCCCGAACAACTGACACTGGCCGGCGTCGACGCCGACAGCCTGTCGTTCCGTGGCCTGTCGGAGGCGATCGACGACCTTCAGAAAGCCGGCCGCCCCACCAAGGCGCTGGAGGGGTCGTTGTGGCACAAGCTGTCCGGTCCGCTCTCCGCCGTGCTGATGCCGCTGCTCGGCGCCGTCGCCGCGTTCGGCGTCGCGCGCTCGGGCAAGCTGTTCGTCCGCGCGATCATCGGCATGGCGCTGGGCTTTGCTTATTTCGTCGCCGACAATTTTGCGCTGGCGATGGGTAATCTCGGCGCCTACCCGCCCTTTCTCGCTGCCTGGGCGCCGTTTCTGCTGTTCTTGCTGATCGGCGAAGCGGTGTTGATCCGCACCGAGGAATAGCGGCTAGCCGTGTGAGCCTGTCTGCAGGTCGTTGGCGCACGGCAACATGTCTCTCGATACGCCGTCTCGATACGCAGCTTCGCTGCTACTCGACGGCTACTCGAGACGAACGGAGATAAGCTGACCGGCGTAATTGATCCAAACTATCCGTTCGTCTCGAGTAGGCATCGAGTAGTGGCGCCAAGCCACGTATCGAGATGCCGTATCGAGAGACAGGCCGCCGCCGGAACCAGCATAAAAAAGGGGAGCGGCACCGCCACTCCCCCCGATCAATCCTGCACCGCGACCGCGTTCAGCGGCGAACCGTCATCGTACTGCGCACGATCTTGTCCACCAGTCCCGGCAGTCCCTTGTAGCTCGCCTTGTGATAGGGCGATCCCGGCTCCAGCGCGGCGGTCACCCGGCGGTGCGCCTCGCCCAGATTATGATAGGGCACACCCGGCAACAGGTGATGCAGCGCGTGATAGCGCAGGCCGACCGGCGCCCAGAGCGCGGGCAGCAGCGCCGGCGGCGGCACGTTGACCGAGTCGAGATACTGCGCGGTCACCGTCATCGCCTCGCCGTCATTCTCCCACAGATGCGCGACCAGCGTGCGGACCTGGTTCACCACCGCCACGCCCGATCCGATCGCCATAGCGATCAGGAAGCCGCGCAGCGGGATCGTGCCGGTGGCCACCATGGTGACGATCGCGATCGCCCAGATGCTGGCCGCGGTCTCGACGCGGTTCCACATCCGCGCCGCCTCACCCTCAGGCATGCGGCGGCGAAACTGCGGGTTGATCGCCAAGGCCGAGTAGCGCTCGACCACGACGCGGCGGAAGCCGGGGATCACCAGCGACAGGGGCGACAGGATCGCGAAACGGATCAGCAGGCCGAGCGGCGCGAGCGCGGACACCAGGATGAACACCGGCAGCGTCCACGGCTTCATCAGTGCCAGCGGCAGATATTCCGGATCCTCGACCGTGCCATAGCGCGTCTTGGCATGGTGCAGGTTGTGGACCCCCTCATACATGAAAGAGGGGGTCAGCATCGGCACGCCGACCAGCGCGTTCCAGCCACCGCGAAAGCGCGGCAGCGCGGCGTGCTTCATGTGGCTGATCTCGTGGATGAAGCTGAGCGCGCGGTAGAGCGCCAGCATCGACACCACGCCCGCCGCGATCGCCAGCGCGGTCGAGCCGGCCGTCACCGCCACCGCCAGCGCGCCATAGCCGATCACCACCGAGGCGATCAGGTCGGCCCAATAGACGCCGGCGCGCGGCGCGATCAGGTCGCGCGTCAACTCCGCCGCGGTCCGCAGCATCGTCTTGTCGTCCGCGATACGGTGCAGCGGCACCTTGGTCGCAGCGGCACCGCCTGCGGTGCTCCGGGCAAGGGAAATCGTGGTGTCCATGACCTTTTCCATTGCCACGAGATAGTGGCGGGACCGTGGCATTTACAGCGCCGCGCCGCGGGCGGGCCGGCGGAATCCTCACTCGCTATGATCGACGGATGCGTTTAGGAGGCGCGACACTTATCGATTGCGGGAACGACCATGGCCGACACGTTGACGATCCGACCGGTGCTGACGCAGCGCGACCGCAAGGCGTTCGTCGACCTGCCCTTCCGCCTGTATGCCGACGATCCCAACTGGGTACCGCCGCTAAAAGGCGAGGCGCTGGGCCTGATCACCCCTGAGAAGAACGGCTGGTACAGCCATGCCAAGGCACAGCTTTTCCTGGCCGAGGAGCGGGGGCGCGTGGTGGGGCGCATTTCCGCGCATATCGATACGCTGGCGCTGACCATGCCCGCCGAACAGGGCTTCGGTCCCGGAATCGGCCAATGGGGCCTGATGGATGCCGAGCGGCAGGATGTTTTCCAGGCGCTGCTGGCGGCGGCGGAAGGCTGGCTGCGCGAGCAGGGCATGACCCGGGCGATGGGGCCGGTGTCGCAATCGATCTGGGAAGAACCCGGCCTGCTGGTCGATGGCTATGACCATGCGCCCACGATCATGATGGGCCATGCCAAGCCCGAATATCGCGGCTGGATCGAGGGCGCGGGCTACACCACGATCAAGCAGCTCTTCACCTACGAACTGGACATCACCCAGGAATTTCCGCCCATCGTGAAGCGGATCATCCAGTCGGGCGAGAAGAACCCGCGCATCCGCGTGCGCGAGGTGAACAAGGCCCGGTTCGAGGAAGAGGCCGCGATCATCCTCGACATCCTGAACGATGCCTGGGCGGACAATTGGGGCTTCGTCCCCCTCACCCCGCCCGAGATCAAGGATGTCGGCGTCAAGCTGAAGCCGATCGTGTTCAACGACCTGATCCGCATCGCCGAGCTGGACGGCAAGCCCGTCGCCTTCATGATCACGCTGCCCGACCTGAACGAGGCGATCAAGCCGCTGAACGGCAGCCTGCTGCCCTTCGGCTGGGCCAAGCTGCTGCTGTGGCTGCGCAGACCGCAGGTGCGCACGATGCGCGTGCCCCTGATGGGCGTGCGCAAGGATCTGCAGTCCTCGCGCATGGCCAGCCAGCTGGCCTTCATGATGATCGAATATATCCGCCGCGCCTCGGTCACCAAATACGGCGCCAGCCGGGGCGAGATCGGCTGGATCCTTGATGACAATCAGGGGATGCGCTCGATCGCCGAGACGATCCAGAGCCGCGTCAACAAGACCTACAACGTCTACGCGCGCGACCTGTAAACGGGCGTGCCGGTCAGCGCGTGACCGGCATCAACCCTTGCAGGGTCCATTGCCGCATCGTGCGGCACACCGGCCGTTCGCCCCGCGCTTGGCGATAGCAATAGCGTTGCTGGCCGCGGGCGGGCTCCTCGGGCGCGGCCAGGGCGGCGGCCATCACCCGGGCGTCGATCCGCTCCGGCCTGGCCGCGGTAGCCGCGGTGCCGGCCGTTACGGCCAGCACCACCGCCACCATGCGCCATGCCCCGCGGGTCACTTCGCTTCCAGCGGATCGAAGCCGCGGGCCAGCCAGTCCGAACGGGTGCGGCATTCCTTGCGCGAGATCCGCGACCCGGTGACCGTGTCCTTGATGCAATAGCGCAGCGTGTCGGCGCGCTCGGTGCGAGCCGTACCGCGCTCGGGGCTGGCAGCGGCGGTGGCGGCAGCGGCGGCGGGTGCCTTCACCACCGGCGCGTCCTTGGCGGCAACGGCCACCGGCGCGGTCAGGGCGATGGCAACGGCGATCAGCTTGGCTTGGAACATGATGGTCACTCCCTTGAACACCGGGGCGGCGCCCCGATGTCCCAGGCAGTGCAGCAACCGTGCCAGTTCGCTAACACAGCGGAAATCCGCCGTTTCTGCAAAAAAGGCCGAATTCGCGCTCGCCAAGTGATGGTTCGGCCCGCCAATTCGTGGCAAAATCGGCCGATCAGAAGTGGCGCGCGACCCCGCAATAGAAGCGCGCCGCCGGTGCGCCGCCGGTCAGGCCAAACACCGATCCGACGTCGAACTGCACCTCGTCGCTCGGCTGCCATGCCACCGCAAGGCCTGCCACCGCCTGCCGCGAGGGCTCGACCGGGTCGTCGTCCCGCCGCCACTGCACCTCGCCGACCAGTTCCCAGGCGTCCGACACGTCATATTCCAGACCGATGACGCTGCCATAGGCCAGATGGCGGCCGGCACCGTCCTCGTCCGCAGCCGCATCGATCTCCGGCATCAACTCGAACTGGAGCGCATCGGACAGGTCGTAGGTCATCGGCACCATCAACCCCGCCGACCATGTGCCGGCGCCCACCGGCGCCCGCCCGACGGGCAGGGTCACGATCGGCTCCACCGCGATGGCAAAGCCATGCCCGTCCGGATTGCGCAGGTTGCGCTTATATTCCAGCGTGACGTCGCCGACCCGGTCGGCACGCCCGCCCCCGGCCCCGCGCTCGCGCACATGGCCGAATGGGGTCCAGCCGACCGCGACCTCGCTCGACGCGTCCAGCCCCAGCCGCACCAGCGTATCGCCGAACAGCCAGGTGTCCGCATCGCTCCCCCGCTCCCAATCGGCCAGCGCGACCTCCACCATCACCGATCCCGGATCGACGGTGCAGGCCGGCGAACTGAGCCCCGGCCGATCGGGGCACAGATCGCGCTGCGCCTGGGCCACGCCCGGCAGGGCGACCAGCAGCGCCGCCATCAGCAACGGGCGCATCAGCGCAGCGTCACCCAAGTGGGGGCATGGTCGCTGGCCTTTTCACGCCCCCGATACGCCTTGTCGACGCCGGCATCGACCAGCCGGTCGGCGGCCTGCGGGCTGAGCAGCAGATGATCGATCCGGAACCCGGCGTCGCGCGCCCATGCCCCCGCCTGATAATCCCAGAAGGTCCACACCCCGCCCTTGGGCGCACGGGTGCGCAACGCATCGGTCCAGCCCTGCGCCAGCAACCGGCGATAGGCCGCCCGGCTCTCCGGCTGCATCAACGCATCCTCGGCCATGGCGCGCACGGAGAAGGTGTCGTCGTCGTTCGGGATGACATTGTAATCCCCCGCCAGCACAGCAGGGACTTCCTCGGCCAGCAACACCTTCGCGCGCGCCGCCAACCGCTCCATCCAGCGCAGCTTGTAATCGAATTTGGGCCCCGGCCGCGGATTGCCGTTGGGCAGGTACAGGGCAGCGACCACCAACCCGTCCACATCGCATTCCAGATAGCGGCTCTGCTCGTCCTCGTCCTCGCCCGCCAGCCCGCGCTGCCGCTCGACCGGCGTGGCACCCTTTGCCAGCACCGCGACGCCGTTCCAGCTTTTCTGCCCATGCCACACCGCGCCGTATCCGGCCGCTTCGATGTCGCTCAGCGGGAAGGTCTCGTCGCTCGCCTTCAATTCCTGAAGGCAGACGATATCGGGCTGTTCCTCGGTCAGATACTCGATCAGCCGCGGCAACCGCGCCTTGATGCCGTTGACGTTATAGGTGACGATTTTCACGGACAACCGATCAGACGGAGAAGCTGGTGCCGCAACCGCAGCCCGAGGCCGCGTTGGGATTGGTCACCCGGAACGCCGCGCCGCCCAGCGACTCGACATAATCGACCTGCGCCCCGCGCACGAGGTCCAGGCTGATGCTGTCCACCACCAGGCGCACGCCATCGGTCTCGGTCACCGTATCGTCGCTGTCCGCCATGTCGGCGAACCCGAACTTGTACTGGAACCCCGAACAGCCCCCGCCCTCGACGGACAGGCGCAGGATGGCGGGCTTGTTCTGCTTGGCCGCGATGGCCGCGACGCGCGCGGCGGCGGCCTGGGTCAGCCCGATGGCGGATACTGCACTGGTCATGGCCGGGAGATAGGCGCCTCGCGCCCCCCCGGCAATGGCGTCACCGCTAGGCGGTCATTTGAAAAACTCGCGGAAAAGCGAGTTTTTGGGACGGTGCCGGCCCACTCCCCCACCCGGCCATCCACGAAGTATCCTTGATGGGTGGCCGGGTGGGGGAGCGGGCCGGCACCGCGAAACGCGCATCAGCGCGTTTTCAAAAGGCGCTTCAATCCTGCGCGGCAGGGCCGTCGGTGGAAACCGGGATCTGGTGAACACTGTGATCCTGCGAGGCGAGCAGGTAATCGGCGGTGGTCAGGAACGGCACCGGGTTCACCGCATGACCGTCCATGCGCACTTCATAATGGAGGTGCGGGCCGGTGGAACGCCCGGTCGAACCCATCAGCGCGATCAGCTGGCCGCGGTGAACGCGCGCGCCGTCGGTGACCAGGATCTTGGACAGGTGGCCATAGCGCGTCGCGATGCCCTTGCCGTGATTGATCTCGACCAGATTGCCGTAGCCGCCGCGACGGTCGGCATGGGAGACGATGCCGTCGGCGGTGGCATAGATCGGGGTGCCGACGGGACCGGGAATGTCGACGCCGGCATGCATCGCCGCGGTGCCACGGAACGGGTCGGAACGGATGCCGAAGTTGCTGGTGAACTGCAGATTGGCGACCGGCTGGACCGAGGGGATCGCGATCGTCCCCTGCTGCAGGCCGTCCATCTTCTTCCAGCTCTGGAACAGCGTCCGGAACTGCTGGTCGGCATGCAGGTCGGCGGCGGCCTCGGCACTGTTCGCCGGGATATATTCGCCGCCCATCGCCGCGCCTTTGGCCGGCACGCTGCGCTTGGCGACACGCTCGGGCTTCAGGCCCAGCTTGCGGATGGCCGCGCTGGTGTCGGCATAGCGGCGATCGAGCATCGCCTGCGCCGGCACGGCAAGCGCCGCCTGCCGCGTCTCGACCTTGGTCAGCGGCGCCAGCACATGCGCCTCGACGCCGTCCTTGGCCGCCGGCACCGGCAGCGTCGCGGCGGCGAGCTCCTTGTTGTAACCCTCGCCGGTCATCACCGCGGTCAACAGCGCCTGGCGCTGCTCGACACGCTGGGCGTGGACCTGGGCGGTTTCGCGGATCGCGGCGACCCGCGCCTGCATGCGCGCGATCTGCGACTCCATCTGCGCAATCTGCGCGGTGTTGTCATGATGGGCGACCGCGCCGGTCGCCGCCATCGCGCCGTAACCCGACAGGCTCAGCACCATCGCGCCGGCGGTGGCGACGCCGAACTGCGCACGACCGTGCAGGCGGAAACGGCGAACCGAGCGACCATCGTGGAACAGGATGTTGCGGGTGACGAACAGACCGCGGAGGCGGGTTGCAAGCCGAGCGGCCGATACCGGAAAGCTAATCATCGAACCCCGACAAGCTGCGTCATCCCGCGGCAAGGTCCCACGGAACGACTTCGTGCATCCAACGCTGTTTCGCAGCCCCACCGCGCCCCAGACGCGCAAAGGTTTGCCGTGGAACGTCAGTTCTGGGCAAGAGGCGCGTAGAAGTCTCGCGTCAGACCGGCTGACTCGCGCGCCGAGTCGTTGAACGGAGGCTTCAGCGAACCCCGGAAATAGCGGCGCACCAGCGCCTGCCAGTGCGGTGCCGGGTCGATATCCTGTTCAGCGCTCACATAACCGAACCATTTCGCACCGAATCCGACGTGGCGGATCTCGTCGGTATAGATGCGGTTCAGAATGCGCGCGGAGGCGGTGTCGCCCGCCGCCTCGAACCGCGCCACCGTTTCCGGGGTCACGTCCAGGCCGCGCGCTTCCAGTACCATCGGCACCACCGCCAGCCGCGCCATGGCATCATGGGCAGTCGCCTCGGCCGCTTCCCACAAACCGGCATGGGCGGGCAATGCCCCGTACGGCGTACCCAGCCGGCGCAGACGTCGATCCAATATGGCGAAATGCATCGCCTCGTCCGCGCCGACCGATATCCAGTCATCGGCGAAGCGGCGTGGAAACTGCGCGCCGAAGCGCGCGGCCATGTCGAACGCCAGGTCGATGGCGGAAAACTCGATATGCGCGAGCGCGTGGAGCAGCGCGGTTCGGCCGCGCTCCGATCCGCCCCGCCCGCGTTTGGGCATGCGGTTGGGGGGCAGCAATTCGGGCCGCTCGGGCCGCGCCGGCACATCGGGCAGGCCCACGTCGAACCGGTGTTCCAGCGCCCCGCGCCGCCAGCGCCGCGCGGTTTCCCGCGCCATCCGCACCTTGGCCATGGGGTCCGCAGTGTTCAGCACCGCCGCACAGGCCGCGCCCAGGCTCGTCGCGTTCACAGGCCTTGCACCGCCTCCAGCACCGCCTCGGCATGGCCCGGCACCTTGCGCCACGCGCGCACCAGCCGGCCGTCGCGCCCGAACAGGAAGGTGGCACGCTCGATCCCCATATAGGTTTTGCCGTACAGCATCTTCTCGCCCCACGTCCCGAACGCGTCGCACACGGCGCCGCTCTCGTCGCTGAGCAGCCGAACCGACAGGTCGTGTTTCGCCGCGAACTTCGCATGTCTGGCCGCGCTGTCCTTCGACACGCCGACCACGCTTGCCCCCGCCGCCGCGAACTGCGCGCTCAAGGCACTGAAATCCAGGGCCTCGCGCGTACATCCCGGCGTGTCGTCCTTGGGATAGAAATACACCACCGCGGGCAGCGGCAGGCTGACCAGCGACACGGCCGTGCCGTCCGCCGCGACGGCGCTCACCGCCGGCATCGCCTCGCCCTCGACCATTGTCATGCCTTGCTCTCTCCACCCTGCCAGACGCGGGCGACCTCCTGCCGGGTCGTCTCCAGCATGGCAACCACCGCCGCCCAGTCCGCCACCCCCAGCGCACGCGCGATCAGCGTCTGCGTCGCCGGGGCCGGCGGCTGCCCGTCGGGCGCCAGCAGCCGCAGCGCGACCAGCGCACGCGTCAACCGGTCATGCGCCTCGCGCATCCCCGCCGGCAGCACCCCCGCCTCCACCAGCGCCGCGATCGCTTGCCCCAGATGCGGGTCGAACCCGACCCGGTGGATCAACTGCGCCCGGTGCACCGCGAATTCCAGATCGACCAGACCGCCGGGCGACAGCTTCACGTCCAGCAGCCCCGATGGCGGCTTGTGGCGCATCATCTCGGCGCGCATCTCCTCCGCCTCGCCGGCGATGTCGCGCGCCGGCCGCTCGCCGGCCAGCACCCGGTCGACGATCGCCTGCGTCGCCGCACGCGCCGCCGCCGACCCGTAGATGGGCCGGGCGCGGGTCAGCGCCATATGCTCCCAGGTCCATGCGTCCTCGCGCTGGTAGCGCGCGAAACTCTCCAGCGAGACGACCAGCGGCCCCTGCGTGCCCGATGGTCGCAGCCGGGTGTCGATCGGATAGAGCGGCCCCGCCGCGGTCGGTACCGACAGCGCCGCCGTCACCCGCTGCGCCAGCCGATTATAATAGAGCGTGGCGCCCAGCGGCTTTTCGCCATCGGACTCGCCGGCAAAGTCGCCGGTGAAGAGGTACACCAGGTCGAGGTCGGACGCATGGGTCAGCGCCGCGCCCCCCATGCGCCCCAGCGCCAGGATTACCAGCTCGCTGCCCGGCACGACGCCGTGCCGTACCGCAAACGCATCGACGGTCGCGCGCGCCAGTACCTCGACCGCGGCCTCGGCCACCCGCGCATAGCCTCCCGCCACCGCCAGCGGATCGGCCGCCCCCGCCACCACCTGCGCCCCCAGCGCAAACCGCATCTCCCCCACCAACTGCCGCACATGATCCAGCCGCCGTTGATAATCGTCCGCATCGCCGCCGCTCATCGCCGCGACCAGGCTTGGCACCGGACCCATCGGCTCGAACGCGGTGGCGTCGATCAGTCCGTCGAGCAGGGCCGGCCGCCGGGTCAGGTCGGTCGCCAGCGGCTGCGCATGGCTCAGAATCGCGATCAACAGCGTCGCCAGTCCCGGCCGCGCCTCCAGCAGGCGGAAGATGTTGATCGCGCTCGGCATATGCTCGAACAGCGCATCCAGCCGGATCATCGCGTCCGCCGGATCGGGTGCGGCGCCCAGCGTCTCGACCAGCGTCGGCAGCACCGCCTCCAGCGCGTCGCGCGCCGCCGGACTGCGCAGCGCGGCATAACTGCCCCCGCGCCACGCCGCGATCCGCCGCGCCGCACCGTCCGCATCGGCAAAGCCCATCGTCGCCAGCCGCTCGGCCAGCCCCGCCCCCTCGCCCGGCAGGCCGACACCCTCGCGGCCATCGTCCAGCGCATCATAGGTCCGCCCGACCCGCGTCACATGCGGTGCCAGCAGATCGATCAGCGCCGCCCCGTTCTCCAGGCCATGCAAATGTGCGACCTGCTCCAGCCCGTCGCCGGTCGGCAGTTTATGCGTCTGCCGGTCGTCGATCATCTGCACCCGGTGCTCGATCGTGCGCAACAGGGTGTACGCTTCCCCGAACGCTGCCGCATCCCCTTCGTCGATCCGTCCCGCCGCCGCCAGCCGCGCCAGCGCCTCGCGCGTCGCCGGCGCCCGCAGATGCGCATCCCTCCCGCCATGGATCAACTGATGGATTTGCGCGAAAAATTCGATCTCGCGGATGCCGCCGCGCCCGCGTTTCAGATCGTATCCCGGTCCGAACGCCTGTCCCTGCGCATGGTGATCGCGGATGCGCCGCGTCAGATCGCGCACCTCGCGCACCGCACCGAAATCGAGCGTGCGGCGCCATACGAACGGCTTCACCGCCTCCAGGAACCGGCGGCCGAGCGCGATGTCGCCCGCCGCAGCGCGGGCGCGGATGAACGCGGCCCGCTCCCACGCCAGCGCCTGGCTTTCATAATAAGCGATCGCGCCGTTCACCGGCAGCGCGATGGGCGTCGCCTCGGGCGACGGGCGCAGTCGCAGGTCGACCCTCAGGACATAGCCGTCTCCGTCGCGGGCCTGCAAAATCTCCACCACGCGCTTGCCTATACGGACCGCCGCCTCTTCCGGCTCTTCCCGCGCCCGTCGCGGCAGCGTTTCCGGATCGAACAGGAAAATCGGATCGATGTCGGAGGAATAATTGAGTTCGCCGCTGCCCTGCTTGCCCAGCGCGATCGCGACGAAGCCTTGCGGTTCGGCATCCGGCACCCGCTCGGTGATTGCAGTGCGGATCGCGGCATCCAGGGCATGGTCGGCAAAACCGGTCAGGGCGCCGGTGACCTGACCGAGATCCAGGACCCCGGCCAGATCGCCCAGCGCGACCGTCAGGGCCAAGGCGCGCCGCTCCAGCCGGAGCCGCCGCCCGACCGGTTCGTCCGCACCGCGCCTGATGTCGAAGTCCAGCCGTCCGTCAAAGGCCTCGGCCGTGCGCTCCGGCTCGCGCTCCATCAGCATGGCGAGAAAGGGCGAATGCGCGCGCGCGCGCGCGGCAGCTTCGGCAATGGCGGCATGCTCGATGCGGTTCGTCATTCCTCGTCCCATGCAATTGTGCCTCTTGACATCCGGCAGGAAACTTGCGCCGCATCCGACCGTTCAGTCGGTATGGCACCGCAAGCATCCGGAATGAAGCAGGGTAACGGCATCATCGTCGCACGGCCGCGGGTGACCGATGCGATCGGTGCGGCGCTGCGCGATGCCTATACCGCGCTGCCGGCCCGGAACGATGACTTCATGGCGCTTCTGCGACAGCTCGACACCGCCACGACCCGCCCGAACTGAAAAAGGCCACCGCACGAATGTGCAGCGGCCCTTCCCGTCAACGATCTCGATCGATCAGCGTCCGCGGCTCAACTCGTCCACATCGCCCATGATCGAGTCCAGCGCGGTCTTGCTGCTGTCCGTTTCATGCTCGCGCCGCGACGGCAATGTTCCATCGCTAAGGATGGATTCCAGCGCGACGCGACCGCGCGCCACCCGGCTCTTGATCGTGCCCACCGCGACGTTGCAGATTTCGGCGGCTTCCTCATAGGCGAAGCCACCCGCGCCGACCAGGATCAGTGCCTCGCGCTGGGGTTGCGGCAGGTGCATCAACGCGCGTTGCATGTCGCCCAGTTCGACGTGGCGATCCTGACTGGCCGGTGCCGCCAAGATACGGTCCGCCACCAGATCGTCCCACTCGCCCTTGAAGCGTGCGCGGCGCATCTGCGACAGATACAGGTTGCGCAGGATGATGAAGGTCCAGGCGCGCATGTTCGTGCCTGCCTGGAAACGCTTGCGCGCCGCCCAGGCCTTCAGCAGCGTTTCCTGCACCAGATCGTCGGCCAAATCGCGGCTGCCGGACAAGGATCGCCCGAACGCACGCAGATGCGGGATGACTCGCGCAAGTTCCGCCTTGAACTCGGAATCAGGTAGAGCAACGTGCTCGACCGGCGCGTCGCCTGGGAAATCGTCCCGCGGCTGGGGCTGGGTCATGGAAATCCGATCATCCGAAGGCGCTCGCGGTCGAACGCCCTCGCTACATAAGGAACCGGCTGGCCGAATGCCAGCGTCGTGCGTGCAGGCGACGGAGGTCAGCGCATCACCAGAAAGGCGAAGATGACAATTACCAGCACGAGCGAGACGGGCAGGATATACCGCGTCATATGCGGTGTGCTTCCTGCCCGAGCGCGCTCGCCATCGACATGCATGGGTTCGTTCGGATCAGCCATGCACCGTCAACGCACCAACATCGTTTTGGGTCCGTAATCGTTTAAATTGCCGGAACCGTGCTTTCGTCGAAGAACAGCGCCTGGCTGATCGCCGCCTTCACCGTGGACCGCTGGAACGGCTTGGTGATGAGGAAGGTCGGCTCCGGACGCTCGCCGGTCAGCAAACGTTCCGGGAAAGCGGTGATGAAGATCACCGGCACCTCGAACTCGGCCAGGATATCCTTGACCGCATCGATGCCCGAGCTGTCATCGGCAAGCTGGATGTCGGCCAGCACCAGACCGGGGCGATCCTCCATCGCCAGCGCGACGGCCTCGTCGCGGGTCACCGCAACGCCGGTCACCTCATGGCCCAGGTCACGCACGATCGTCTCGATATCCATCGCGATGATCGGCTCGTCCTCGATGATCAGGACGCGCGCACGCGTCTGCTTCTCGATCTCGGCCAGCGCCTCGGCGACCAGCTTCTCGACTTCACTGGGATCGACGTCGATCAGATAGGCCGCGTCTTCGGGGGTGAAGCCTTCCATCGCCGTCAGCAGCAGCGCTTGACGCGACAGGGGCGTCATGCGCGCCAGGCGGGCACGGGCCACGGCCTCTCCGCCATCGGCGCTGCCGGTGTCGATGTCGAGTTCGTCATAGTTCGCCGACGACCAGATCCCCTGGAACATCCGATACAGGCCGAGACGGGGATCGACGTCCCGCGGAAACTGGTCAGGCGCGGCGACGATCGCTTCCAGCGTGGCGCGGACATATTTGTCGCCATGGCTCTGGCTGCCGGTCAGGGCCCGGCCATAGCGCCGCAGGAAAGGAAGATGGGGCGCGAGTTGCTGTCCAAGCGACATGGGTATTCGGTACTCCCTGACGTGATCGCGGGCCTCTCATGTGTCCGGGGGCCCGCCGGTTTTCAATCCCGTTCGTCGAAATCGCCGTCGGACGCCGGATGAACCCTACGCCTCGCGGAATTTTCGCGTTGCGGCTGGAACCATCGACATCCAATTTGGTTTCCTCGCGTTATCAACTATGGCTCGCACACGTCGCGGAAGCACGGCGAGAACCGTTATCGCAGCGTCTGTTGCCCAAGTCCTTGGGTCGTGCAGGGGGAATTTTTGAGTTTGGGCACCGAGACGAAGAAGACCACGCCGTCCAGCAAACCGGGCCAGCCTGGCGATTCAGGCCAGCAGGGTGCGGACAAGGACCGGGACATGGGTGGCGCGTTGCGCTCGGTGTACCAGAAGGCGGTCGATGAAAAAATTCCGGACGAGATGCTTGATCTCTTGAGCAAGCTCGACTGAACAGGGGCCGTATGGCCATCGACACCGTTAACGCATCGGATACCGATGCCTCGCCTTCCCGTCCGCCGGCATTGTCCCGGCTGACGACCGGGTCGAAACTCGTCCTGATCCTCAGCGTGGCACTGTTGCTGCTCGCGCTGATCGCCATCTTCGCGACCTTGCAGACCACGCGTCTGGCCGATGCCGAGGCGCGTGGTCGTCTGCGCGTTGCGGCGAACGAGGATGCCCGCGCGCTGGCGACCGAATTGTCGGGGGACATGACCGCATTGCGCGTCGCGGTCGGTGCGCTCGGCAACGATCCGCTGGACCTGCCAAGTTGTGCGCGCGCCCAGGGCGTCTTTGCGCAGCAATCCATGTCTGGCGCGCGCTTCCAGATCGTCGATCGTCGCGGCCGTGCCCTGTGCGGGGATGCGTTGCCCGCCGCCATGCCGGTACGCGATCAGGCATCACCGGTCGGCGCCGACATCCTTCCCGATCAGGGCCTGGTCCTGTCGATCGAAGCCGGCGACCGCCGCGCGGCGGCACGCGCATTCTTTCCCCTGTCGTTCCTGCGCACCCTGGTGACGCGCAACACCCGTACCGACCCGGCGGAGAACGTCCTTCAGCGGGGCGAAGAGGCGCTGGTCCTCGATCGGATCGATGCCCGTGGCCCGCTCGATCGGATGGAAACGCTGACCACCGATCTGGGGATCGCCGGATTGTCGCTGCGCACCAGCATGCGCAGTGCACCGATCACTTCGTCCCTCGTCGTGGCGCTTGCCCTGCCGATCCTGATGTGGATCGCGGCAGTCGGTATCGGCTGGCTGGTCGTCGACCGGCTGCTGATCCGCCCGCTGCGCCAGTTGCGCCGCATCGTCGCCGCCTATGAGCCCGGCGAGGCGCTGGACATCAGTGCCGTGCGCGAGGCGCCGGCGCAGGAAATCCGCGACCTTGCCGAAACCTTCCAGGCGATCACCCAGACGGTGGCCATGCACGAGGAAGGCCTGGCCGAGGGTCTGGTGCGCCAGACGAAGCTGACCCGCGAGGTCCATCACCGCGTCAAGAACAACCTGCAGGTGATCTCCAGCCTCATCAACTTCCACGCCCGCGGCGCGAAGACTCCGGAGGCGACGGCCGCCTATTCCTCGATCCAGCGCCGCGTCGATGCACTGGCCGTGGTACACCGCAACCATTTTGCCGAGCTGGAAGAAAATCGCGGCCTGAACCTGCGGACGATGATCGGCGAACTGGCCGCGAACATCCGCGCGACCGCGCCGGAACAGTCCCATGGCCTGGGGATCACGCTTGATGTCGATCCCGTGCTGGTCAACCAGGACGTCGCGGTCGCCGTCGCCTTCCTCATCACCGAGACGATCGAACTGGCGATGGGCTGCGACCCCACCGCGCAGATCCGTCTGGTGGTCAAGCCGATCGCCGAGGAACCGGGTCGGGCCCGGCTGCGGGTGGTATCGCGCGCATTGGTCGAGGACGACATGCTGCGCGACCTGGCCACCAACCGCTACGGCCGCGTCATGGAAGGTCTTGCGCGCCAGCTCCGCGCCAAGCTCCACCACGATCCGCTGACCGGTGCCTATGAGATCACCATCGCGATCGTCGGGCGCGACTGACCATCGGCATAGAGGCATCGGAAAAGGGCCGAAAAAATTTTCGGTAAAATTTCGAAACGCGTGGAACCCCAGAACCCGTTGCCTGTTCTACTCCCCGGATAGCGATCTTATGCCCCCCCGCTCTCGCTGTCCACGACATGGGCCTGGAAGCGTCAACCCTCCCCCCCCGGTGGCGCTTCCAGGCCTACATTCGTTTTAAGAGCCGTGCATTCGTGCCGGGGCAGTGTCTGGCGATCTCCGGCAGATCATTTTACCTTCTCGTAACATCGGCGGAACGAACGCTTCGGCTCAGGCATTTGGATCGCGGTATTTACGCTGTTCAGGAGGTTCTTATGCGTAAGTTGGTTGGGCTGGCGCTTGTCGCTGGCGCGCTCATGGTCAGCGCTTGCAACACGGTGGAAGGCGTCGGCCGCGATGTCGGCTCGGCCGGCGATACGGTAGCCAAGACGGCGAACGACGCCAAGTAAGCCTGACAGGCTGCAAGCAAAACGGCCCCGCCACATACTGTGTGGCGGGGCCGTTTTTATGTCCGGGTCTCGACCGGCAGGCCGCCGGTCGGGGCCGAAGGCTCAGACGGTTTCGACATCCTGACCGGCTTCCCTGGCGCGCTTGCGCTCGGTGAACCAGATGCCGATGAGCGCCAGTTCGTAGAGCAGGCACAGGGGCACGGCGAGCAGGATCTGGCTCATCAGGTCGGGCGGGGTCAGCACGGCGGCGATCGCCGTCGCACCCACGATCGCATAACGCCGCGCGCCCACCAGCTGCTTGCGAGTGACGATCCCGGCACGCTCCAGCAGCATCAGCAACACCGGCAGCAGGAACGCCAGGCCGAACGCGAACAGGAACTGCATGACGAACGACAGGTAGTTGCCGATGGCCGGCAGGGCTTCGCGCCGCACGCCGCCGACCATCCCGTCGAACCCCATCGAAAAATGCAGGGCCATCGGGATCGCGACGTAATAGGCCATCGCCGCGCCCATCAGGAACAGCATCGGCGTCGCGATTAGAAAGGGCAGCAGGGCGCGCTTTTCCTTGCGATACAATCCCGGCGCGACGAACTGCCAAAGCTGGTTTGCGATCACCGGAAACGCGATCATCATGGCCGCGAAGAAGGCGACTTTGACCTGTACGAAAAAGGCCTCGAATATCTCGGTATAAATTACCCGGCCTTGCCCGACGGCCAGCAATGGCCGGGCGAGAAAGCCAAAGATCGCCTCCGAGAAATAATAGGACACGGCAAAGGCCAGCCCGATGGCGAGCATGCAATAAAGCAGCCGCCGGCGCAGTTCGATCAGGTGGTCCAGCAAGGGGGCACGGCTGGCATCCAGTTCGTCGGTCTCGGTCAAGACGGGGCTCCGTCCGGCGTATGCGCGGGGGTGCCTGGCGCCGCCGGCACGATATGGGGCTTCTCGACGGTCACCGGGCGATCACTGGTGTCGTCATGAACGGGGTGGGTGGCACCGTGATGATCGCTGGGCTTGTCCAGCGACACCGGGGCTGCGGGCGCCTCATCGTCCAGCGCAGCCGGCGGCGCCGGCGGATGCTCGCGCATGATCCGCTCGTTCTCCGCGGCCCAGCGCTTCTCCATTTCCTCCAGTTCCGCCTCGCGGACCATGGTGTCGAAACCCTGGCGGAACTGGCGCGCGACCCCGCGCGCCTTGCCGACCCAATAGCCGACGACCCGCATCGCCTTGGGCAGATCCTTCGGACCGATCACAACCAGCGCCACGAAGGCGACCAGCATGAACTCGGTCGGCGCGATATCGAACATGGGGGCGCCGGGCTATGCGGTCAGATCAACGATCGTCGCGAACACGTTCGCCGTCACGATCGAACGCGGGCTCCGCGGCCTTCTTCGCCTCGATCCGCGCCGATGGCTTGGTTGAGGATTCCTCTTCCTCCGCCATGCCCTTCTTGAAGTTCTTCACGCCCTTGGCGACATCGCCCATCAGGTTCGAAAAACGGCCGCCACCCAGCAGCAGGATCGCCACCACGGCGAGAACGAGAAGATGGATCGGGCTAAAGCTGCCCATGGCACGTCTCCTGAAAACGAAGTTTCATGTAAGCGTTGCGCACGCGGCGGGCAATGGCCGATGGCGTGCGCTTGGCGGATGAAGGCGCTTTCGCCGCGGCATCTTACACCGGCGTGACAGTGGATCAGCCATCCTCGTCCGTCGGCGCCTCGGCGCGCATCTCCATCCGTTCGGCGCCCAGATCGACCGGATCGAGCAACCCGGCCGCGCGCAGATCGGCAAGACCGGGCAGATCGCGCAGGCTTTCCAGCCCGAAGCTCGCCAGGAAATCGGGCGTGGTGACATAGGTTAGCGGCCGCCCCGGCACTTCGCGCCGTCGGCCGGGACGCACCCAGCCGGCCTCCATCAGCACGTCCAGCGTTCCGCGCGACAATGCGACGCCGCGGATCGCCTCCACCTCGGCGCGCGTTACCGGTTCGTGATAGGCGATGATCGCCAGCGTCTCGGTTGCCGCGCGGGTCAGCCGACGCGGCTCGTCGCGCTGCCGGCGCAGCAGATGCGCCAGATCGGGTGCGGTCTGGAACAGCCAGCGGTCGCCGCGCCGGGCAAGCTGGAAGCCACGTTCGGCATGATGCTCCGCCAGGGTATCGAGGGCATCGCGCACCTCGGCGGCGCTCGCCTCCCCGCCGACATGCCGGCGGATCGCCTCGACCGTCATCGGCTCGGCCGCGGCGAACAGCACCGCCTCCACCGCGCGGACAAGGGCGTTCATGCCGGCGCCTTCAGGTAGAGCGGCGCGAACGGCGCATCCTGCCGCATCGCCACCCGCCCCTGCCGCGCCAGCTCCAGCGCCGCCACGAAGCTCGACGCCAGCGCCGACCGCCGCAGCCGCTCGGTCCCCTCGGGCAGGAACCGTTCGATCGCGGTCCATTCGATCCGCTCGCCCACCATCTGCGACACCCGCGCCAGCGCGGTCTCCAGCGTCATTACCTGCCGATCCGCCACCACATGCATCACCGGCCGATTGCGCGCGGTGACATGTCCGTAAGCGGTCAGAAGATCGTAGATATCCGCGCGCCAGCTCCCCTGCCGCTCGACGCGCAGCCCCTCGGGCGTCCCGCGCGCAAACACATCGCGTCCCAGCCGGTCCCGCGCCATCAATCGCGCGCCCGCCTCGCGCATCGCCGCCAGCCGCTCCAGCCGCAACTGCAACCGCATCGCCAGGTCTTCCGGGTCGGGCTCCGCCTCGGGCGGGCGCGGCAGCAGCAGCGAAGATTTCAGAAACGCCAGCCACGCCGCCATCACCAGATAATCCGCCGCGACTTCCAGTTGCAGCGCGCGCATCCGGTTCACATAGCCCAGATACTGCTCGACCAATGCGAGGATCGAGATCTGGCGAAGGTCCACCTTCTGCGCACGCGCCAGCGACAGGAGCAGGTCGAGCGGCCCTTCCCAGCCCTCCAGGTCCAGCGTGAGCTGCTCGCCGGCCACGTCACTCCACCAGCGACAGGAACGCGTCGCGCGTCGCGATCAGCGCGTCGAAATCACCCTCGCCCGCGCCGACGCTCGCCATCGCCCGGTCCAGTCGCGCCCGCGATGCCTCGCCGATCGGCCCCAGCCGCCCGGCAATCTCCACCATCTCGTCCATCCGCGCCCAGCAATCGAGCACCAGGTCGCATCCCGCCGCGATCGCCCCCGCCGCCTTTTCGCCGGCACTGCCCGACAGCGCCTTCATGTCGATATCGTCGGTCATCAACAGCCCGTCGAAACCGATCGCGCCGCGGATGATCCGCTCGATCACCACCGGGGACAGCGTTGCCGGCCGCGCCGCGTCCCATGCCTCGAACACGATATGCGACGTCATTCCCATCGGCGCGCCTGCCAGTGCACGAAACGGCGCCAGATCATCCTCCAGCGCGGCGGCATCGGCGGTGACGGTCGGCAACAGATGATGCGAATCGACCAGCGCGCGGCCATGTCCCGGCATGTGCTTGACCACGCCGACGACGCCGCCCGCCGCCAGCCCTTCCAGCATCGCCCGCCCGAGCGCCGCCACCCGCATCGGCTCGCGGCCATAGGCACGGCAGGCGATCGCCTCGGTCGTGTCTGGCTGCACCACGTCGAGCAGCGGCGCACAGTCCACGGTGATCCCCACCTCGCGCAGCATCAGCCCCAGCGCCTGACCATTGGCCCGCGCCGCCTGGATCGCCGACATCGGCGCCATCTCGTACAACGCATCGAAGGCGGGACCGGCGGGGAAGGTCGGCCATTCCGGCGGCCCCATGCGGGCGACGCGTCCGCCCTCCTGATCGATCAGGATCGCCAGATCGTCACGCCCGGCCAGTTCGCGCAATGAGTCCGTCAGCGCGCGTAGCTGCGGCCGGTCGACGATGTTGCGCTTGAACAGGATATAGCCGGCCGGCTCGACGCTCGCGAAAAACGCGCGTTCGTCGGCGGTAAGTACGGGGCCGGACAGGCCAAAGATGACGGGCTTCATATCACGGGTCTAGCGTGACGACGAAGCCCGCGCCACCGACCTTCAGCTTGCGACGAAGCAGCTTTCCCCCGCCACCCGCAGCCGTCCGCAGATATCCGCCGCCTGGTTCGCGCTGCCCGCATTCACCCGCAGCCGGTACAGCGTCCGCCCGTTGATCGACACGGTTTCCACCGATTTGCCCAGCGCCGCGATATAGGAGAAGCGTTTGGAGAAGCGGCCCCAGGCGTCGTTCGCCACCGCTTCGCTCGGATAGGCGCCAAGCTGCACCAGCGATCCGCCGGTGCCGCCCCCTTGCGTCGGCGCGCGCTTCACCGTGACGGGCGCCGCCGCGACCAGCCGCCCTCCCGATTCCGGCACCTGCGCCACCGCGTTGCGGCCACCGCCCGCCTCGCTCGGCTTCTGGACGACACGCGTGCCGTCGACCGGCTTTTCGGGCACCGCCGCCAGGTCGATCGCGCCGTTGCCGGTGCCGCCCTTGCCGGCGCTGGTGGCGATGGCGCTGTTGCCCTCGCCCTTCACCTTCAACCCGCCGGGATCGTTCGGGCGCACCTTGTAATCGCCCTCCTGCGCGGCGATCACCGCGCCGTCGCCGGCCTCGCCGCTTCGCGTCTGCAAATGGTAGATGCCGAAGACGATCGCGGCCAGCACGCCCAGTCCCAGCACGACCAGGGCGACGACCTTGCCGATGCCGACGCCTTCCGGCTCATCGGGCTCCACCGTCTCCAGCCAGGGCAGGCGATCTTCCTCGCGCAGGTCCATCTCGTCCGCCATTCACTTCATCTCCGAGACGGCCTCGACGCCCATGATGGCGAGGCCGTTGCGCACAATCTGCCCGATCGCGGACGCCAAGAAAAGCCGTGCCCGCGTCGCCTCGGCATCCTCCACCACCAGGAAGCGGCGGTCCGGCCGGTCGTTGCCGACATTCCACAGCGCATGGAAGGCAGCGGCCAGATCGTAGAGATAAAAGGCGATCCGGTGCGGCTCGCGCGCCGCCGCCGCCGTTTCCACGATCCGCGGGAACTGCGCGGCCAGCTTCACCAGCGCCAGTTCCTCCGTATCAAGGCGGGACAGGTCGGCCTCCCCTTCCGCGATCCCCGCCTCGGTCGCGCGGCGATGGAGGGAGGCGATCCGGGCATGCGCATATTGCACGTAGAAGACCGGATTGTCCTTCGACGCCTCCACCACCTTGGCGAAGTCGAAATCCATCTGCGCGTCGGCACGGCGGGTCAGCATGGTGAAGCGCACCACGTCGCGGCCCACCTCGCGCACCACATCGGCCAGCGTCACGAAATTGCCCGCGCGCTTGGACATCTTCACCGGCTCGCCACCGCGCAGCAGCCGCACCATCTGCACCAGCTTCACGTCGAAGCGCGTCTGCCCCCCGGTCAGCGCCGCCACCGCCGCCACGATCCGCTTGACCGTGCCGGCATGATCCGCGCCCCAGATGTCGATCAACTGGTCGGCACCCTGCGCCTTCTGGAAGTGGTAGGCGAGATCGGCGCCGAAATAGGTCCACTGCCCGTTCGACTTCCGGATCGGGCGATCCTGATCGTCGCCATAGGCGGTGGAGCGGAACAGCGGCAGCTCCACCGGCTCCCAGTCATCCGGCGTCTCGCCCTTGGGCGCTTCCAGCACACCGTCATAGACCAGCCCGCGGGCGCGCAGTTCGGCCTCCGCCGCCTCGGGCTTGCCCGCCGCCTGCAACTCCGCCTCGGACGAGAAGACGTCGTGATGGATGCCGAGCAGCGCCAGATCCTCGCGGATCATCGCCATCATCGCCGCCACCGCGCGCGTGCGGAACGTCGCCAGCCATTCGCTCTCGGGCGCGCCGACGAAGCGATCGCCGAACTCGGCCGCCAGGTCTTTCGCGACCGGCACCAGATAGTCGCCGGGATACAGCCCCTCGGGGATCGTCACCGTCTCGCCCAGCGCCTCGCGGTAGCGCAGGTGGACCGAGCGGGCGAGCACGTCGACCTGCCCCCCGGCATCGTTAACATAATATTCACGGATCACCGTGTGGCCGGCAAATTCCAGCAGGCTGGCCAGCGCATCGCCCACCACCGCGCCGCGGCAATGGCCCATATGCATCGGCCCGGTCGGATTGGCCGAGACATATTCGATGTTGACCGTCACGCCCTTGCTGGAGGGGGCGCGGCCGTAATCCGACCCCGCCGCCGGGATCGCCGACAATTCGCCGCGCCACGCATCGTCGGTCAGCTTCAGGTTGATGAAGCCCGGACCCGCCACCGCGACGCTGTCCACATCGTCCAGCCGACCGAGTTCGGCGGCCAGGGCCTCGGCCAACACGCGGGGATTGGTACCGGCCGGCTTGGCCAGCACCATCGCGGCATTGGTCGCCAGATCGCCGTGGCTGGCATCGCGCGGCGGCTCCACCGTCACGTTGCGACGATCCAGCCCGCCCGGCAGCGTGCCGGCGGCAACCAGCGTGTCCAGCGCCGCATCGATATGCGCGGCAAAGCGGGTGTAAAGCGTCATCACCAGGTCCGATCGAACAGAAAGCGGTGCGCTCTAGCCGAAAGCCCGCCGCGCTTCAAATCCCGGCCGGCGGTACGCCCAAGGCGTGCAAAAGCTGCAACCGTGCACAGCGCCTTTGCATTTGCCGCCGATGCTGCACCGCAATATCCCGTCGGCAACCCTGCGGAGGCCCGTGCGGCCGCCCGCCCAACCAGGAGCATCCACGATGCGCAAGACCATCCTCCTGGCCGCTGCGACGGCCGCCTCCTTCGCCACCGCCGCCGTTGCCGCGGACGAGCAGCGCTTCACCCATGACGGCCAGACCTATGTCTATACCGCGACGCCCGCCAAGTCGGGTCAGGTGATCGAGGGTCGTCGCTATCCGGGTGGCGAGCCCTTCCGCCTGGTGGTCCGCGACGGCCGCGTTTCGGGCTTTTCGGGCAAGACGCCCGTGTCCTTCCGCGCCGCCGACGCCAAGGGCGCGGTCAACCGCGGCGTGGAAACCAGCGCACGCTGATCGCCATCCGGCTATCGACAGCGAAAGGGCCGCTCCGGCAACGGGGCGGCTTTTTTGCGGGTGGCGGCATGGCTCAGGGTCGACATCGGATCAATCCACACACCCCCGCTCGTCTCGAACAGTCGTCGCGTAGCGGCAGAGCCGCGTACCGAGAGACACATCGCCGCGTGCGGCGCTGTCCCGATGTCATCCAACCCTAGAACCCCTCAGGCAGATCGATCGGCCCCACCAGGTCGCGGTACCGCGCCACCGCATAGCGGTCGGTCATCCCCGCGATAAGATCCGCGATATGCCGGCTGCGATCCGGCTCCGCCACCGGCAACCGTTCGCGCCATTCATCGGGCATCGCGGCAGGGTCCGCCGAATAGGCCGCATATAGCCCGGATACCACCGCATGCGCCGCCGCCGCCGCCTCCAACTGCCGGGGATGGTGGTAGAGATTGGCGTACATGAAGCGCTTCAGGTCGCGCTCCTCCTCACGCATCTGGTCCGAAAACGCGGCCAGCGCACGTCCGGCCCCGCGGACGTCCTCGACACTGCGCACGCCACTTTCCCCGATGCGGCGCTGCGTCTCGGCGACCAGGTCGTTGACCATCGCGCCGATCTGCGCGCGGATCAGTTCGCTTGCCAGTCGCTTGGGCGGCACGTCGGGAAAGCGGGCGCAGGCCGCCGACCATCCCCGCGCGACCAGCGGGATGGCGAGCAACTGATCGAGCGTCAGCAATCCGGCGCGAAGCCCGTCGTCGATGTCGTGATTGTCGTACGCGATGTCGTCGGCGATCGCCGCAACCTGCGCCTCCAGCGAGGCATGGCTTTCCAGTTCCAGTGGAAAGTCCGCGTCGGCCGCGCGCAGCGCCCAGCCGGGATGGCGCACCGGCCCGTTATGCTTGGCCAATCCTTCCAGGGTTTCCCAGCTCAGGTTCAACCCGTCCCAGCGCGGATAGGGCCGCTCGATCGTCGTCAGCGTGCGCAGCGTATGGCCGTTGTGATCGAACCCCCCCGCGCCCCCCAGCGCCGCCTTCAGCGCGTCCTCGCCCGCATGCCCGAACGGCGGATGCCCGATATCGTGCGCCAGGCACAGCGCCTCGGTCAGATCCTCGTTCAGCCCCAGCGTGCGCGCCACCGTCCGCCCGATCTGCGCGACCTCCAGACTGTGGGTCAGGCGGACGCGGAAATGGTCGCCGTCCGGCGCCATGAATACCTGCGTCTTGTGGCGCAGCCGGCGGAAGCTGATCGAATGGATGATCCGGTCGCGGTCGCGCTGAAACGCGTCGCGCGGACCCCGCTCCAGTCCGCTCGCTTCACCATGCAGGCGCCCGCGCGTGGCGGCGGGGTCCGACGCCCATGGTGCGCGCCCCGTCATTTCGCGGGCAGCTTGGTGACGACCTGTCCGGCATCGCTGGTGAAGGTGAACGCGCTGACCCCCTGCTTGGACAGGGTATTGACGAAGGCACGCGCCTCCGCCTCGGTCTTGAACGGGCCGGTCAGCACGCGATTGGTGGCGCGCAGCGGCGTGGAATAGCCCTGCTTGCCGGCAAAGGCATCGGCCGCCTTGCCCTTGGTCGCGCTCCACGCCTTGGGCAGATCATTGGCGTTCGCGCCGCCTGCCACCTGCACCCAGATACGCGCCGGATTGGCGCGAGCCAGCTTCTTCTCTTCGGCGGCTTCCTTGGCCGCTAGGGCCTTCTTCTCCGCGGCCGCCTTCTTTTCGGCCGCCGCCTTCTTCTCGGCCGCCACCTTGGCCGCCGCCGCCTTCTTTTCCGCCGCCGTCAGCGGCTTGGGCTCCGTCACCTCCGGCTTGACAGGCTTCTTTGCCGTCACCGCAGCGACCTTTACCGGTGCCGGTTTCTCATCCTCGGCATCGGGCAGCAGGGCCACCGCCTTGGCCCGCGTCGCGACATCCTGCGCCGTCCGCGCCTTCGCCTCGGCCAGCACCTGCTCCGTCGCCTCGCTCACCGGCGCCACCGCCCGAACCGGTCCCTCGACCCCCAGCTCCGCCGCCGGAATGGACAGCCCCGCAACGATCCGCGCGAGCACCGAATCGTCCCGTACGGCGGTCGCCGCACTGGTCTGCACCGGCACCCCTGCCGAAGCCCGCGGCGGATCCGCCGGCGGCACCGCCTGAACCATGGCGGTTTGCACCGGTGCAGTCCGCACGGGCGTGACCGGGGCCGGCTCCACGCGTGTCGCGGCGCTTTGCGCCACGGTCGTAATCGCGGGAGCGGCGGGGGTAGTCTGCGGTGCCGCTGCGGGTGACGCGGTCGTGGTAGCGGGCACGGTCTGCGGCAGCGGCTGGACCGTTGCGAGTTGCGTGGGTGTCGGGGCGGTTCGGACGGGTGCCGAAGACGCCGCGTTGCCTTGCATAGCCGTCTGCGGCAGCGGCTGGACCGTCGCGAGCTGCGCCGGCACAGGCGCGGTGCGCACCGGCGTCGACGGTACCGCGCTGCTCCGGGCGGCAACCTGCGGCAGGGGTTGAACCATCGTCATCGGCGCCGCGGCACGGGTGACCGGCGCCGCGGCCGGGCGCGCAGTCTGCGCGGCCAGCTCAACCCGGCGGGCGCGCTGTTCCTCGCGTTCGCGCCGGCGGCGGTCGCTGCGGCTTTCGGGACGGGCGGCGGGTTGCTGCACCGCTGCGAGCGCGACCGGCGCAGGCGTCGCGACCGCCGCCGGCAGCGGGGTCAGCCTGGGTGCCAGGCGCGCATCCGCAATCCGCTCCGGCGTCGGCAGCAACTCGCCGAAATGGACCGCAAAAGCGCGATCGACGGCATTCAGGGTCGGCAGGCGCTGAAAAAACGGCTGGATCCCTTGCGCCAGTTGCGGCGGCATCATCGTCGTCGCGATCTTGACCGCGCCGGCCTGATCCCCGGTCATCGCCAGAATGAAGGCGCGTGCCCGCCATGCCGCGCGGTCGCTGCTGCGCAGCAACGGATCGAGCACCGCCAGCGCTTCGTCACGCTTGCCCGAAATGCCCAGCGACAGAGCGTAGCGCCGCCGAGTCTCGTCCTCCGGGTTGGTCTGAAGCGCGGTGCGATAATCCTGCTGCGCCCGCGCCTGATCGCCGATCAGGTCATAGGCAAAGCCGCGATCGGCCGCCATGCGGGCGACGGGCAGGCCCATCGATTCGGCCTGCGCGAAGTAGCGCAACGCCTCCCCCGGACGCTCCGAGCGCACCAGGATCGACGCCATCCCCGCCTTCACCCGCGGATCGCTCGGCGACACCTTCTGCGCCCGCGCGAACAACGATGCCGCACCACTCATGTCGTCCAGGTGCAGCGACATTTCCCCCGCCTGCACCAGCGCATCCACGTCGGTCGGGCGGGCCGCCACACGGCGCATCACCTCCCCCAACCGATCCGCCTCGGTCGTACCGGGCAGTGGCTGAACCACTTCCTGGGCCAGCAGGGAAGACGGCGCCGCCAGCGCCAGCGCGAGCGCCAGAGCGGCGCGAGAGAGCATCGATGACGTCATGGGACCGAAGCCGCTAAAGCATGATGCGCCCCGCTTGACCAGCCCGTCAGCGTACCGTGGAAGCCCATCGGCCCGGCCCGCACGCCGAACGGCAGGGATCGGGCCGCTACCGCAAAGGGGTTGGAGCCGCTCTGTCACGAAAAAGCCGGATCGTGCATCCCGCGCGATCCGGCTTTTTGCCGTATCGGGCGCGGCAACGCGCCGCGCCCGTCGATCTTACTGGTTGTTCTGACGGTGCAGGAAGCGCGGAATATCCAGGGGCTCGGCGCTGCCATTGTCGCTTTGCGCCGCGCCGCGCGCCGCATTCGACATCCGCTCGAACAACGTGCCGCCCATCTTCACCCGCGGCGCCGGAGCAGCCGCCTGATCGGCGGCGCCCTCCCCGCCCGGTGCCAGCCAGCGCCGGCGGGACGGGTCCTCGCCCGCCACCGGTGCGGCCGGTGCCGAAGGCGCGGCAGGCGCATCCTGCGGCACGATGGTGTCGCTGCCCAGCACCAGCTCGTCCTTGTCGGCGGCGGGGGCAGCCGGTGTCGGGGCAGGTGCCGCCTGCGGGGCCACCGCGGCCGCGGCTGCCGGCGCCTGTTCGGGCGCCAGCGGCTGTACCGCCTGCGCCGGTGCGGCGGGCTCGCTCGGACGGAAGGACGGCGTTTCGTCCGTCTTGCGGCCCATGCCGAAGCTGAAGCCGCGCGATGCTTCGGACGGGGCCGGCGTCGGGGCCGCCTTTACATCGGCATCGATACCGGTCGCCACCACCGACACGCGGATGCGGCCTTCCAGTTCGGGGTTGAAGGCCGAACCCCAGATGATGTTCGCATCGGGATCGACCAGGTCGCGGATGTGGTTGGCGGCCTCGTCCACCTCCAGCAGGCGCATGTCGTCGCCGCCGGTGATCGAGATGATGACGCCTTTGGCACCCTGCATCGACACGCCGTCGAGCAGCGGATTGGCGATCGCCTTTTGCGCCGCTTCGAGCGCACGGTTGTCGCCCTCCGCCTCGCCGGTGCCCATCATCGCCTTGCCCATCTCCTGCATCACCGACCGCACGTCGGCGAAGTCGAGGTTGATGAGGCCCGGCATGACCATCAGGTCGGTGATCCCGCGAACGCCCTGTTGCAGGACCTCGTCCGCCATCGAGAACGCTTCCTTGAAGGTCGTGTTCGCATTGGCGATCAGGAACAGGTTCTGGTTGGGGATGACGATCAGCGTATCGACGAACTTCTGCAGCTCCTCGATCCCGCCATCCGCCGCCTTGGACCGGCGATTGCCCTCGAACGCGAACGGCTTGGTGACCACGCCGACGGTCAGGATGCCCATGTCGCGCGCCGCCTTGGCGATCACGGGGGCCGCACCGGTGCCGGTGCCGCCGCCCATGCCGGCGGCGATGAACACCATGTGGCAACCCTCAAGCTGCTTGGCGAGGCTTTCGATCGTCTCCTCGGCCGCGGCGCGGCCGATCTCGGGTCGGGCGCCGGCGCCCAGCCCTTGCGTGATCTTGGCGCCCAACTGGATGCGGTTGGGTGCGTTCGACTGCTTCAATGCCTGCGCGTCGGTGTTGGCGACCAGGAAGTCCACCCCCTGGACGTCCGCACGCATCATGTTCGCAATCGCGTTGCCGCCCGCACCACCGACGCCGATCACCGCAATGCGCGGCGTCAGTTCGTCGACTTCCGGTGCGATGAATTCGATGCTCATCCAAAATTCTCCGCCGTCCCGAAACGATACGCTGGGTTCGGGCCCCTGATTAACCTTTGTGCACCATGCTATTGCCCGGTGCCAATCGAAAAGCACGCGATTCGCGTGATCACTCGTCAATAATTTGCGCGCGCGGCCTGAATAAGCTTGCGGAAAATTCCAATTCCGCTTGGCCGGTGGACGGTTTGCCCCGTGGGGGCAACGCTGCGCAGATCAATTGGGTCCGCCGCTGCATAGAAAGCCAGACCTGCAAGCGTCGCGAAAGCCGGTCCGCCATGCGCTTCGGGCAGTCCGGTCAATCCGCGCGGCCGGCCGACCCGGACCGAGCGCCCAAGCGCCTGTTGCGCATAGTCGGCGACCCCCTTCAACTCGGCGCCACCGCCGGTCAGCACCACCTGGCGCCCGACCGGGCCCTCGAATTTAAGGTGCTGGAGCGCCTTGCGAATCTCGCCCATCTGATGTTCCAGCCGTTGGCGGATCACACCGATCAACTGCGCCTTGGTGATCTGCATGCCATCGCCTGCCCCATCTTCCGCCGAGATCGGCACGACCGGGATCATGTCGTGATTGTCGCGCGGGGAGGCATTGGCCGAGCCGTGGAAGCATTTCATCCGCTCCGCCTGCTGACGTCTGGTGCCGAAGGCGGAGGCGACGTCGTCGGTGATGTCCGCCGCCCCCATCGGCAGCGAGCACAGCCCGACCAGCATCCCGCCCGCGAACAGCGACACGTTGGTGATTCCCGCCCCCATCTCGACCAGCGCGACGCCCAGTTCGCGCTCCTCTTCCGACAGGCAGGCAAGGCCGGTGGCGACGGGCGAGGCGATGATCGACTTCACCTCCAGATGCGCCGAGCGCACGCACAGGTCGAGATTGCGCACCGGCGAGCCGTCGGCGGCGACGACATGGATATGCACGCCCAGCCGGTCGGCATGCAGGCCCAGCGGCTTCTTCACGCCGGTCAGCCCGTCCAGCGTATAGAGCGCCGGCTGCGCGTGCAGCACCATGCGTCCTTGCGGATCGATCGAGTTGCGCCCGGCCTGGAGCAGCGCGTCGATATCGCCCTGTTCCACCCGGTGCCCGCCCAGCTCGAACTCCACCTCCGCCACGTCGGACACCAGTCCGCCGGCGGAGAAGCCCACCCAGACATTCTCGATGTTCAACCCGGCGATCCGCTCGGCCTGTTCGACCGCCTCGCGCACCGCCGCCTCGGTCGCGCCCATGTCGGCAATATAGCCGCGTTTCACGCCGCGACTTTCGCGCTGGCCGGTGCCCAGCACGATCAGTTCGCCGCCATCGCCCTTCTTCGCGATCATCGCCGAGACCTTGGACGATCCGATGTCCAAGGCGGTAATCAGGCCTTCCGGTGCCACCTTTGCCATTGCCGTGCCCCTTTATGCGCCATCCGCGCTTGCGGTCATCGCCGGGGTGCCCCCTTGCGGCTCGGCGATGGCGTGATTCTGATTCATTCCCGGCTTGCGCGCAACGAGCTTTGCGGGGTCGCGCATGTCGAAACGCAACCACCCCCGGCCCAGCAGCGGCCGCGCGCCGTCCATTTCGGCGAACTTGACCAATGCGGCACCCGCCCCGTCTTCGGGCAGGGCCAGCGTTTCGCCGCTTTCGAAGGTCAGGTCCCAGCGCCGGTTGCCGACCCAGGTCGCCGCCTTCACCCGCGGCTTGAGCGCCGGTGCCGCAGCCAGCAGCGCCTGATAGCTCGCCTCCTGCCGGTCCGCGCCGGGCCCGATGACCAGCGGCAGGTCGGGGATGGCGGCGGCGTCCACCGGCTCCAGCAACACCCCTTGCGCATCGATCAGCGTGAGTTGGCCATTGTCCTGCCACACCGCCGCCGGCGTCCGCTCCTCGATATCGACGAGCAGCGTGTCGGGCAGGCGGCGCGAGACGTGCGCATCCTTGATCCAGCCATAGCGCAGCAGCTTCTGGCGCACCGCCTCCAGATCGACCAGCGGCATCGCCCGGCTCTGCTGGTCGAGCGCGACGGCATAGACCGACATGCGATCCATCCGCTTCAGCCCGGTCACCTCGATCTGTTCGACCCGGAAGCCGGCACGCCCGACCTGTTCGGCCAGCGCCGTGCCGATCATCCCCGGCACGCCGATCCACGTCGCCAGCGCCAGGGCCGCGATGCCCGCGCTCCCGGTGATCGTCCAGGTGACGGCCTTCTTCACCGTCTCTTCGCTGACCGGCACGCGTGCCAGGATGCGCTGCGACAACGGCACCTTGCGCACCGGCTGGCGGCGGCGCGGGGCCGGCCGCTTGGGCGGTGGCCCGCGCTTGATCGTCCGGCTCACGGCGTCCCGGCCCCGGTTATTGCCTCGTCGACGATGGCCTGCACCAGTTCCGGATAGCTCATGCCCAGGTGGCGCGCCTGTTCGGGCACCAGGCTGAGCGGGGTCATGCCCGGCTGGGTGTTCACCTCCAGCAGGAACAGGCCGTCGACGCCGCGCTCGTCGTCCCAGCGAAAGTCCGACCGGCTCGCCCCCTTGCAGCCGAGCAGGCGGTGCGCCTCCAGGGCCAGGGACTTGCAGGCATCCGCAATCTCGTCCGGAATCTGCGCGGGGCAGACATGCTCGGTCAGGCCATCGGTATATTTCGCGTCGAAATCGTACCAGCCGTTCCGGGGCTTCAGCTCGGTCACGCCCAGCGCCCGGTTGCCGAGGACCGCGGTCGTGAGCTCGCGCCCGCGAATATAGGGCTCCGCCAGCAATTCGTCGAACTCGGCCCACGGCCCCGCCGATCCCTGCGGGATCGGGTTGCCGTAATTGCCCTCGTCGGTGACGATCGCGACGCCGACCGACGACCCCTCGTTCACCGGCTTCAGCACATAGGGACGCGGCAGCGGATCGCGCTCGAACAGGTCGGCGGATCGGACGATCCGCCCACCCGGCATCGGCACGCCGTGCGGCACCAGCGCCTGCTTGGTCAGCACCTTGTCGATCGCGATCACCGAGGTGGACAGGCCCGAATGCGTGTAGCGCAGGCCCATCAGGTCCAGCATCCCCTGCACCGTGCCATCCTCTCCGGGCGATCCGTGCAGCGCGTTGAACACCAGATCGGGTTGCGCCTTGGCCAGATGCGCCGCCACGTCGCGGTCCATGTCGATGCGCGTCACCCGGTAGCCCAGCGATTCCAGTGCATCCGCCACGCCATTGCCCGACTGCAACGACACCGATCGCTCGGCGGACCACCCGCCCATCAGAACGGCGATATGCATCACTTCTCAACCCCTACGCGCTGGATTTCCCATTCGAGCGTGACGCCCGACTGCGCCTTTACCCTGTCCCGCACCACCTCGCCCAGCGCCTCGATGTCCGCGGCGGACGCGTCACCCAGGTTAAGCAGGAAGTTGCAGTGCTTTTCCGACACCTGCGCCCCGCCCAGCGTCAATCCACGACAGCCCGCGGCATCGACCAGCGCCCAGGCCTTGTGCCCGTCCGGGTTCTTGAAGGTCGACCCGCCGGTCTTCGACCGCAATGGCTGCGACGCTTCGCGTGCCGCCGCAATACGGTCCATCTCGGCACCGATCGCCGCCGGCTCGCCGGGGGTGCCGCGGAACACCGCCTCCACCACCACCGCGCCGTCCGGCAGCGCGGAATGACGATAGGTATAGCCCAGCCGCTCGGCCGGCCATACCGCCAGCATGCCGTCGCGCGTCACCACCGTCGCCTCGACAAGGATGTCGCACACTTCGCGACCATAGGCGCCGCCGTTCATCCGCACGAAACCGCCCACCGTGCCGGGGATCGAGCGCAGGAACTCGACGCCCGCAATCCCTGCATCGCGCGCGGTCGAGGATACCAGGATACCGCTCGCCCCGCCGCCGCAACGTAAGGTCACGTCATCCACCCGCGTGACCCTGGCAAAGGCCTTGCCCAGCCGGATCACCACGCCCGGCATCCCGCCGTCGCGCACGATCAGGTTCGACCCCAGTCCCAGCGGATACACGGGAATGGCGGGATCGAGCGCGACCAGAAAATCGGCAAGGTCCGCGACATCGGCCGGCTCGAACAGCCACTCGGCCGCCCCGCCCGCCTTGAACCAGACGAGCGGCGCCAGCGGTGCGTTCGGCGTCAGCCTGCCGCGAACCGCGGGCAGCGTCACCACGGATTCACCACGGCCCGGCGCCCCATAGCCGTACCCAGGCGCTCCACGCCGCGACATTGGCCTCCGCCGCACGACGCGTGGCTTCCTGCGCCTGCACCAGTGCGTCACCGGCCGCCGTCGCATGGCCCCCCGCCTCCAGCGCCTTGCGCTGCGCGTCCAGCATCTGCCGCTGGAGCCGGATCGAAGTGTCGAACCAGTCGCTCATCACGCCTTCTCCTGCTTTGCCGCGATCGCCGTGGCCAGCCCGGCCGCCCATTTGGTGATGTCGCCGGCGCCCAGGCAGACGATCATGTCGTCGCGCCGGATCGTGCCCGCCAGTTCGGCGGCCAGCGCATCGGCATCGGCAACCGTCGCCGCGGAGCGATGCCCGCGCCGCTTCAGCCCCTCGACCAGCGCATCGGCATCGACCCCGGCGATCGGCGCCTCGCCCGCGGCATAGACCGGGGTCACCAGCACGCGGTCGGCATCGTTGAACGCGGTCTGGAAATCCTCCATCAGATTGCCCAGCCGCGTGAAACGGTGCGGTTGCACCACTGCGATCACCCGGCCCGCCGCGCCCTCGCGCGCCGCGGCCAGCACGGCGCGGATCTCCACCGGATGGTGGCCATAATCGTCGATCACCACCGCCTTGCCGCCATCGGTCGCGACCTCGCCCACCTTGGTGAAGCGGCGCTTGACCCCGCCGAATGCGTGGAAGCCCTTCTGAATCGTCGCGTCGTCGATGCCCAGTTCCAGCGCGACGCCGATCGCGGCCAGCGCGTTCTGCACATTGTGACGCCCCGGCATCGGCATCTCGATATGCTCGATCGAGCGGGTCGATCCGTCGCGGTTGCGCACGATCGCCTCGAACCGGTTGCCGCCGGGGATGGGCGTCACGTTCACGCCGCGCACGTCCGCCTGCGCGGAAAAGCCATAGGTCACCACCCGCCGGTCGCGTACCCGCGGCAGGATGTTCTGCACCTCCGGATGATCCAGGCAGAGCAGGGCCGCGCCGTAGAAGGGCACGTTCTCGACGAATTCGACAAACGCGTCCTTGACCCGGTCGAAGCTACCATAATGGTCGAGATGCTCGGGGTCGATATTGGTCACGACCGCGATCGTGCCGTCCAGGCGCAGGAAGCTGCCGTCGCTCTCGTCCGCCTCCACCACCATCCAGTCGCTGGCGCCCAGCCGCGCGTTGGAGCCATAGCTGTTGATGATGCCGCCATTGATGACGGTCGGGTCCACCCCGCCCGCGTCGAGCAGCGCCGCGACCATCGAGGTCGTCGTCGTCTTGCCATGCGTGCCCGCCACCGCGACGGTGGATTTCAGCCGCATCAACTCGGCCAGCATCTCGGCCCGGCGGACGACGGGGATGCGCCGCTCCAGTGCGGCCTCGACCTCCGGGTTGGACCGGGTGATCGCGGTGGAGGTGACCACCACCGCCGCATCGCCGATATTGTCCGCTGCGTGCCCGATCGCGACCGGAATGCCCTTGTCGCGCAGGCCCTGCACCACATAGCCCTCCGCCACGTCGGAGCCCTGCACCGCATAGCCGAGATTCTTCATCACCTCGGCGATGCCCGACATGCCGATGCCGCCGATGCCGACGAAATGGATGGTGCCGATATCGGTGGGGACGCCCTTCATGCGCCCGCTCCCGCCAGCACCGGCTTGGCGCGCCCGACCGGCAGCTTCACCCGCGGCGCGTCCAGGCTCTCGACCAAATCGGCCAGATCGCTGGCCGCATCGGGCCGCCCGCACGACCGGGCCCGGCCGGCGGCATTCTGAAGGGCGGCGGGGTCCAGCCCCAGCTTCTGCATCTGCTTGGCCAGTTCCACGGCGGTGAAGTCCTTTTGCGCGATCGTGCGCGCACCGCCCGCCAGCGTGATCTCGCGCGCATTGGCGGTCTGGTGGTCGTCGGTGGCGGAGGGCAGCGGCACCAGGATCGCCGGCCGCCCTGCCGCGGTCAGCTCGGCCAGCGTCGATGCGCCCGCGCGCGCGATCACCAGATGCGCCCAGGCCAGTTGCTCGGGCAGATCGGGCAGATAGGTCGCCAGTTCGGCCGGGATCTGATGCTCGGCATATTTGGCGCGCACCGCGTCGATATCCTCGACCCGCGCCTGATGCGTCACCTGCAACCGCCGGCGGAAGGTGACGGGCAGCATGGCGAGGCCGTCGGGCACCACTTCGCTCAGGATGCTCGCGCCCTGGCTGCCGCCGGTGACGAGCACGCGGAAGATGCCGTCTTCCTCCAGCAGCGGATAGGCCTTGGTGCGCAGCGTCAGCACCGCATCGCGCACCGGATTGCCGATCAGGTGCGTCTTGGCCGCATGCTTGGCCGCCAGCCGCTCGGTCTTGTCATAGGACGTGGCGATCGCATCCACCTTGCCCGCGACCAGCCGGTTGACCCGGCCCAGCACCGCATTCTGCTCGTGGATCGCGGTCGGGATCTTGTCCGCGAACGCCGCCAGCAGCGCCGGCATCGCCGGGTATCCGCCGAAACCGATCACGGCAGCGGGCCGGAAAGTGCGGTACAGCTCACGCGCCATTGCCCGGCCGCGCCACATCTCGCGCGTCGCCTTGGCCCATCCGATCGGCCCGCCGGCAAAGCGCCCGGCGGGCAGCACATGCGTCTGGATATCCTCGAACAACCCCGGAAAACGCACGCCGCGCGCGTCGGAGACGAGCGCAACACGGTGCCCGCGCCTGGTTAGCTCGGCGGCCAGCGCGGCGGCGGGAACCATATGCCCGCCGGTGCCCCCGGCGGCGAGAACGAAATGCCGGCTCATTCCCCGCTCCACCGCACGACATAGGGGCTTCGCGTCAGGAACGGATTACGCCGGGTAAAGGCGAGCAGCAGCCCCATGCCGATCGACAATGCGATCATCGACGAACCACCATAGCTGATAAAAGGCAACGTCATTCCCTTGGATGGGGCCAGCCCCGTATTCACCGCCATCGACACCAGCGCCTGCGCGCCGAACTGCACCGCCAGCCCGGATGCCGCATACAGCTTGAACTCGTCCTGTTCGTCCAGCAGCTTCACGAACACGCGTACCACGATCGCGAGAAATACGAGCGCGACGATCGAACAGGCGATCAGGCCGAATTCCTCGCCGATGACCGAGAAGATGTAATCGGTATGCGCCTCGGGCAGCCCGAACTTGGCACTGCCGCCGCCCGGCCCGGTACCCGTCCAGCCGCCCGCGGTCAGCGTGTTGTGTGCGGCGTTCACCTGAAAATGGTCGGACGCCCCCTCGCCTTCCGCATCGGGAAAGATGAACGCGTTGATGCGGTTGCGCGCGGTGCCATAGAACATATAGGCCGCGGCCAGCCCGGCCGGTGCCATGGCGGCGATCCCCACCAGATAGCGGGTCGGCGTGCCGGAGATCATCAACAGGGCCATCCACACCGCGCAAAAGATGATCGTTTGTCCGAAATCGGGCTGCAGCATCAAAAGCGTCGCCACTACCCCGGTCAACCCGCCGGTAATCCACACGACCGGCAGCGTCTTGTCCTTTGCGCGCAGCGACAACAGCCATGCCGTGGTCACGATGAACATCGGCTTCAGGAACTCGGACGGCTGGAACTCCGCCACGCCCAGGCTGATCCAGCGCCGCGCGCCGTTATGCTGCGCGCCCAGGATCGGCGTCGCCAGCAGCAGCGCGATGCACACCCCTGCCCCGACCAGCGCCATGCGCCGCGCGGTCGGCACCGGCAGCATCGACACGCCGAACAGCACGGGCAGCGACACGCCCACCCACATCAACTGGCGCCAAAAATAATAAAGCGGCGTGAGTTTATGATGCTCGCCCGAATAGCGCACCGCGGTCGCGGGGCTGGCAGCGGCGACCGCGATCAGCCCGATCGCGATCAGGAACAGCGTCAGCAGCAGCAGCACCCGGTCGATATCCCAGAACCAGGTGCCCAGCGGCGAGCGATCGCCGCGGCCGCCGCGCCCCTTCATCGATGCGACCAGGCCCGGCGCCCGTGCCCTGCCCCTTGCCATATCGGTCACGATAGCGCCTCCACTGCCGCCCGGAACGCCGCACCACGTGCCTCGAAATCGCGGAACTGATCGAAACTAGCACAGGCAGGCGACAACAGCACGACATCCCCTGCCCGCGCCGCCGCCGCGGCCTGCGCCACCGCCCGCTCCAGCGTCACCGCCTGCTCCACCACCGGCACCCGACCCTGCAACAGATCAAAGAACAGCGGCGCCGCCTCGCCGATCGTATAGGCCGCCACGACATTGCCGAAATAGGGCGCGCAAGGGTCGAGATCGTCGCCCTTGCGCTTGCCGCCGACGATCCAGTGGATACGGGCAAAGGCGCCCAGCGCAGGGGCGGCGGATTCCGGATTGGTCGCCTTGGAGTCGTTCACGAAGACGACGCCGCCGCGCTCGGCCACGCGCTCCATCCGGTGCGCCAGCCCCTGGAAGCTGGCCAGTCCCGCCGCGATTGCCTCCTCACCCACGCCGAGCGCGCGCGCCGCGGCGATGGCGGCAAAGGCGTTCTGCGCATTGTGCGATCCCTTCAGCGAGGGCCAGCGCGACTGGTCCATCGCCACGTCCGACGGAATGACCGTCAGACGCTCCGTCGGCACCTTGGCCGCGATCCCGGCCGACGCCGCATCGCCCGTCCCGACGATCGCCACCTGCCCCGCCGACTGCATCGCAAACAGCCGCGCCTTGGACGCCGCATAGGCATCGAACCCGTCATAGCGGTCGAGGTGATCGGGCGTGACGTTCAGCAACACCGCGACATCGCAGCCCAGGCTCTGCGTCAGGTCGATCTGATAGCTGGACAGTTCCAACACGTACACGCCACCCGCCGGCAACGGCTCCTGCGCGAGGATCGGCAGGCCGATATTGCCCCCCATCCGCGCCGGCACTCCGGCGGTGTCGAGAATGTGGTGGATCAGCGCCGTCGTGGTCGACTTGCCGTTGGTGCCGGTAATGCCGACCACCTTGTGCGGCGGCAGATCGACGCGCGCCTGCGCGAAGAGTTCGATATCCCCGATAACGAGAACGCCCGCTTCCCGCGCCGCCGCCGCCAATGGATGCGTATTGAGCGGCACGCCCGGGGATACGACCAATGCGTCGAAGCCGGTCAGGTCTGCAATAGGTTCAATACGCATACCCCCTCTCCCCGCCGGGGGGAGGGAGGGGCCCGTCGCACCAGCGACGGGAGGGTGAGGGGCTGCCCCAGACGCAGCCCCGCTTGGCTGCCCCTCACCCCGGTGGGGAGAGAGAGCAAGGTCACTCCGCTTCGCGGCATCGCTATCCCAGGCAACAACCTCCGCCCCGCCGGCCAGCAGCGCGTGCACCGTCGCCGCGCCCGAGCGCGCCAGCCCCAGCACCGCGAACCGCTTGCCCGCCCAGGCGCGTGCGACGATCACCGCAACTTCAACGTCGAAAGACCGGCCAGCGCCAGCACGAAGGCGATGATCCAGAACCGGATCACCACCGTCGGCTCCGACCAGCCGAGTTGTTCGAAATGATGATGGATCGGCGCCATCTTGAACACGCGCCGGCCGGTGCGCTTGTAGAAGAAGACCTGCACGATCACCGACAGCGCCTCCACCACGAACAGCCCGCCGATGATGCCCAGCACGATCTCGTGATGCGCCGACACCGCGATCGTGCCCAGCGCGCCGCCCAGTGCCAGGCTGCCGGTATCGCCCATGAACACCGCCGCCGGCGGCGCATTGAACCACAGAAACGCCAGCCCGGCGCCGATCACCGCGCCGGTAAAGATCGCCAGCTCGCCCACCAGCGGAACGTGCGGGATGCCCAGATAGGCGGCGAACCGCGCGTTGCCGGCCAGATAGACGATCACGGTGAACGCCATCGATGCGATGATGACCGGCATCGTCGCCAGCCCGTCCAGTCCGTCGGTCAGGTTCACCGCATTGCCGAACGCCACGATCGTGAACGCCGCGAACAGCGGATAAGCGTAGCTCAGGTCTAGATACATGCGCTGCGTGAAGGGCAGATAAAGGTGCGGCCCGTTCTGTCCCATGATGATCCACGCCGCGATGCCGGCGATCAGGAATTCCAGGATCAGCCGCGTCCGCCCGGACACGCCCGCAGTCGAGGCTTTGCGCACCTTGTCGTAATCGTCCAGGAACCCAATCGAGCCGAAACCCAGCGTCACGAACAGGCATGCCCAGACATAGGGGCTGCGCGGGTCCATCCAGATGAACACGGCCAGCGCCATGCTGGTCAGGATCATCAGCCCGCCCATCGTCGGCGTGCCGCGTTTGGCGAGGTGCGTCTGCGGGCCATCGGCACGGATCGGCTGGCCCTTGCCCTGCCGAACGCGCAGCCAGCCGATGAACTTCGGCCCGATCAGCAGCCCGATCAGCAGCGCGGTCGCCACTGCGGCCCCAGTCCGAAAGGTCTGGTAGCGAATAAGGTTCAGGACCCCGGGAAACCCGAGTTGCTCCGCGATCCAATACAACATGCGTTACGTCCCGCCCCGCAGGGCCGCCACGACGCGCGACAGCCCCACCCCGTTCGATCCCTTGACGAGCACCGCGTCACCCGGTGCCAGCCTGTCCGCCAGCACCGCCTGGGCCGCGCGTGCGTCGGCCACATGGACGAAATCGACCCGGCCCTCAAGCGCCCTGCCGAGCGGGGCCATCGCTTCGCCGACGAGCAGCGCCATTTCGACGCGCGCGGCAAGGATCGGTTCGGCCAGTGCCGCATGGTAATCGTCGGACGCGTCACCCAGTTCGCGCATCTCGCCCAGCACCGCGACATGACGGCCCGGCTCATGCGCCAGCACGGCCAGCGTGGCACGCATCGACGCGGGATTGGCGTTGTAGCTTTCATCGATGACGAGGGCGGTCTGGCCGTCCGCCAACGGTGCGATGAACCGCGCCCCGCGCCCCGCCAGCCCGCCCAGTTCGGCCAGCGCCAGCCCGGCCTGCCCCAGGTCGCCACCCGCCGCGTCGACCGCGGCCAGCACCGCCAGCGCGTTCGACACCCAATGTGCGCCGGGCTGCGACAGGGTGAAGCTCAACTCGCGCTCCCCCACCCGCGCGGTGACGAAGCTGCCGCCGGTGGCCGCCCGCATGCTTTCGATCGCCCGCACATCGGCGCCCTTGTCGAAGCCGAAGGTGACGATCCGCGCCGCATGAGGCTGCGCCGCCACGATCAGCCGGTCGCGGTGCGGACTGTCATGGGGCACGATGGCGACGCCGCCCGGCTCCAGCCCCTGGAAGATCTCTCCCTTCGCGTCCGCAATCGCCTCCTCGCCGGAGAAGAAGGCGGTGTGTGCGGGCGCGATGGCGGTGACGATGGCGATATGCGGGCGGACGATCCGGGTCAGCGCGGCCAGTTCGCCGGCATGGTTCATCCCCATCTCGAACACGCCCGCGCGCATCCCCTGCGGCATCCGCGCAAGGCTCAGTGGCACGCCGGTGTGATTGTTGTAGCTCTTGACCGACCGGTGCACCCGGCCCCGCCAGCCGCGGTCGAGCGCCGCGAACAGCGCCTCCTTGGCGCTCGTCTTGCCGACCGATCCGGTGACGCCGATGATGGCCGCCTCGCTGCGCGCACGGGCGGCGCGGCCCAGATCCTGCAATGCGTCGAAACTGTCCCGGACGCGCACATGCGGGTGATCGGTCGGCTCCGACACGATCGCACCGGCCGCCCCTTGCGCAAAGGCCTGGGTCAGGAAATGGTGCCCGTCGGTCGCCTCACCCTTCATCGCGACGAACAGGTCGCCGGGGCCGACCTCACGGCTGTCGAAGGCGACGCCCACCGTCTCGAAGGGGGCGGACGCGGTGCCGCCGGTGGCCGCGGCGATATCGGTGGAGGTCCACACGGTCACGGCGCATTCCCCGGCGGGGGCGCAGGCTGCGACCCTGCCCCGCCGCCATATTTCAGACCCAGCTTCGGGCGTGCGGGCTTGGCATCGGCCCGGCCTTCGGGCGCGCCCGCCGGCGTCTTTGGCGTGCCGCTCATGCTGCCGCGCACTCCCGCGCGACCGTTACGTCATCGAACGGCAGCACCATGTCACCGACGATCTGCCCCTGCTCATGTCCCTTGCCGGTGATCAGTACGATATCCTCCGACCCCGCCTCGCGGATCGCCGCACCTATCGCCGCGCGCCGGTCGCCGATCTCCGCCGCACCCGGTGCGCCGCGCATCAGCGCGGCACGGATCTGGGCCGGGTCCTCGGTCCGGGGATTGTCGTCGGTCACGATCACGCGATCCGCCTGCATCGCCGCCACCTGCCCCATCGCCTCGCGCTTGCCCGGGTCACGGTCCCCACCCGCACCGATTACGGCGATCAGCCGCCCGCCCGCATGCGGCTTCAGCGCGGCGATCGCGGCCTCGATCGCGTCGGGGGTATGCGCATAATCGACATAGACCGGCGCCCCCGATCGCGCGATGGCGGCGCGCTCCAGCCGGCCGCGCACTGGCTGCAAACGCGCCAGATTGGCCACCGTCTGCCCGATATCGCCGCCGGTCGCGATCACCAGCCCCGCCGCCACCAGCGCATTGGCCGCCTGATATCCCCCGATCAGGGGCAGTTGCACGCGGTGGGTGGCGCCGTGCTCGTCCTCGATCACCAGCCCCTGGCCGAGCAAGGTCGGATGCCGCTCGACCAGCCTGAGCGTGCTGCCGCGCGTGCCGACCGTCACCAGCCGGTTGCCGCGCGCCCGCGCCAGATCGATCACCCGCGCCGCCTCGACATCGTCGGCCCACACCACCGCCGTGCCGGCCGGGTCGAGAACCTCGGAGAACAGCCGCATCTTGGCGGTCAGATAGGCGCCCATGTCGCCGTGATAATCGAGATGATCGCGGCTGAGATTGGTAAACGCCGCCGCCGACACGGTCAGCCCCTCGGTCCGGTACTGCGTCAGCCCATGGCTGGACGCCTCGAACGCCAGATGCGTGACACCCTCACGCGCCAGCCCGGCAACGTTCGACAAAAACGTCACCACATCGGGCGTGGTCAGCCCGGTATGCACCCGCTCGTCCGCCGTCGTCACGCCCAGTGTTCCGATCGAGGCGGCATGTTCGCCCGCCATCCGCCACAACTGGCGCGTCATCTCGACGGTGGAGGTCTTGCCGTTGGTGCCGGTCACCGCGACGTTGGTGGACGGGAACGGCGCAAAGAACCGCGCGGCCAGCCGGGCAAAGGCGGCCCGCGGCTCGTCGTCGGCGACATGCACCGCACCCTCGACCGTGACGCCGCGCCGCGCGACCACCGCGACCGCGCCGGCGCGCACCGCATCGGCGATGAAATCCTCGCCATTCACCCGCGCGCCCTGAAATGCGCCAAAGATCGTTCCCGGCGCCACCTTGCGATGATCGATCGCAAAGCCGGTGACGACGTCCGTCTCGCTACCGCCGGTCAGTTGTCCCAGCTTCATCGCACCATGCTCAATGCCCGGCCGCCGGCCGACGGCTGGGATCGTCCCACAAGGTCGGCGTGATATCCGACACGTCCACGTCGCGCGTCTCGTCGGGCACCACGCCCAACATCGCGCCGATGCGCGATATGGTCCGCCCGACAACCGGGGCCGCGTTCCACGCTGCGGTCTTCCATCCAGAGGTCTCCTTCGTGCCGAGCGGCGAATCGAGCATCGCCAGCACGACGTAGCGCGGCGCATCCATCGGAAATGCCGCGGCAAAGGTCGCCACGTTGCGCGACCGATCATAGCCGCCTGCCACAGCCGCCTCCGCCGTGCCAGTCTTGCCCCCCACCCGGTAACCGGGCGCGTCGCCCTTGCGACCGGTGCCGCGCTGCACGATCAGGCGCAGCATCTGGCGCATCCGGGCGCTGGTCTGCTCGCTGATGACGCGGCGTCCGACCGGCACATGGCCGGGCTGCACCTTCAGCAGGGTCGCCGGGCGCCAGATGCCACCATTGACCAGCGCGGCATAGGCATTGGCCAGGTGCAGCGGCGTGACGGCGATGCCGTGGCCATAGGCGGTGGTCATCGTCGTCGTTCGCGCCCAATAGGTCGGCAGCAACGGCCGCCCCTTTTCGCGCAGTTCGATATCGGGCTTGGTGTCGAAGCCCAGCTTGCGGAACATCGCCTGCATCCGCTGCGGCCCGATCTCGTCGGCGACGCGCGCGGTGGCGATGTTGGAGGAATAAATCAGCGTTTCCGCCATGTTCAGCCAGCGCTTGGGATCGCCGCGCTCGTCATGGATGGTGTAGCCGCCGACATGCAGCGGATGCGTCGCATCGAAGCGCCGCTCGAACGAGGTGACGACACCGGTGTCCATCGCGGTCGCCATGGTGATCGGCTTGAAGGTCGATCCCAGCTCGAACACGCTCTGCGTCGTGATGTTGCGCAGCTCCTCGCTGCCCGCCATGCCGACGCGGTTGGGATTGAACGTCGGCAGCGACACCATCGCGATCACCTCGCCCGTCGCCACGTCCAGCACGATGCCGCCGCCGGCGCGCGCCGAAAAGGTCGTCATCGCGCGGCCCAGTTCGCTTTCCATCGCCGCCTGCACGCGCGTGTCGATCGACAGCGCCACCGGCTTGCCGCTGGTCGCCGGATTGGTCAGCCGCTCGTCCAGCACGCGTTCCATGCCGCTCATGCCGTGCCCGTCGGTCGACAGGAAGCCCAGCGCGTGTGCCGCCATGGTCGATTGCGGATACAGGCGCTGCGTTTCGCGGTCGAAAACGATCGCCGGCTCGCCGATCGCGTTCACCTGCTCGACCAGTGCCGGGCTGGCACGGCGCTGGAGATAGGTGAAGCTGACATCCTTGGTCAGCAGGCCATAGAAAAAGGCCTGGTCGCCCCGTTCCGGCATCAGTGCGGCCAGCTTGGCGGCGATCTCCATCGGATCGCCGATCAGCTTTTTGGGATGGACCGCGATCGTCCAGGCGTCGATCGTGCGGGCCAGCGGCGCGCCGTTGCGATCGACGATATCGCCTCGCGCCGCCAGCGTCGCGATCCGCGTCGCCGCGTCCGCCGGCCCCTCGAAGATCGCCAGCAGCGCCAGCCGCCCGATCACCACCAGCACCGCGGCGGCGAACAGCAGCATCAGCATCATCAGCCGGGTATGCGCCGTCGCCACCAGCGCCTGCCGCTGGCCCGGCGATCGACGCGCCGTATCGGGTCGGGCGACCAGTACGCTCAACGCAGGCGCTTCGATTCGGCGCGGGCACCGGTCAGGATGTCACCCAGCGTGGTATCGGACAGGAGCTTGCGGTCCAGCATCGCCACCGCCTGCGGCCGCACCTTGGCGACCGCGGCGGCGCTGCGCACGACGGCCACCTCGCGCGCCTTGGTGGGTGCGATCGTGTTGGCGACGGCCGCGCGCACGACCTGGGGCTTGGGCGTGGGCAGCGATGCCATCTGGACGATCGCGGCGCGGGCGGCGGGCTTGGCGGCGGATGGGGCGGCGGGCTGCACGATGACGGTCGCGGGGGCGGCGGGCAGGACGGCAGGCGGTGCGGGCAGCGAGGGGACGAGCAGGGCGGCGGTCTGGATCGCGCCGCCGGCCTGGCCGCGCGTCACGTCCAGCGAGGCGAGTGCGACCTCGTCGGCCACGAACTGGCCCGCCACCGGTGCGGTCAGCGCCAGCGTGTCGCCGTTCCACTTCTCCAACTGAACGAGGTTCGCGCGCGTGTCGAACTCGGTCTCCAGCGCGCGGATGTCGCACTCGGCATTGCGGATGCGCGTGTTGACGTCATCCAGCTTCTTGCGCTCGGCCGCGACCTGCAGCGACACCAGGTAGAAGCCCAGCACCACTGCCACGCAGCTGCCGAACCATCCCAGACCTTTCAACCGATACGCCGCCGTCATTCGCCCAACTCCCGTGTCCCCCAACTGCCCCATGCCGGCGCGGCCGTCCGCCGCGCCGCCCGCAAGGTCGCCGATCGTGCGCGTGGATTGCGGGCCAGCTCGGCCTCGCTCGCGCGGATCGCTTTTCCAACCATCTCGAAACTGGGCGCTTTTGCCTGAACCTGCGCTGGCAGGTGGCGTGACCCGCCCGGCATCGCGCCCGATCGTTCGCGCAGGAACCGCTTCACCATGCGGTCCTCCAGGCTGTGAAAGGTCACTACCGCCAGCCGCCCGCCCGGCTTCAGCGCGCGCTCGGCCGCCGCCAGCCCCTCGGCCAGTTCGTCCAGCTCGCGGTTGATATGGATGCGGATCGCCTGAAAGGCGCGCGTCGCCGGATCCTTCTTCTCGTGCGGGCGATGGCCCAGCGCGCGGCGCACCACCGCGGCCAGTTCACCGGTGCGCGTCAGCGGCCGGGCCGCGACGATCGCACGCGCCACCCGCCGCGACTTGGGCTCGTCGCCATATTGGTACAGGATGTCGGCGATCTGGTCTTCGTCGGCCGTGTTCAGGAAATCCGCCGCCGACAGCCCGCTCCGCGCCATGCGCATGTCGAGCGGCCCGTCCGCCTGGAACGAGAAGCCGCGCTCGGCCTGATCCAGCTGCATCGACGAGACGCCGATATCCATCACCACGCCGTCGACCGGTGCAGCGAGCGCCGCCTCCATGCCGGAGAAGTCGGCATGGACCAGCGTCAGCCCCGGCTCGGCCGCCGCAAGCGACTGGCCCCCCGCGATCGCATCGGGATCGCGGTCGAACGCGATCACCACCGCGCCGCGCCCCAGCATCGCGCGGGTATAGCCGCCCGCCCCGAACGTGCCGTCGACATGCGTCTCGCCGGGCAGGATGGCGAGCGCGTCGAGGACCTCATCGAGCAGGACGGGGATGTGCGCGGCATCATGCGCCATCGCGGTCACAACGCGATCCCCTTTTCCATGCAGTGATACTGCGCGGCGGAGATCATCTTGGCCGGCAGGCCCGGCGTATCGACCAGCGTCCTGGGGTCCCAGATTTCGATATAGTCGAACGTGCCCCAGAAAAAGGCATGACCCTTTATGCCGGCGTGGAAGCGGGGAAAGCCCGGCATGATGAAGCGCCCGGACCCGTCGAACGGCACCGATTCGCCGTTCGCCAGATCACGCTTGATGTTATAGTCGATGCGGCCATCCGCGCCGCGCGACAACTCGGTCCGCGCGTCCAGCTCCTTCTTGAGCACGGCGACATAGGCGGGGTCATAGGCGATCAGGCAGCGCTCGGTTTCGTGAACGGCGATGATGATGGTGCCGCCATCCTTGCCGTCGGGGCGCGGCGCATTCTGGGCCAGGGTGGAGCGCAGGGCGTTCGGAATCGCGACCCGGCCCTTGTCATCGACAAGTCCGATACCGCTTCCCTGATACAAACCCCTTTCGGACACGCGAACCTCGCACTGGCGCGCACGGCCTCACCATGTCGAAAACCGCTTTTCGACGCGTTGAAATAGCCAACAGTGAGCCTGCCCCTCTGTTGATTTGGATTTACTATGCGCATGCCGGGGAAGCAACGGGATTTTTGGGGATGGCCGGGGAAACGCCCTTAAAATGGGCTGGGATCAGCTGGCAATTCGGGGAATGCGCCACATGGCGAACCGGTCACGGCCGCCGAAAACGACGCTGGCGCGCGGGTTTCGCACGCGGATCCCGGGTTTTCCCGCCGCGTCCCGCTGTTCGGAAATTCCTATGGCCCGCCGGTCATCGGCGCGGATCTGGTCGACCGTATCAACGATCGTCGACGGCAACCTGCGCGTTCACGCTGGGGGAGATGCCCAGTTCGGCCAGCGGTTCGTTGGGCAGCGCCGTCTCGTTCCCCGCCGCGACATTGGCCGCGATATCGGGCTGCGCCGCGACGCCCGCCGGCTGGTCGCGGCTGAGCGAGGCCAGGATCGTGCTGGCAAGGGCGATCAGCAGCACGACGGCTGCCAGGCCGATCATGCCGACCTTGACGCGCTGCATCGCTTGATGGGGATCGGGAGACTTCATCTGGTCGGACAAGACTAACGCATCATCGCGGTCCTGTCGATTCTTGGCTCGATGCAGCAGGATCGCGCCCTTCCTTAAAGCCCTTTGGCAGCGCGCCATGCCGGATCGTGCAGCGTCGACAGATAGCGAAAGCCGGTATCGCACAGAATCGTGGCAATGCGCTTGCCCGGCCCCAGCTGCCGCGCCAGCGCCACGGCGCCTGCGACGTTGATACCCGACGACAGGCCCAGGCACAGCCCTTCCTCGTCGAGCAGGCGGCGCACCCAGTGCCAGCCCTCGCCATCGGCGATTCGGAACTGCGTATCGACGGGCGCACCCTCCAGATTGGCGGTGATCCGCCCCTGCCCGATGCCCTCCGCGACGGACGATCCTTCCGCCTTCAACTCGCCATGCGCATAATAATCGTAGAGCGCCGCGCCATGCGGATCGCTCAGGGCGATGCACACCCCCTCGTCCCGCGCCTTCAGGCCCAGGCCGACGCCCGCCAGCGTTCCCCCCGTCCCCACCGCACAGGTGAAGCCGTCGATTCGGCCCTCCATCTGCGCCCAGATCTCCTCAGCGGTGCCGACGATGTGCGCCCGGCGATTGGCGATATTGTCGAACTGGTTCGCCCACACCGCATTTTCGGTTTCCTCGGCGATCCGGCGCGAGGTGTGCACGAAGTGGCACGGGCTGGAATAGGGTGCGGCCGGCACCAGCACCAGCTCGGCGCCCAGCGCGCGCAGCGTGTCCATCTTCTCCCGGCTCTGCGTCTCGGGCATCACGATGATCGTGCGATAGCCCTTGGCATTCGCCACCAGCGCCAGCCCGATGCCGGTATTGCCCGCGGTGCCCTCCACGATCGTGCCGCCGGGACGCAGCGCACCGCGTGCCTCGGCATCCTCGACGATGAACAGCGCCGCGCGGTCCTTCACGCTGGCACCGGGATTGGCGAACTCGCACTTGCCGAAAATGTCGCACCCGGTTTCCTCGCTCGGCCCCTTCAACCGCACGAGCGGGGTGTTGCCGATGAGCGCCAGAGTGTCGGGAATGATATGCATGGCGCGATAGATGGCGCCTCGAACCCCGCCCGGCAAGCGAGCGATACTATTCGCCGGCAAAGCCCGCCCGCGCCAGATGCTGGCCCAGCCGCCCGGTCATCCACAGGAAGAACATACGAAAATCACTGACCAGCGACCACCAGGGGTGGCGAAACGTCGCCGGCCGGTTCCGCTCCACCAGGGCATGGGCGGCCCATGCGAAGCCATAGCCCGCGGCCGGCACCGCCAGCCACCACCATCCCCCGATCGCGATCGCCGCGGCCAGGCACAGCAGGGTCAGCGCGGTGCCCGCATAATGCAGCGCCCGTGTCGCGGGCCGGCGATGCTCGCGCAGATAATAGGGCCAGAAGGCTGCGTAGCTGCCGATTCGCTCAACCATGATCCGCTCTCCGGGCACCATGCTAAGCCGCTTTGCACCCATCGGAAAGCGTCTGCCATCTTGACGTAACCATGTTGCATGCGCGAAGCAGCGGACCGCTATGAAGAGCCTCCTTCCCCTCTCCGTCGCCGCTGCCTCGCTGCTCGCGCTTGCCGCATGCAACTCGCAGCCCGCTCAACCCGAAGTCGTGGATGCCAATCCCGATCCCATGGCGACCACCCTCGCCAATCGCGCCCCCGTCGAGCTGCCGCCGGCGATCAAGGCGGACAAGACCTTCCGTTGCAAGGACAACAGCCTCGCCTTCGTCACCTTCTTTGAGGGCGACAAGCTGGCCAATGTCCGGCTGAAGGAGGGCGAGACCCCGGTCCGCCTGACCGCTCCGGAGGCCGGCCAGCCGCTGACCGCCGATGGCGGCTGGAAGCTGACGGGTGACGAGAAGAACATCACCCTGACCACCCCGGATAAGCCCGCGCAGACCTGCCACGTCTGATCGCGGTCACGAAACAGCTTGATCCATGTGAGGTCGGCGGGAGATAGCTTCCGCCGACCTTTTTCTTTGCCGAAACCGGCGGGGCACGGGCGTCAGGGGGCCTTGTGAAGACGATCGCGATCTACAGCCTGAAGGGCGGAGTGGGAAAGACCAGCATGGCGGCCAACCTTGCCTGGTGCGCGGCCAGCCAGGGGCGGCGGACCTTGTTGTGGGATCTCGATCCCCAGGCCGCGGCGACCTGGCTGCTCGGCGGACCGGCCAAGGGGGACCGCGCCCAGGCGATCTTTTCGCGCGACATCGCTCCCGCCAAGCTGATCCGCACCACCGACACGCCCCAACTAGACCTGATCGGTGCCGATGCTTCGCTGCGCCTGCTCGACCAGCTGTTCCATGACCTGTCCAAGAAGAACCGGCTGGGCAAGCTGCTTGACGGCCTTGGCGATTATGACCGCATCATTCTCGATTGCCCGCCGGGGCTGACCGAAACCACCGAGCAGGTGCTGCGCGCCGCCGATCTGGTGGTCGTGCCAGTAGTGCCCTCCGCCCTCGCCCAGCGCGCGCTGGAGGTGGTGGACGGCCATGTCCGCGGCCGGGTGCCGCTTCTGCCGGTCCATGTCATGGTCGATCGCCGCCGCCGTCTCCATGCCGATGCGGTGGCGGCACAGCCGGAGTGGCCGGCGATCCCGATGGCGAGCGTGGTGGAGGCGATGGGCGAGCATCGCGCCGCCGTCGGCCGATTCGCCCCGCGCAGTGCCGCCGCACAGGGCTACGCCGCCTTGTGGCGCGAGGTCGAGCGCCGTATCGCCAAAGGCTGATGGAACGGCTCGATCCCCAGCTTGTGCTCGGTGCCTATGCGGTCGGCGTCTTTCCGATGGCGGACCGCCGCGATGCCGACAGCGTCTATTGGGTGGAGCCGCGCAAGCGCGCGATCATGCCGCTGGACGGGTTCCGCCTGTCCCGTTCGCTGCGCAAGGTGGTGGCGGCCGACCGGTTTCGCGTCACCTGCGACCTGGCCTTCGACGCGATGATCCGCCTGTGCGCCGAAAGCGCCGCGGACCGCCCCGAAACCTGGATCAACACCGGCATCGAACAGGCGTTCGGGCGCCTGCATGCGATGGGGTTCGCCCATTCGGTCGAATGCTGGGTTGGCGACGAGCTGGTCGGCGGCCTTTACGGCCTGGCCTTGGGGCGCGCCTTTTTCGGCGAAAGCATGGTCAGCCGCCGCACCGATGCGTCAAAGGTCGCGCTCGCCTGGCTGATCGCCCGGTTGCGCCGCGGCGGCTTCACCCTGCTCGATTGCCAGTTCCAGACGCCCCACCTCGCCTCGATGGGCGCGGTGGAGGTCAGCCGCGCCCGTTATATGGCGCTGCTGTCCGATGCATTGGCCGGGGTGATCGATGCCGGCGCCTCCTCGGCCGGGGTGTCCGCCGCGGGCGACTTCTTCGCGCTGGATCGCGGCGCGGGTGCCGCCGACGACACCGTATCCGGGCCGGTCTCGGGCCAGGACATCGCGCAGCTCTTGGTCCACACGTCGTAGATCGGGTGCGGCACCACGTTCAGCTGTGGCCGTTCCTTGTAGAGCCAGCCTGAAAAGGCGCGGCGCCAGTGCCGGTCGGTGCCGCGCACGTCCAGTTGCACGAAGGCGCCGGTCAACTGCTCCTGCTCCCACGATGCGGTGCGCTCGCAGGCGCGCAGGCGCACGATCGCGTCGCCGACGCGCACCGCCTGGCCGGGCCTCAGCTTCAGGTCGCGCGATTCGCCGTTCCGCTTGTTCAGCAGGCCGACCACCGCGACGCGCTCCGCCATCGGGGTGCCGCCCTGGGGCAGCGTTCCCGCTTCGGGATCGACCGTTTCGATGCCGGGCGCGCCCGGCCGGTCGGGCACGAGCTGGCTGACCGACGGATCGGCCGCTTGGGGCTGCGCGGACGGACCGGTCCAGGCCTGGTATCCCAGCCAGCCACCGACCCCCAGCGCCGCCGCCAGCACGCCGCCGGCGAGCCAGCGCGTCTTCACCCCTCGGGCGTCCAGGCTTCGTAGTCGCCGGTCGCGGGGGCACGGCGGCCACCCTTCTCCAGCGCGCCGGCCGGGCGATAGGCCATCGCCGTGCCGGTCAGGTTCGCCGCCGCCGGCTTTTCCCAGCGACGCGGCTCGGGCAGCGAACGGTCGGGCACGTCGTCCACCTGATGGTGCAGCCAGCTGAACCAGTCGGGCGGGACCCGGCTGGCGTCGTTGGAACCGCTATAGATCACCCAGCGCCGCGGGCGGCCTGCGGTGTCGGTGCCACCCTGATAATAGACGTTGCCCAGCGCATCCTCGCCGACACTGGTCTTGCCGCGCAGGCCGAACCAGGTGCCGACGGTGGCGCCGTTCCACCAGGTGAAGGGGTTGAGGTTGATGCCCATAATGAAACAGCGCTTAGCCCGTGCGGGGCGTGCCTTCAACCGCGATCAACGCGGCCACGTCACCCGGTCGCCCTCGGCGATGCCCAGCTCGGCCGATCGGCCACCGACCAGTTCCAGCACCGCGGTCACCGGCTCGCCGGACGGGATCTGCGCCTCCGAAAACGGCGTGGTGTTCTCCGCGATGCGCGCGATCGTGCCGTCGGCGCGGATATACAGGATGTCCAGCGGGGTCGGCGTGTTCTTCATCCAGAAGCTCGTCTCGCGCGGGGGGCCGCCATCCGGGGGATAGGGCGCGAACAGCATTCCGCCATCCGGGGTCAGGTCGGTGCGGTACATCAGCCCTTGCGCCTGTTCCGCCACCGTGCGCGCCGGCTCGACCTGGAAACGATGCTCGCCGCTTGCGGAATGGACGGTGACGGGGATCGTCTTCGCCGCCGCCTGCGCCGTGCCGGAACCGTCCCGGTCGCCGCCCCCGGCCGAGCAACCGGCCAGCACCAGCGCCACCGGGAGGGCCAGACACCGGATCAAGCCGCCGTCCCCATGGCATCGCCCTCGACGACCACCGCCAGCGGCCCTTTTCGACCGTCGACGATGCGCGCGCGCAGCGGCTCGTCCGGCTCCACCGCCGCGATCCCGCCCCGGCGCAGCGTCTCCATATGGACGAACACGTCGCGTCCGTCGCTGCCCCGCACCAGGAAGCCATAGCCTTTCAGGCGGTTGAACCATTTCACGACCACCGGCTCGAACGGCCCGGCGCTGTCCACCAGCGCGACCGGATCGATCCGGTCGCCCTGCGTGCGCGCCACCTTGGGTGCCGGCTCTTCCACCGCACCCGACAGGTCGATCGTCAGGATCTCGCGCGCCTGGAATCCGCGCCCGCGCTCCACCGCCAGCGCCTCGACGCGCGCCCCTTCGGGCAGGCTGCGCCGGCCGTGCGGCTGCAGAACGGAAAAGTGCACCAGCACGTCGCCGATTGCGCTGTCGTCCGCCACCGCGAAGCCGAAGCCGCGGGTCACGTCGAACCATTTGATCACCCCGGCCAACCGGACGACGTCCCCTGTCGTCCCATCGGCTGTGGCGTGTTGCTCCTGCGGCGTTTCACCAAGCATAATCGCACCCCTGAGGTGCTGTGCTAGCATGCTTCTTCGCAGCCGCAACGAAAAGCCGCATTTCAGTGGCCTCAAGCGTCCTCTTCAGGGACATCGCCGGGTGCGCACGCAACGATCCTGCGGGAAAGCGCGAAATCGTGCCCGGCGCGCAGCATCGCTGCCAGTTGCTTCTGCTGCACGTCCCGGTCCGCCTCGCCGCGGCCATAGGGCCCGATCCGCTTGCGCCGGGCAAAGGTCAGCGCCGCCGCCATCGCCTGCCCCTCGATCACCGGAGCGAGCGCCTCGCTGTCCGCTTCGTCGACATGCGCCTCGCGCAGCGCCCCCGCCACCCGCCTCGCCCCCAGCCCGCGCCGCCCCAGCGCCCCCACCCGCGCCTCCGCGAACAACCGGTCGTTCACATATCCCAGATCCACCATCCGATCCGCCAGTGCCGCCGCATCCCCAGGCTCCCCCGCCCACCCCCGCTCGCGCACCTTGCGCCGCAGATACGCGATCAGCTTCCCCCGCGTCGTCGCAAATCGCTCCACATAACGCAGCGCCAGCCGCTCCAATGCAGCATTATCCAAAGGCTTTGGCGGGCGGCGCTCGGCAGACACGCCTTGTTTGTGCCACAGTGACGCAGGAATGAGAACGTGCAAAGCCGCCATCGAAGCGGTCGCACAGACCTGCAATCAGGCGGGCGCAGCAAGGAACGAAGGCAAGGGACATGAGCAACCAGCACCATCAGGACGACGCCGGCGCGCCCGTCGCGACGCCGACCGAGGATGCGCTGCCGCGCCGTTTCGCCGACTTCGAAACGCTGGGCGAGGCACTGGATTACGCGGCCGAGGGTAACCGCGGCCTTAATTTCCACGACGCGCGCGGTACGCTGCTGCGTCCCTATCCCTTTGCCCAGCTCCGCCTGGATGCGCTGGACTATGCCCGCCGGCTGATCGCCGCCGGGATCAGGCCCGAGGATCGGATCGCGATCGTCGCCGAGACGGGTGCCGAGTTCGCCGCCCTGTTCTTCGGTGTGGTCTATGCCGGTGCGTGGCCGGTGCCGCTGCCCCTGCCCACCTCGTTCGGCGGCCGTGGCTCTTATATCGAACAACTCCGCGTCCAGCTTTCCTCCTGCGATCCGCGGATGCTGATCTATCCGCCCGAGCTGGCACCGATGGCGGGCGAAGCCGCTGCGCTCGCCGGGGTCGAGGGAATCGACTGGTCCGAATTCGCCACCCGTCCCGCGCCCGACGCGCCGCTGCCCAGCGCGGATGCGGAGGCGATCGCCTATCTGCAATATTCCAGCGGCTCGACCCGCTTCCCGCACGGTGTGGCGATCACCCACCGGGCGCTGCTCAACAACCTCGCCGCCCATGCACACGGCATGGCGCTGATCGGCACCGATCGCTGCATCTCTTGGCTGCCCTGGTATCACGACATGGGGCTGGTCGGCTGTTTCCTGTCGCCGGTCGCCAACCAGGTTTCGACCGATTATCTGAAGACCGAGGATTTCGCCCGCCGCCCGCTCGCCTGGCTCGACCTCATCACCCGCAACACCGGCACTTCGATCAGCTATTCGCCGACCTTCGGCTACGACATCTGCGCCCGCCGCATGTCCAGCCAGACCAAGGCCGCCGACCGCTTCGACCTGTCGCGCTGGCGCCTTGCCGGCAACGGCGCGGACATGATCCGGCCGGACGTGATGCAGAGCTTCGTCGATGCCTTTGCCGATGCCGGCTTCCCCGCCACCGCCTTCCTGCCCTCCTACGGTCTGGCCGAGGCGACGCTGGCCGTCTCGATCATGCCGCCGGGCGAGGGCATCCGCGTCGAACTGGTCGAGGAAACGCAGCTTTCCGGCGCCGCCAATGACGAGCGCCGTCCGCAGCGTTTCCGTGCCATCGTCAATTGCGGCAAGCCGGTGCGCGATATGAAGGTCGAGATCCGCGAGGAAGACGGCACGCCGCTTCCCGAGGGCGCGATCGGCAAGGTCTGGTGTTCGGGCCCGTCCGTGATGGTAGGCTATTTCCGTGATCCGGAGGCGACCGCGGCCTGCATGGTCGATGGCTGGCTCGACACCGGCGACATGGGCTATATGTCCAACGGCTATATCTACATTGTCGGCCGCGCCAAGGACATGATCATCGTCAACGGCCGCAATCACTGGCCGCAGGACATCGAATGGGCGGTGGAGCAACTGCCTGGCTTCAAGGCCGGCGACATCGCCGCCTTTGCGATCACCACGCCCGGCGGCGAGGAAACGCCCGCCGTCCTCGTCCAGTGCCGCAGTTCCGACGAAGCCGAGCGCCTGCGCCTGCGCGAGGAAATTCGCGAGCGCGTCCGTGCGGTTACCGGCATGAACTGCGTGATCGAACTGATCCCGCCTCGCACCCTGCCCCGCACCTCCTCGGGCAAGCTCAGCCGCGCCAAGGCTCGCAACCTTTATCTGGCCGGCGAGATCAAGCCCTACGACGTCGCCGCCTGATCCTTATCTGCTCCCCTCCCCTGCGGGGGAGGGGTTACGGCCCTACCCCTTCAGCGGATCGTGCCCCCAGTTCATCAGCGAATAGCGCCACGGTGAGTGTTCCTTGTCGTCCGCCGGGCCACCCTGTTTCAGGTGGCGGTGCACATAACCGACCACCTTCTTCATGTGCGCATAATCGTCGTCGGTCAGATCGGCCTTCTTCTTGCGCTTGATCTCCACGATCCGCTTGCCCGACTTGTGGCCGACGCTCTCGCCCGCGCCGTCGCCATCCTCGCCCTTCCAGCCGACCTCCTTCGACTCGTCGGTATCCAGAAACTTCTCCAGCTCGGCGGGCGTCATGTTCACCGCTTCGCCGAAATCCTTCCAGATCGTCTCGTGATCGTCCGCCATCATCAAACTCCTTTGACGATGGGAAAACGCCGAGGTCGCGATCAGGGTTGCGACAGCATCACGTCGATCGCAAAGCCGATCCACATCGCCAGCAATACCGCCACCGACATCAGGAACAGGCGGAAGCGCCGGATGGTCGAACCCGTGACATGCGCATGGCTGTGCAGCGCACGCAGCACGACATAGATCCACCCCAGCAATACCTGCGCGACGCCGCCCTGCCCGGTGATCAGCAGCAGCGGCACCAGCGCGTAGAACAGCACCGGCATCTCGAACAGATTGCGCAGATTGTCCGCCGGCAGCGCGACCGCGGCGAAATAGCGGGTTGCCGCCTCGCCGCTGGCGAAATCCTCCCGGCGCGGCGGCGTCGCCTTCATGTGGCGCAGCCGTGCGCCCAGCAGCACGAACGTCATCACGAAGGTCAGCGCGACCAGCCCGATCACCGGCCCCAGCATGGTCAGCAACATCCTCATTTCGCGCGCACACCCCCCTTGATCACCGCGACCGGCCGTTCCAGCACCCGCACATCGGCCAGCGGATCGCCGGCCACCGCCACCAGATCGCCCCAGCGCCCGACCGCGATCGCACCCACGTCGTCACGCGCCAGGGCGGCGGCGGCGTTGGTGGTGGCGGCGCGGATCGCCTCGATCGGGGTCATCCCCCATTCCACCATCTTGGCGAATTGCAGCGCGTTCTGCCCCGCCGGAAAGACCGCGCCATTGTCGGTGCCGAAGATCATCTTCACGCCCGCACGGTGCGCATTGCGAAACGTCTCGCGCTGCTTGCGTCCGATCGCGCGCTCCTTGGCGAGGCTTTCCTCATGCACGCCGTTCTTCGCGCCCTCGGCCAGGATATAATCGTCGTCATAGATATCCATCGAGAACCAGGCGCCCTTCTCCTTGGCCAGTCGGAAGGACTCCGCATCGGCCAGGCTGGCATGCTCGATCGTATCGATCCCGGCGCGCAGCGCGTCGTTGATGCCGGCGGTGCCATGCGCATGCGCGGCGACCTTCATGCCCAGCATGTGCGCCTCGTCCGCCACCGCCTTCATTTCGTCCAGGCTCATCTGCTGCGCACCCGGCGCATCGCGCTTGGACAGCACGCCGCCCGTGGCACAGATCTTGATCGCCTCCGCCCCGTATTTGCGCATCACCCGCACCAGCCGGCGATAGGCATCGGGCCCGTCCGCCACCGCCGGATTGGGCACGTCCTGAAAACTGGGCGGCAGGCTCTCCGTCCCGTCGCAATGCCCGCCCGTGGCCCCCAGCGCATAGCCCGACGGCACGATCCGCGGCCCCGGCACATAGCCGCGCTCGATCGCCTGTTTCAGGCCGACATCGTTGTAATTCTCCGCGCCGACATTGCGCACCGTGGTAAAGCCCGCCTCCAGCATCGACTTCGCATTTGCCACCCCCACCGCGGCCCAGAAGCTGTCGGTATATTCAAGGCGGCGATATCCGCTGATCCGCGCATCGGCATCCAGATGGACATGCATGTCGATCAGGCCGGGCAGGATCGTCACGTCGCCCAGATCGATCCGCTTCGCATCCGCCGGCACCACGCCGCCGATCGCGGTGATCCGCCCATCGGTGATGGTGATGACCGGCTTCGTCGTCACGCGCCCACGCTCCACATCCAGCATCCGCGCCGCGGTGACCACCACCGTCTCCGCCGTCGCCGGCGTGGCAAGAAAAAGCGCGGCAAGGATCGCTAGTCGCATCGGGGCTCCGACAAGAAAGGAGGGAAAACACGGTGGAAAAAGGAAGGATTGCAGAAAGACCGCGCCCGGAACAGCGCCCCGCACACAAAAAAGGGGCGGAAAGCACGACGCTTCCCGCCCCCGCCGCTGCATGTGCGCCGGCTTAGATGTGGATGGCCCGCCCATAGGCGGACAGGACCGATTCGTGCATCGATTCGGAGATGGTCGGGTGCGCGAACACCGTTTCCATCAACTCCGCCTCGGTCGTCTCCAGCTGGCGGGCGACGACATAGCCCTGGATCATCTCGGTCACTTCCGCGCCCACCATGTGCGCACCCAGCAATTCGCCGGTCTTGGCGTCGAACACGGTCTTCACGAAACCTTCCGCCTCGCCCAGCGCGATCGCCTTGCCGTTGCCGATGAAGGGGAACTTGCCCACCTTCACGCTGTAGCCCGCTTCCTTGGCCTTGGCTTCGGTCAGGCCGACGCTGGCCACCTGCGGGCGCGAATAGGTGCAGCCCGGGATGTTGCCCTTGTCCATCGCATGCGGGTGCACGTCCTTGTTGCCCAGCGCCTGCGCGATCGCCTCGGCCGCGATCACGCCCTCATGGCTCGCCTTGTGCGCCAGCCACGGTGCGCCGGTCACGTCGCCGATCGCCCAGATGCCGTCGACGTTCGTGCGGCCATAGCCGTCGGTATCGATATGCCCCCGCTCGGTCTTCACGCCCAGCGTCTCCAGGCCGATATTCTCCGTGTTTGGCACGATGCCGATCGCGACGATCGCATGGCTGAACTCGGTCGTCTCGACCTTGCCGTCCGCGGTCTTGATCGACGCCTTGACGCCCGATCCGGTCGCTTCCAGCTTTTCCAGCCCGGCCTTGATCTTCAGCGTCATGCCGAACTTGGTCAGTTGCTTGGCCATGAACTCGCTGACTTCGGCATCCTCGACGGGCAGGATGCGGTCCATCATTTCCACGACCGTCACGTCCGCGCCCATGTCGTTGTAGAAGCTGGCGAACTCGATGCCGATCGCGCCCGATCCGATGACCAGCAGCTTGGTCGGCATTTCTTCCGGCACCATCGCATGGCGATAGGTCCAGACGCGCTTGCCGTCCGCCTTGGCAAAGGGCAGGTCGCGGGCGCGCGCGCCGGTGGCGACGATGATGTGCTTCGCTTCCAGTTCGACGGTCTTGTCGCCCTGGCGGACGGAAAGCTTGCCCTTCCCCGTCAGCGTGCCGACGCCCTCGTGCACCGTCACCTTGTTCTTCTTCATCAGGCCCTTGACGCCGGCATTGAGCTGGCCCGCGACCTTGCGGCTGCGGTCTACCACCTTGCTCAGGTCGAACGAAGGCTTCTCCGCGGACAGGCCGTACTGCGCGGCGTGCGTCATGTAGTGATAGACTTCGGCCGAACGGAGCAGCGCCTTGGTCGGGATACAACCCCAGTTGAGGCAGATGCCGCCCAGCCGCTCGCGCTCGACGATCGCGACCTTGAGCCCGAGCTGCGCGGCCCGGATCGCCGCAACATAGCCGCCCGGACCGGAGCCGAGGACGATAAGGTCGTAAGTGTCAGCCACGTTGATCTTCCTTATGATCGCTCGGCCCCCCGAGCGGATGCAGATGGCGGCGGGCTCGCGCCCGCCCTATTCTATCAGGCGGCCATCGGCGGCACGCGCCGCGGCTGGCGATCCTCGCCCATTGCGACGAAGACGAAGCGCGCCTGCGTCACCATGAAGGCTTCTTCCTTGTGCCGGCTGCGGCGCCACGCCTCGACGTCGATCGTCATCGAGGTGGAGCCCGTCGCCACCAGCGTGGCATAGACCGACACCTCGTCGCCGACGATCACCGGGCGGTGGAACTTCATGCCCTCCGCCGCGACCGTGACGGCGCGGCCGCCCGAATGGCGCGACGCGACCGAGCCTGCGGCCAGGTCCATCTGGCCCATCAGCCAGCCGCCGAAGATATCGCCATAAGGGTTGGCGTCGGCCGGCATCGCGGTGACGCGGATCGTCGGCGCACCATCGGGCAGGACGCCCGGCAGGCTGCTCATGCCCGCACCCCGCGATCGATCGCGCGGGCACGGCGCAGCGGGCCGATGCCCATCGCGATCGTCGCCACCATCGCCGCCGCGCCGCACCACCAGATCACCTCGCGACCCAGCGGATAGGCCCAGGCGCCGGCCCAGGTCATGGCCAGTGCCACGACCAGGCCGGCAACGATGTAGAACAATTCGATCGCGCTACGCATCGTTCAGGCGTCAGGCGAGCATGCCGAGCGGGTTCTCGACCAGCTCCTTGAACACCTTCATCAACTCCGCGCCATCCGCGCCGTCGATCGCGCGGTGGTCGAAGCTGCCGGTGGCCGACATCACGCTCGCCACGCCCAGTTCGCCGTCGATGATATAGGGGCGCTTCTCGCCCGCACCGATCGCCAGGATCATGCCCTGCGGCGGATTGATGACCGCCTCGAACTGCTTGATGCCGAACATGCCCATGTTCGAGATCGACGCAGTGCCGCCCTGGAATTCCTCCGGCTTCAGCTTGTTGTCGCGCGCGCGCCCGGCCAGATCCTTCATCTTGGTCGAGATGGACGACAGCGAGCGGGTGTCCGCCTCGGTCACGATCGGGGTGATCAGGCCGGCGGGCGTCGACACCGCGACCGAGATGTCGGCGCGGTGGAAGGTGATGAGCTGGTCCGGCGTGAACATGACGTTGCACTTCGGCACCGCCATCAGCGACACGCCCAGCGCCTTTACCAGCATGTCGTTGACCGACAGCTTGACGCCGCGCGATTCCAGGCTGGCGTTCAGCTCGCCACGCAAGCGCAGCAGCTTGTCCAGGCGGATGTCCACCGTCAGGTAGATGTGCGGCACCTGCTGCTTCGACTCAGTCAGGCGGCGGGCGATCGTCTTGCGCATGTTCGACAGCTTGGTCGCCTCATGCGGGATGTCCGGGATCTGCGCAGGCTTGGGTGCGGCCGCCGGCGCTTCGGCTGCGGGCGCGGCGGCGGGTGCCGACGCCGACGGGGCGCTCTTGGTCTGCGCACCGGGCTTTGCACCCTCGACATCGGCCTTCACGATCCGGCCGTTCGGACCCGAGCCGGCGATCGCCGACAGTTCCAGCCCCTTGTCGGCGGCGATGCGGCGGGCCAGCGGGCTGGCCTTCACCCGGTCGCCCGACGACGAAGCACCACCGGATGCGGGCTTGGCGGCGCCGGCATCGGCGGGGCGGCCATGATCCTCGGCCTCTTCCTTGGTGCGCTCGACCGGTTTGGCCTCGCTGCCCGTCTTGTTGGGATCGCTGGGGTCGGGGCGGCCCTTGAACTCGGCATCGGTAGGCTCTGGCGTTTCGGCCTTTTTCGGCGCCTCGACGGACGCTGCATCCTCGCCTTCCTCGGCCAGGATGGCGATCACCGCGCCGACCTTCACATTGTCGGTGCCCTCGGCGACCAGGATCTTGGCGATCACACCCTCATCGACCGCCTCGAACTCCATCGTGGCCTTGTCGGTCTCGATCTCGGCCATGATATCGCCGGACTTCACCGTATCGCCTTCCTTGACGAGCCATTTGGCCAGCGTGCCTTCCTCCATCGTCGGGGACAAAGCAGGCATCTTGATCTCGATCGACATGGAGGTCCTCTCGGGGAAAACGAATTCCGTAGCGGCCCCGTCTCTCGCGCCCCAAGCCGTCAGGGTCAAGTCACGGCCTTGCGCGAAAAGGGTGAAGGCGCCATCCACAGGCCAAACAAGGGGAATGGCATGCGCATCTATCTGGTCGTGGTGGACGATACGCCCGAGGCGGAAATCGCGCTGCGCTTTGCCGCGCGCCGTGCGGTGAAGACGAACGGCGGCGTCGAGATCCTCACCCTGCTTCCCCCGCAGGAGTTCATCGCCTTTGGCGGCGTCCAGGCCACGATCGAGGAGGAGGCCCGCCACCATGCCGAGGCGCTGGTGCAGGGTGCGGCCGGCACGCTGTTCGAGGAATCGGGCCTGCGCCCCTCGATCACCGTGCGCGAAGGCGAGGGCCCCAAGGTCATCCGCGAGATGATCGCGGGTAATCCCGAAATCGCCGCGCTGGTGCTGGGCGCGGCGGCCAGCGGCGCACCCGGCACGCTGGTGGCGCATTTTTCCGGTACCGATGCCGGCGCGCTGCCCGTCCCTGTCATGATCATCCCCGGCTCGCTCAGCCTGGAGGCGATCGACCGGCTGAGCTGACAATCTCTTTGACGGAGATTGTTGCCACGTCTCTCGCACCTTGGCACGGTCGCCCGCATGATTGCTGCCCTGCTTCTCGCCGCCGCGGCGCCTGCCGCCCCCGCCCCGTCCGTTCCCCGGCTGAAGGCCAGCGTCGCCGCCCTGGTCGGCTTCGGCACGCGTCACACCCTGTCGACCACCACCGATCCCAAACGCGGCATCGGCGCCGCGCGCGACTGGGCCGCGGCACAGTTTCAGGAGATCGGCGCCACCTGCGGCGGCTGCATCACCGTGGAGCGGATCAATCGCTCCTTCACCGGCCCGCGGGCGCCCAACGGGGTGATGGTGGAGGACGTGCTGGGCATCCAGCGCGGTCGCGATCCTAACCGCGTCGTGATCGTCGGCGCGCATATCGACAGCCGCGTCACCGACGTGATGAACTTCACCGACGATGCACCCGGCGCCAATGACGATGCCTCCGGCGTCGCCCTGGTGCTGGAGGCGGCGCGCCTGCTGGCCGGCAGGCAGTTCGATGCGACGATCGTCTATGCGGTCTTTTCCGGCGAGGAACAGGGTCTGTGGGGCGCGACGCTGCTGGCCGAAACCGCCAAGCCGCGCGGCTGGCAGGTGTCGGCGATGCTCAACAACGATATCGTCGGCAACACGATGGGCCAGGGCGGCAAGCGCGAGGCGCGCTGGGTGCGCGTCTTTTCCGAAGGCATCCGCTCGTCCGAGGATCTGGCGCAGCAACAGCGCCGCCGGTCGGAGGGTGGCGAGGATGACGGCCCCAGCCGCGCGCTGGCCAAGGCGATCGACGGCATCGCCGACGGGCTCGGCCCGCGCGGGGTCGACGTGTTTCTCGATCGCCGCCCGGATCGGTTCGGGCGCGGCGGCGATCACGAACCGTTCCTGAAGCTCGGCTATCCTGCGATCCGCTTCTCGGTCGCCAACGAGGATTGGGACGCGCAGCATCAGGATCTGCGTACCGAGGCGGGCACCGCCTATGGCGACACGATCGACAAGATGGACTTTCCCTATCTGGCCAAGGTCACCGCGGTGAACGTCGCCACGGTGCAGCGCCTTGCCGCGGCCCCCGCGGCGCCGGCAAGTGCCTCGATCGCCGGTGCCCTGTCGCGCGACACGACGGTGAAATGGGCCGCGGTTCCCGGTGCGGTCCGCTACCGCGTCCATTGGCGCCGCAACGACACGCAGGACTGGAGCCAGTCGCGCGAAGTGACCGAAACCGAAACCGTGCTGACGCAGGTGCCGGTCGACGATCACTTCGTCGGCGTCTCCGCGATCGGCGCGGACGGCGCGGAAAGCCTGGTCACCTTCGCGGGCCGCGAGGGACGATAGCGCCACCGGCCCGTTCCCGTCGGGGAACGGGCAGCGTCGTTCAGCGGCGCAGCAGCTTCGTCTTGCGCCGGACCACCTTGCGCGGTGAGTAGCGCACCCGGTCCTCATACACCTCGGTGGTCGTGGTGGTGACCACCGGTGCACTCTGCACCACCACCGTCGTCGTGGTCGTGCCCGGATAATAATAGCCACCGGCCGGATATCCGCCCGCGGTGGTGGTCGTCACCGTGGTACGCCCGTCGGGCGAGACCCAGGGCGCACCGCCCTGCACCGTCGTCACCGCCGGGGCGACCGGGGGCGGGGGCGGCGGATAGCCGTCGTCATAATAGGGGTCGTATCCCGGGCCGTCATCGTCGGCATAACCGGGCCCGTAATCGGGGGCGACCAGATAGTCATATCCCGGTTCCGCCCGGCGTCCCCGGCCGCGCGAACGCGAGCGGTCGATCGCATAACCGCCCGCCGCGCCGACCCCTGCCCCGATCAGCGTCCCGCCCAGCCGGTTGCCCCGTCCGGCAATCACATTGCCGGCAACACCACCCGCCACCGCACCGATGGCAGCACCCGTCAGGCCGTCACCGTCGCGGCGATCGTCGCGCGCGAACTGTTCGCGCCGGCGTTCGCCCATCCAGTCGACGTCGCCCACCATGTCATAGACCGTGCCACGATCGTCGATCAGCACCGCATCGTCATAATAGCGCGCCCAGCGGCGCCCCCGGCCGGGCGTGTCGAGCCCATAGTCGCGCCAGTCGTTGACCGTGAACCGCGGCGATACCCAATAGGGTGGCAAGGCGACGCCGCGCACCGGGCGACGATAGGCGTTCCAGCCCCCCGGCGCATTCGCGCCGCCCCACCAGCGGCCATCCACCATGCTGCCCCAGCGCGCGGCGGTCGGCCGGGCGGCGGCAGGGAGCGGCGCCGGGCGGTGGCTGGCGTTCGGCCGGTTTGCGGGCGGCAGGGCCGCAGGCGGTTGGGGTGCCGGCACATTCGCACCCGGCGGCGGATAGCTCGCGCCCGGTGCCCGCTGGGCCTGTGCCCCGCCACTGATCGCCGTGATGATACCCGCGCCTGCGAGCAGCAGCGTCCGCATGGTCGCCTGTCTCCCTGTTGTCAGCCCCGCCAACGCGGCAGCCGGTTTACAGGTTGCTTACCATGCCCCTGCGTAAGCCGAGAAGCGCCCGCCGCCGTCCCGATTTGGGCCGCGCGATACGCCTTCAGCCAAGCCGGGGAGCCAGCAGCGCCATCAGCGCCTCGCACCCCTGCTGGTCCTCCGCGTCGAAACGGTCGGGCACCGGGCTGTCGAGGTCGAGCACCCCCAGCACGCGGCCGTCGACGACGATCGGCACCACCAGCTCCGACCGGCTCGCCGCATCGCATGCGATATGTCCCGGAAAGGCATGGACATCGGCGACGCGCTGCGTCTCCCCGCTTGCCGCCGCCGCGCCGCACACGCCTTTGCCCAGCGGGATGCGGATGCAGGCCGCCTTGCCCTGGAATGGCCCCAGCACCAGTTCGCCCTCCACCATCCGGTAGAAACCGGACCAGTTCAGCGCGGGCAGATATTGCCAGATCAGCGCGGCAGCATTCGCCATGTTGGCGATCGCGTCGCGCTCTCCCGCGGTCAGCGCGTCGAGCGCGGCGTGCAGGTCACGGTAAAGCTCCGCCTTGGAGCCGGCGGCGATATCGAACTGGAACATGCGCCGCCATGTAGGCCGGCCCCGGCACGATGCAAACCGCCCCTCCCGCCTCATTGCCTCATCTGTTTGCAACAAAAGGATAAGTTCGGGGATTTTTCCGGATGCACGGCGCTGGCATCTTGGTACAGCTTGGCGTCGATGGGAGAGTTCGCAATGCCAGACACGGTGCCATTGGCCGCCGCCGCCGAACCGCCGGCCCCCGTGGCGCCGCCGGACGGGTTCTGCCCCGCCGACTGGTATGAACGCCATCAGGCGCCGTTCCGCGCCGGCATCCTGGTTCGGCAGGATCGGTCGCCACGCCTGCTGGAACAATTGCCGCCCGCCTGACGGCCTCAATCCAGCCGCGGCTTGCCGCGTCCCGCCTTGACCGTGCTGCGCCCCTTCTTGGCGTCCACCCGCCGCGTCTGCGACGCACGGGTCGGCTTGGTCGGGCGGCGCTTCTTCTGAACAAAGGTCGCGTCGCGGATCAGCGCCAGCAACCGCTCGCGCACCTCTTCCCGGTTCATGTGCTGCGACCGGCTCGATTCGCCGCGCAGGATCAGCACGCCCTCCCGCGTCATCCGCGATCCCGCCAGTTCGATCAGCCGCCGCTTCACCATGTCGGGCAGGTTGGGCGAACCGGCGACGTCGAAGCGCAGCACCACCGCCGAATCGGTGGTGTTCACATGCTGCCCCCCGGCGCCTCCCGAACGCGTCGCCGTCTCGACCAGTTCGTCGCTGTCGATGGAGATGGAGCGGGTAACGGGAATGGCGACCATCGGGCAGCTATGCGGCGAAGGTTCCGAAGCGTTCGGGCACCGGCGCGCTCGCCACGATCGGGTCCTTGGCCCCGCGGCCGATCTTCAGGTCCGCGGCGTGGAGCAGCATGCCGGCCGCATCCGCGCGCCCATATACCGGATCGCCGACCACCGCGACGCCCAGCCCCGCGGCGGCATGGACGCGGATCTGGTGCGTCCGCCCCGTCTCCGGCCGGAACTCCACCAGCGTGCGCCCGCCCTCCTGCCGGATCGCGCGCCAGCCCGAGCGGGCCGCCTTGCCGTTCGTATCCGGGACCATCCGCCATCCGGTTTCGCGCGTGGAAACCTTGGCGAGTGCGAGGTCGATCACGCCCTCCCCCTCGACCAGCCCGTCCAGCACCGCCAGATAGCGCTTTTCGACCAGCCCGCCCTCGAACGCCTGCTGGAAGCGCGCATGCGCCTTGGGATTGCGCGACAGGAGCAGGCAGCCACTGGTGTCGCGGTCCAGACGGTGCACCGGCTGCGGCCAGCGCTGGAAGCCGAAGCGAAGCGAATCCAGATGGTTTTCCAGACTGATGGCGCCATCGCGCGGCGGATCGACGGGCAGCCCGGCGGGCTTGTCGATCACCAGCGCTTCGCCGTCGATAAAGAGTACTCGGTCACCATGCATGATGCCGCTCCCTTGCCACCGAGTGCGCGCACATGCCAGAGCCGGTGGATTATGATGCTGCGAATGCTGCCCTTCCTGTCGCTTCTTCTCGCCCCCGGCCTGGCCGCGGCGCAGATTTGCGAGGGCACCGGGCTGAAGCCGTCCGCCGATGGCCGCGTGCTGGGCCATTTCCCCTATGGCGACGTGTCGCGCGACGAACTAGTGGAAGCGCCCGCGGGGTTCGCCCTTGGCCAGCGCTGCATGATCCGGCGCGACATGCTGCCCGATCTCCAGCGGCTGATCGCCGCCGCGGCGGGCGATCCGGCGGTCATGGGGTCGCTGCGCGGCCTGTCCTGTCACCGCGCGATCATCCGGCAGGGCAATGTCTTCTGCCGCGAACAACCGGGCGATGCATCGTCGCGCGCGATCTCCGTCGCGCCGCCGGGGCATAGCGAGCACACGACGGGCTATGCGATCGACTTCGCCGTCCGCCCTTCGCCCAACTGCCCAGATGCCGAAGCCTGCATGGCCGCGACGCCGGCCTTTCGCTGGCTGATGGCGAACGGCCCGAAATACGGCTTCGAACTGAGCTTCCCCGCCGCCAACAAGCAGCGGGTGAAGTGGGAGCCGTGGCATTGGCGCTGGGTCGGCGCCAGCGCCACCGCGCCGGGCGCCGCCCGTGCCCGCTTCATCTTCGCCAAGGCGCGGGCGGCCTTTCCGGCCAATCCCGCGGTGGCGGACCTGGTCAAGGTGACCGTGTCCGCCCAGCCGCCCATTCCCGCGGCACCGCCTGCGCCGGAGCCCAGGAAAGGCAAGCGCAAGCGGAAGTAGCGGCACGCCATACACCCCCTCCCCGGGAGGGGAGAGGGTATAAAGGCGTTACCCCTTCAACTTCGCCGCGGTCTCGGCAATGCGCTTGCCCTGATAGCGCGCACCATCGAGTTCCACCTGGCTCGGCTGGCGGCTGCCATCGCCGTCGGCGATCGTGCTGGCGCCGTAGGGCGTGCCGCCCTTCACCGCATTGACGCCGTTCTGGCCGGAAAAGCCGTAATCCAGCCCGACGATCGTCATGCCGTGATGCAGCAGGTTGGTCAGGATCGAGAACAACGTCGTCTCCTGCCCGCCATGCTGGCTGGCGGTGGAGGTGAACGCGCCGCCGACCTTGCCGACCAGGCCGCCCTTCATCCACACGCCGCCCGTCGTGTCCCAGAAGGCCGCCATCTGGGAAGGCATCCGGCCATAGCGGGTCGGTGCGCCGACGATTACCGCGTCATAGTTGGTCAGCGCGTCCGGCCCCTCGATCTCGGGATGCGCGGTATCGGTCTTGAAGTGCGCGGCGGCGACCACCTCGGCGGGCGCGGTCTCCTTCACGCGGCGGATGTCCACCTCGGCACCGCCGGCACGGGCACCCTCGGCGATCGCGTCCGCCATCTGCTCGATATGGCCATAGGACGAGTAATACAGAACGAGCACCTTGGTCATGGTCGGTTTCCTTGAACGTGAACGAGAAACGTTATGCGGCGTCGACAAGGACGATTTCGGCATCCTCGACCGCGGTGATGGTCACGCGCTGGCCGCCGCTCAGCGCCGCGCCATCGCGGGCGGAGAACGCGACACCGTCGATCGTGATCCGCCCGGTTGCGGGCACGAGATAGGCATGCCGCCCCTCGCCCACCGCATGCTCGACGCTTTCGCCGGCCTTCAGCGTCGCGCCCAGCACCCGCGCATCCGCCCGGATCGGCAGCGCATCGCCGTCATCGGCAAAGCCGCTCGCCAGCGTCACGAACCGGCCGGAACGCTCGCCCTTGGGGAAGGGCTTGGCACCCCAACTCGGCTGGCCACCGCGACGGCGCGGCTCGATCCAGATCTGGAAGATGCGCGTCGTCTCGGACTCCAGATTATATTCGGCATGGCGCACGCCGGTCCCGGCGCTCATCACCTGCACGTCGCCCGCCGCGGTACGGCCGCTGTTGCCCAGCGAATCCTGGTGCGTGATCGCACCGGAGCGGACATAGGTGATGATCTCCATGTCGGCATGCGGATGCGGCGGGAAACCGGCATTGGCGGCGATCTCGTCGTCGTTCCACACCCGGATCGCCCCCCACCCCATCCGGGCGGGATCGTAGTAGTTGGCAAAGGAGAAATGGTGCCGCGCGTTCAGCCAGCCGTGATCGGCATGGCCGAGCGAATCAAAGGCGCGGCGGTCGATGGTGTTCAGCGTGTCGGTGGTCATGATGTCATGCTCCCGTTTGGTTGCCCCCAAGATAAGCAGGCCATCGATCGCGTAAACGGAAACGCTGGAAACCGATCGTTTCCCGTATTAACATGGGCCGGATCAACAAGGGGTCACGTCATGCGCCTGCCGGATCTGGAAGCCTGGGCGATCTTCGCCGCGGTGGTCGAACATCGCTCGTTCAGCGCCGCGGCAGAGGCGATCGGCCTGTCCAAGGCCACCGTGTCCAAGGCGATCACCCGGCTGGAGGCGCAACTGGGCCAGTCGCTGTTCCACCGCACCTCGCGCCGCCTGGCGCTGACCGAGGCGGGCAAGCCATTGTCCGAGCACGCCGCCCGCATCCTGGCCGAGGCGCGCGCCGCTGAGGAGGCGGCCCACCATGCCGCCAGCGCCCCCACGGGTCGCGTCCGCCTCGCCGCGCCCATGTCGTTCGGGGTCGCCAACATCGCCCCCCTGCTCGCCGATTTCCTGAAGCTGCACCCGGGGATCGAGATCGAGCTCAGCCTCTCCGATTCGCGCATCGACATCGTCGCCGAAGGGTTCGACATCGCGCTGCGCATCGCCGATCTGCCGGACAGCAGCCTGCGGGCGCGCCGGCTGTGCGGCATCTCGACCCACATCATCGCCTCGCCCGGTTATCTCGCCGAACACGGGCATCCCGCGCATCCGGCGGAACTGGGCGAACACCGGCTGCTCGGCTATTCCAACCTCGCCGGCCCCTGGCGCTTTCGCCGCGCCGACGGTGCCGAGGTGTCCGTCCGCGCCGAAGGACCGCTCAGCGCCAATAGCGGCGACGCGCTGGTGCCCGCGATCCTCGCCGGGCTCGGCATCGCGCGCCTGCCCGGCTTCATCATCGGGCCCTATCTGGCCGATGGCCGGGTGGTGGAAATCCTGCCGGACTGGGCGCCCCCGGCGATCGGTCTCCACCTGCTCACCCCGCCCAGCCCGTTGCGTCCCGCGCGTGTCGAGGCGCTGATCGGCTATCTGGCCGATCATGTCCGCGATCCGTGCGGAGCGGGTCGATGAGCCGCCTGACTCCCGACGAGGACGATGCCCGCTATGTCCGCCGGGTCGTCCTCACCATCCTCATCGTCGCCATCACCGCCGCGCTCTACCGCGCCGGCGACCTGCTGATTCTCGCCTTTGGCTCCATTCTGGGTGCGATCGTCATCCACGCCATCGCCGATCTCTACCGCGATCACCTGCCGGTCGGCCCCAAGCGGTCGCTCAGCATGGCGATCGTCACCGTGCTGGCGGTGATCGGTTTTCTCGGCTGGCTGTTCGGCGTTGCCTTTCGCCAGCAACTCAACACGCTTGTCACGCAACTGCCCTCGCTGCTCGGCAATCTGGAGGCGTGGGCGAGCCAGTCGCCGGTCGGCGCCAAGGTGGTCGATGCGGTGCAGGCCGCCTATGCCGGCAGCCGCGTCGCGCAGGATGTCGGCGGGATCGCGACGGGCGCGGGTGAGTTCGTGCTCAACTGCCTGCTCCTCCTCGTCGGCGCGTTGTTCTTCGCCGCCGATCCCAAGGTGTATGAGCGCGGCTTCCTGTTCCTCATCCCCCGCGGCAAACGCCGTGCGGTGGAGGATGCGCTGTTCGACACCGCCTCGACGCTGCGCCTATGGCTGCGCGCGCAGTTGATCCAGATGACCACCATGGGCGTGCTGGTCGGCCTCGGCCTGTGGATCGCCGGGGTGCCCTCCGCCGCCGCCCTCGGCCTGCTGACCGGGCTCAGCGAGTTCGTCCCCTATGTCGGCCCGATCGCGGCGATGCTGCCCGCGCTCGGCCTTGCCGCCACCACGCATGGCAACGGCGCGATCATCGGCACGCTCGTCACCTTCGGCGTCGTCCGCATCATCCAGACCAACGCCATCACCCCCTTCGTCACCAGCCGCGTCGTCGCCATCCCCCCGGCGGTCACCCTGTTCGCCATCATCGCGGTCGGCGTAATCTTCGGATTGTTCGGACTTTTCTTCTCCGCCGCGCTGCTCGTCGTGATCTTCACCCTGATCCGCAGCCTGTATCTGCGCGAGGTGCTGGGCGAGGACATTCCGCGCGCCGAACACAATACCCTGCTCGGTCCCGGCGCGTGGCTGCGCCGCGACGACAAAGATAACAAACCCACTTAGGCATCAATTAACCTTTGGCGTTCACAGATTGCGTGGTTAATGAATCAAGGGTCGACCGCCGGGGCCGGTGGATTTCCGACGTGGAATAGACCGACAGGGGAATGCCAGATGCGCGTACTGCTGATCGAGGACGAGCCGACGACCGCCAAGGCGATCGAGCTCATGCTCTCCACCGAAGGCTTCAACGTCTACACGACGGATCTGGGCGAAGAGGGCTTGGACCTCGGCAAGCTCTACGATTACGACATCATCCTGCTCGACCTGAACCTGCCCGACATGCACGGCTATGACGTGCTGAAGCGGCTGCGCGTCGCGCGGGTGTCGACGCCGGTGCTGATCCTGTCCGGCGTCAACGAGATGGATTCCAAGGTGCGCAGCTTCGGCTTCGGCGCCGACGACTACGTCACCAAGCCCTTCCACCGCGAAGAACTGATCGCGCGCATCCACGCCGTCGTCCGCCGGTCCAAGGGACACAGCCAGTCGGTCATCCGCACCGGCAAGCTGGCGGTGAACCTCGATGCCAAGACGGTCGAGGTCGACAGTGCCCGTGTCCACCTGACCGGCAAGGAATATGCGATGCTGGAGCTTTTGTCGCTCCGCAAGGGCACGACGCTCACCAAGGAAATGTTCCTCAACCACCTGTATGGCGGCATGGACGAGCCCGAGCTGAAGATCATCGACGTCTTCATCTGCAAGCTGCGCAAGAAGCTCAGCCTCGCCTGCGACGGTGAGAACTATATCGAAACCGTCTGGGGCCGCGGCTATGTCCTGCGCGAACCCGACGAAGTCGGCCAGCCGGTCGAGGCCGCCGTCGCCTGATTTCAAGTCCCTCTTTCCTCCGGGGAGAGGGACTGAGGCCGCACCCACTTCTTTAACCCGTCGCATGGCAGTATCACGGCCATGCTCGACGCCCTGATCGCCCGCCTCGCCAACCGCTCGCCGCGCGAATTGCTGCGGTTGTCCGTCAAGACGCTCTGCCACCACCTCCGCGCCCAGCGCCCCGCCGCCCGCGCCGCGCGCCGGGCCGACCGCGCCTTTGATCGCGCCTGGGGCACCGACACCAGCGGCATGGTCGCGGTGCATGATCTGGCGCTGCGTGCCGAGCGTCGGCGCAGCGCGGTGCATTACGCCCCCAGTACCCAGGCCATGTTGCGCGATCCCGTCACCACGCTCGGCATCGATCCCCGCGACTATCACTTCATCGACTATGGCGCCGGCAAGGGCCGCATGGTGATGCTCGCCCAGCAGCTCGGCTTTGTGCACGCCACCGGCGTCGAACTGTCGCCGCATTTGTGCGAGATCGCCCGTCGCAATCTCGCCACCTTGCGCGAACGCTCACCCGCCCTGCCCCCGGCCGCGATCTTCGAGGGCGACGCCTGCGAGTATCTGCCGGCGGGGCCGCGGCTGTGCGTGTATCTCTACAACCCCTTCGACGCGACCGTCCTCGCCGGCGTCCGTGCGCGGCTGGACCAGGCGCTGGCCGCAGGTACCGAGCGGATCGTGGTGATCTACACCAATCCGGAACAGGCGCAGATCTTCCACGACGCGCCCGGCTGGCGGGCCGCGCCCGTTCTGCCCGACACCGCCTGCTTCATCGCGGGCGCGGCCTGAGCGCTACTTGCGCTCCCAGACCTTTTCGCCGCCGACCCAGGTTTCCTGCACCTTGGTGGCGCGAAGTTCGCTCGGCCCCACCTCCAGCGGATCGCGGTCGACGATGATGAAGTCCGCGCGCTGCCCGGCGCCCAGCCGCCCGAACTTGTCCTCGGCAAAGCCCGCATACGCCGCATCCGCGGTAAAGGCGCGCCATGCCTGCTCCCGCGTGATCCGCTCCTGCGGCTGCCACCCGCCGAATGGCTGCCCGTCCGCCCCCATCCGGGTGAACGCCGCCGCCCAGCCCGCGAACGGGTCGGGACTTTCCACCGGATAGTCCGACCCGAAGGCCAGCCGCGATCCGTTCTTCAGCATCGAGTTCCACGCATAGGCACCCGCCAGCCGGTTCGGCCCCAGCCGCACCTCGGCCATCCGCCAGTCGCTGGTCTGGTGCACCGGATGCATCGATGCGATCACGCCGTGCTTGCCGAAGCGCGGCAGGTCGGCGGGATCGACGATTTGCGCATGCTCGATCCGCCAGCGCCGGTCGCCCTTGAAGGTGTCGGCCAGCTCGTCGATCGCATCCAGCACCTGGGCGTTGGCGCGGTCGCCGATCGCGTGCACCGCGACCTGGTATCCGTCCATCGATGCGCGCACCATCAGGTTGCGGATCACGTCGTCGGACATGAAGCCCAGCCCGCTCTGGTCCGGCGCATCGGCATAGGGCGCCTTCAGCCACGCGCCGCGCGACCCCAGCGCGCCGTCGCCGTACAGCTTCACCCCCACCAGCCGCAGCCGGTCGTTATACAGCCACGGCGTCGGCCCGGTGCCGCCGATCCGCACCGTATCCTCGATGCCTGCGCCGTAACTCATGATCCGCACGCGCAGGTCGCCGCGGTCGCCCATCCGGCGATAGGTCATCCAGTCGTCCAGCGAGGTGCCCATGTCCGCGGTCGCGGTGATGCCATGGCTCAGCAACAGGCCTTGCGCCTTCACGAACGCGGTGTTGCGCTCCTTGCCCAGCGGCTGCGGAATCACCTTGGTGATCAGGCTTTGCGCCGCGTCCACGAACACGCCGGACGGCTGCGCGCCCGTCTTCTCGATCCGCCCCCCGGCCGGCGACACGCTCTTCGCCGTCACCCCCGCCACCTTCATCGCCGCCTCGTTGGCCCAGGCGGCATGCCCATCGACCCGTGACAGGAAGATCGGTCGATCCCCCGCCACGCCTGCCAGGTCGGCCGCGGTCGGGAAGCGCCCCAGCCCCCACGCCTCCTGGTTCCAGCCGCCGCCCAGGATCCATTTGCGCTCGGGATTCGCCGCCGCATAGGCCGCGATCCGCGCCTTGGCCTCGTCCAGCGAGCGCGCGTCGGACAGGTCCAGCTCCAACTGGCGGAAGCCCAGTTCCATCATATGCCCATGCGCATCGACGAAACCGGGGATCAGCGTGCGCCCCTTCATGTCGGCGCGCCAGTCCAGCTTCTCCGGCCGCTTGTCCTTGGACGACAGCAGCTTGGTCACCTTGCCATCGAGCGACAGCAGCACCCCGTTGAAGCGGACGACTTTACCGTCCTTGTCCAGCGTAATGCCGTTCACATTGTCGACCAGCGCATCGGCCAGCGCCGGCACCGGCGCCAGCATCGCGAGCAATCCGGCGATCAGCTTCGTCCTGAACCTCACCGGGGCAGCCTCCGCACGATCGCACTGGTATCCTGACGGCCGCCATCCATCCCCTGCACCTCGGCATAGAATTGATCGACCAGCGCGGTCATCGGCAGCACCGCGCCGTTGCGCTTGGCCTCGTCCAGCGCCAGCCCTAGGTCCTTGCGCATCCAGTCGATCGCGAAGCCGAAATCGAACCGGTCGTCCGCCATCGATTCCCAGCGATTGACCATCTGCCAGCTTTGCGCCGCGCCGCCGGAGATCGCCTCCAGCACCTTGGCCGTATCCAGCCCGCTCTTCTGGGCAAAGCGCAGGCTTTCCGCCACGCCCTGGATCACGCCGGCGATGGCGATCTGGTTGCACATCTTGGTCTGCTGCCCGGCGCCTGCCGCACCGACATGGACGATGCGCGCGGCATAGGCCTGCATCAGCGGCCCGGCCACCGCCAGCGCCTCCGCCGTGCCGCCGCACATGATCGACAGCTTGCCGTTCTCGGCGCCCGCCTGCCCGCCCGACACCGGCGCGTCGACCACCATCAGACCCTTTGCCGCGCCGGCCTCGGCCAGTTCGCGGGCGATCGCGGCGGACACGGTGGTGTGATCCACGAACAACGCACCCGCGCGCATCGCGCCGAACGCACCATCCTCGCCCAGCGTCACCTGCCGCAGATCGCCGTCATTGCCGACACAGGCGAACACTGCGTCCGCACCCCGCGCCGCCTCGGCCGGTGTATCCGCCACCGCGCCGCCATGCCTGTCCGCCCAGCCTTCCGCCTTGGCGCGGGTGCGGTTGAACACGGTGACCTCATGCCCGGCGGAGACCAGATGCCCCGCCATCGGGGCGCCCATCACGCCCATGCCGATAAATGCCAGCTTTGCCATGGGGCAGTCTCCTAATCGGCGCGACGCATGGTGGGAAGCGCGCGTTTCACCCCGCCCGCCGGCAATCGTCCGCGCCGACCGTGTAGGACTCCTTCATCCCCGCAGTGACATAGCCGCGCTGGATCACCAGTCCCGACCGACAGGTCAGCCGGAACGTCCCGTCGCCGCGCGGCCGCCCGGCATAATGGCCCACCGCGAATTCACGCATCCGCCGCGGCTCGCCCATATCCTCGATCTCCGCCCCGACCAGCAGGTTCAGGGGGTCGTGCACCACCGCATAGCCGCGAACGGCCAGATCCAGCGCCCCGACCGCCAGCCCCGCCAGGATCACCACCACCGCCACTTTCCACGACAGGAACCATCTCGGCATCGTTTCCCCACCGCAACGCTGTTCACCTCTTGCCCTATATCGGCTAGTCCCGGCGGCCATGGCTACGCAACCCGCCGTTCAGGCAGCACCGCCCGTCACGATCGCCGATATCCGGGCCGCGCAGGCACGTATTGGCGATGCGATCGTGCGGACGCCGACCCTGCTCAGCCGCACGCTGTCGGCACTCACCGGCGCGACCGTCTATCTGAAGTTCGAAAACCTCCAGTTCACCGCTGCTTACAAGGAGCGCGGCGCGCTCAACACGCTGCTGCAACTCTCTGACGAGGCCCGGGCCAAGGGCGTCATCGCCGCCTCGGCCGGTAACCATGCGCAAGGACTCGCCTATCACGCGAATCGGCTCGGCGTGCCGGTGACCATCGTCATGCCGCGCACCACCCCGATCGTGAAGATCGTCCAGACCGAAAGCCACGGCGCCACCGTCGTTCTCGAAGGCGACACCTTCGACGCCGCCTATGCCCATGCCCGCGTGCTGGAGGGCGAGCGCGGCTACACCTTCGTCCACCCCTTCGACGATCCCCGGATCATCGCCGGCCAGGGCACCACCGCACTGGAAATGCTGGAGGACGTGCCCGGCCTCGACACCTTCGTCATCCCGATCGGCGGCGGCGGCCTGATCTCGGGCATCGCGACCGTCGCCAAGGCCGCCGACCACCCGATCGAGGTCGTCGGCGTGCAGGCCGAACTCTACCCCTCCATGTATAACCGCATCCGGGGCACCGACCTGCCCTGCGCCGGCGATACGCTGGCAGAGGGTATCGCGGTCAAGGAACCGGGCGGCATCACCGCGCGGGTGATCGCCAACATCGTCGACGATATCGTGCTGGTCGGCGAACGCTGTCTTGAGGAATCGGTCAGCCTCCTTCTCCAGATCGAAAAGACCGTGGTCGAGGGCGCCGGTGCCGCCGGTCTCGCCGCGCTGCTCGAACATCCCGAGCGGTTCCGCGGCCGCACCATCGGCATCGTGCTGTGCGGCGGCAATATCGACACGCGGCTGCTCGCCAACGTGCTGCTGCGCGACCTTGCCCGCTCCGGTCGCCTCGCGCGCCTGCGCATCCGGCTTCAAGATCAGCCCGGCGCGCTGTTCAACGTCGCGCGCATTTTCGACCAGGAACGCGTCAACATCATCGAGGTCTATCACCAGCGCGTGTTCACCACCCTGCCCGCCAAGGGCCTGATCACCGATATCGAATGCGAAACCCGCGACCGCGCGCATCTCGACCGGCTGATCGCGGCGCTGCGCACGGCCGGATATGAGACAAGTCAGGTCGAACTCGCCTGATCGTCCCGCTTTGCAAGCGGGCATGCACCACTCATATAGGTTTAACAGCTAGGCTGTTTCACATGCATGTCCGGGGGATCTGTCGGCGGTGACCGCGCCATTCCGCTTTCCGCGCTTCTTCGTCACCTCGCCGGCCCCCTGCCCCTATCTGCCGGGCCGGCAGGAGCGCAAGGTGTTCACCGAGCTGAACGGCGCGCATGCCGGCGAGCTGAACGACGCGCTCGGCCGCATTGGCTTCCGCCGCAGCCAGAGCGTCGCCTATCGTCCGTCGTGCAGCGGCTGCGCTGCCTGCGTCTCGGTGCGCATCGTCAGCGGCGAATTCGTGCCCAATGCCAGCCAGCGCAAGCTACTGAAGCGCAACGCCGATCTGGAGGTGACCGCGTGCCGCCCCTGGGCGACGGACGAGCAATATCAACTGCTGCGCCACTATCTCTCGCTGCGCCATCCCGGCGGCGGCATGTCGGGCATGGACGAGGACGATTATGCCGACATGGTGGAGCATTCGCCCGTCGACTCGCTGATCGTCGAATATCGCGAGCCCACCGTCGATGGCCGCCGCGGCCGCCTGGTCGGCGCCTGCCTGACCGACCGGCAGGCGGACGGCCTGTCGATGATCTACAGCTTCTTTGCCGCCGACGGTGCAGGGCGGGCCGGCATGGGCAATTTCATCATCATGGATCACATCCTGCGCGGCCACGCCGCCGGACTTCCTTATGTCTATCTCGGCTATTGGGTGCAGGGCTCGCCCCGCATGGCCTACAAGATCAAATACCGCCCGATCGAGGCACTCGGCCCCAATGGCTGGCGCCGCATCGCCCCCGACGCCGAGCCGATCCCGGCCGAACTGAAATCCCCCGTGCCGGTATGACCAACTCCCTCTCCCCTATGGGGAGAGGGAAGGGGCCCGCTGCCGCCAGGCAGTGGGAAGGGTGAGGGGCAGACCAGCAGTGCTGCGCTGCTTGGCGCCCCCTCACCCTCCCACCGCGTTGCGGCGGGCCCCTCCAGCATCAGGTCGTCCATGCCCCCGGCATGGACTAAACAGCGTGGGGCGCTGTTTACCTGATGCTCCCCGGAGGGGCGAGGGACTCCGCAAATCAATCCTCCCGCATCACGCTGACATCCACCGCCAGATCCTCCTCGCCGTCGCCCAGGCGCGATCCCGCCACCGGCGCTGCACCCACCGCGTCCAGTGCGGTGGCGACGCGCACATAATCCTCCTCCGGGCACATGCCCGTGCAGGGGTCGAACGCAACCCAGCCCAGCCCGTCGATATGCGCCTCCGCCCAGGCATGCGGGGTCGCCCGGTGCCCGTCGACACGCAGCGCATAGCCCGAGACATAGCGCGCCGGAATGCCCAGCCCCCGCGCGCCGACGCAGAAGATGTGGGTCAGGTCGCGCGGCGTCGCCACCGGCCGCTGGAACGCGCCGCCCGCGTCCAGCCCCGGTTCGGGCCGCCCCATGTCCATCTCGAAACGCGCATGCAGTGCCGCGTTCCAGCGATGCAGCCGGCCGAGCGGGTCACCCGCGCCGGTCGCTTCGTCGGCAAAGGCGATGATCGCCGGATCGCGCGGCGTCATGTCGGTGGCGCGCAGATAGAGCGGCGGCGGCAGCATCTCGGCCGCGCCCCGCAACACCCCGCTCGACGTGCTGGTCAGCACTTCCCCCGACACGGTGATCGCGATCCCGTCCAGCGGCCCCTCGACATACAGCATCGTCACCGCATTGCCGAACCCGTCCCGCCCCTCCCTCAGACGCGCGTCGCGATCGACATCGATCCGCCACCCTGCGACCGTCTGGTCATGCGTATTCTCCGGCGTCAGGCGCAGCATCTGCACCAGCCGTGATTGCGGTTCGGAGAAACGATAAACCGTGCGATGATCGATCGAAAGCCGCATTGCCGCCCCCCTTGGTTTCGTGCGTCCCTCTCGCCCTCTCCACCGCGATGATGGACCTCAACTAAACTTGAACTGCCGGCCTATGGCACTGTGCAGCAAGGCATTCTCATGGATGAACGCTTGAAGATATTGATGTAGTCCGGATGCGATCACTTCGCCCGACCGCGTCTTGGCGACGCGGCTGGCACGCAGCCGCGCCATCCGGTCCGCCTCGCCATGCTGGCCGGTGCGCCGCGCCAGCATACCCAGCACGTCCACCGTTTCCTCCACCGACGCCGCCAGGCTGCGCGGCAGTTCGGACCGGGCGATCAGCAGGTCGATGACGTTGGCCGGCTCCAGCCCGTCCGAATACAGCCAGCGATAGGCGGTCACCGCCGACACCGTCTGCAGCAACGTCGTCCACTGGTCGCGATCGACCACGCCGCCCACCCGCTCACCGGCCGGCAGCAGGATATGGTATTTCACGTCGAGCAGCCGCGCGGTATTGTCCGCGCGTTCCACCGCCTGCCCCAGCCGGATGAACCACGTCGTCTGGTTGCGCAGCATCCGGTGCACTGCGCCTTCGAAGCCGCGGGTCTCGTTCTTCACCGCCTCGACGAGGTTCAGCACTTCGGTCGGGGTATCGGCCGCCGGCCGGCTCTCGAACACCAGCCATGCCCGGTTGATCCCGGTCCACGCCTCGCGGGTCAGCGCGGTGCGCACCGCCCGCGCGTTGTTGCGGGCCATGTCCAGACAGCGGACCAGCGATCCCGGATGGCTCGAATCCACCGTCAGGAAGCGGCCGACATCGCGCCGGCGCAGTTCGCGTCCGCCCGTGGCATAGGCCTCGGTCGTCTCGGTCACGGTCAGCGCGGTATTCCACGCCGCCAGCCCGGCGGAGCGCGGCGACAGCACGTCCAGCCGCACCGTCGCCTCCACCAGCCGCGCGATGAAGTCCGCCCGCTCGCAATATCGCCCCAGCCAGTAGAGCGAGGATGCCGTCCGGCTCAGCATGCGCGCGATCCCGCAGCGCACGGCGTCGGTCGCCGCACCGTCATGACCGGCGCTCCTGACCCGCAGTCTGGCCCAGACCCTGGCTTTGCGTCATGCCCCCCATGGTCTGCTCCTGCACCCCTTCCAGCGTCTGGCCCTGCCGCATGCCGGCATCGTCCATCAGCACGAAACTGTCCTTGGTGCCGCCGCCCTGGCTCGAATTGACCACCAGCGATCCCTCGCGAAGTGCCACGCGGGTCAGGCCGCCGGGCACCACCTGCACGCCCTTCGATCCGGTCAGCACGAACGGGCGGAAATCCACGTGCCGCGGCGCCAGCCCGCTGTCCGCCAGCGTCGGCACCGTCGACAGCGCCAGCGTCGGCTGCGCGATATAGCGTTCCGGTTGCGCGATCAGCGCGGCGCGGAACGCCTCGATCTCCGCACGGCTCGCGGTCGGGCCGACCAGCATGCCATATCCGCCCGAACCATCGACCAGCTTGACCACCAGTTCGTCCAAATGGTCGAGCGTGTAGCGCAGCGCCTCCGGCTCGCGGCACCGCCACGTCTCGACATTGGGCAGCTTCGGCTCGCTCCCCGAATAGAAGCGCACGATCTCGGGCATGTAGCTGTAGATCGCCTTGTCGTCGGCGATGCCGTTGCCCGGTGCGTTCAGGATGGCGACGTTGCCCGCGGCATAGGCGGCGATCAGCCCCGGCACGCCCAGCATCGAATCGGGACGGAATACCAGCGGGTCGAGGTAATCGTCGTCCACCCGGCGATAGATCACGTCCACCTTCACCCGGCCGGCAATGGTGCGCATCCACACGATGTCGTCGTCGACCACCAGGTCCGCCGCCTCGACCAGCTCGACGCCCATCGAATCGGCCAGGAAGCTGTGCTCGTAATAGGCGGAATTGTAATGTCCCGGCGTCAGCACCACGCACACGGGATTGCCCACCCCGTGCGGCGCGACCGACTTCATCGTCTGCAACAGCTTGTCCGGGTAACTGTCCACTGCCGCCACGCGGAACTGGCGGAACAGCTCGGGACACAGCCGCAGCATCGCCTCGCGATTTTCCAGCATGTAGCTGACGCCGGACGGCGTGCGGGCATTGTCCTCCAGCACGAAGAAATCGTCCGGGCCGGTGCGGACCAGATCGATGCCGCAGATATGCGCCCACACGTCGTGCGGCGGCCGCATGCCGGCGATTTCGGGCCGGAACTGCGCGTTGCCGAAGATCAGGTCGGGCGGCAACACGCCTTCCTTCAGGATGCGGCGCTCGCCATAGATGTCGTTCAGAAAGGCGTTGATTGCCTCCACCCGCTGCACCAGCCCTTCGGACAGGCGCGTCCATTCGTCCGCCAGGAACACGCGCGGCACGATGTCGAACGGAATGATCCGCTCGGCCGCATCGCTTTCGCCGTAGACCGCAAAGGTGATGCCGAGTTGCCGGAACGTCGCCTCCGCCGATTGTTGGCGGCGACGCAGCTCATGGTCGGGCGTTCGCTCCAGCCATTGTCCAAGTGCAGTCAGTTCGGCACGCGGCGGCGGTCCGCCGGCCGTTCCCATGATCTCGTCGAAGGCCTGTCGCTTCCCCATCAACCTCGATACGCTCCCCCGGTCGCCCCGGTTCCATGCTGTAGTGCATATCGGTCGGGAACAAGCATCATTTCGGCTGTGACACGGCTTTTCAGCGGTTCAGCGCCTCCAGCATCGCCGGCGTCAGCACCTGGGGCAGCACGCGCGGCCCCGCCGCGCCCGGCGCGTAGTACAGGTATAGCGGCACCCCTGCGCGGTTATGCCGCTCGATGAAGCGGCCCAGCACGGGATCGCCATCCGTCCAGTCACCGACCAGCACCGCCACCTTGTTGCGGCGAAAGGCATCGCGCACCGACTGCCGCTCGATCGCCGCCGCCTCGTTCACCTTGCACGTCACGCACCAGTCGGCGGTGAAATAGGCAAAGACCGGGCGCCCTTGCGCACGAAGGCCCGCCAGCTTCGCCTCGCTGAAGGCGTCACCGCGATCGCCCTGCCCGCCCGCCGCCGCCGGCTGCACCACCGCGACCAGCGCCACCGCCGCCGCCAGCGCCGGCAGCGCGGGCAGCCAGGCGCGCTCCGCACCCCCCGCCTGCCGCCGCCCCGTCCACCACAAGCCGAAGCTCGCCACCAGCACCGACGCCAGCCCCAGCGTCATCCCCGACACTCCAGCCTGCCGCCCCAGCACCCATGCCAGCGCCAGCGCCGTCACGAACATCGGCACCGACAGCACCCGCCGCATCGTCGCCATCCACGGCCCCGGCCGCGGCAACCGCGCGCGCAAGGGAGGCACGAACCCGATCAACAGGAAGGGCAACGCGATCCCCAGCCCCAGCCCCGCGAACACCAGCAGCGCCGCCCCGGTCGGCAGCACCAGCGCCGCCCCCAGCGCCGCCCCCATGAACGGCCCCGTACACGGCGTCGCCACGAACGCCGCCAGCGCCCCCGTCGCAAACGCCCCCGCATGCCCCGACCGCCCCGCAAACGCCGGCGTCGGCAGTTCGAACAACCCCGCCAGATTGAACGCGATCCCCGCCACCAGCAGCAGCAGCACGCCGATCACGCGCGGGTCCTGCAACTGGAATGCCCAGCCCATCGTCGCGCCCCCCGCGCGCAGGGCGAGCAGGGCCGCACCCAGCCCGACGCACACCAGCACCACGCCCGCGCTATAGGCCAGCGCCTCGCTGCGTGCCGCGGCCGGGGTCGCGCCGCCGCGCGCCAGGCTCAGCGCCTTCAGGCTCAGGATCGGGAAGACGCACGGCATGACGTTCAGGATCACGCCACCCAGCACCGCCCCCATCAGCGCCAGCAGGGCCGTGCGCCAGGCCCCGTCACCCGTGGCGCCCGCCACCGCACCGGGTATTGCGGTCAGCGCCAGCCCGCGCCCCTTGTCGGTCGCCAGCACGCCCGCGATCGCACCGCGCACCGGCACCGCCGCCGCACCGGTCTCGACGATCAGCACATCCCCATCGCGCCGCACCGTCTGCGGCGCGGCATGCGCCAGGATACCGGGCGCGGCGGGATAGAAATAGACGTCGCCGATCTCCGCCGCCGCCGGCAGCGGAACGGCCAGCCGAAAGCGTCCGTCCGCCACCTGGTATGTCGCCTGCGACCCCAGCGGCCGCGGCAGCGCCGCCCGCCATGCATCGAACCGCGCCAGCGATCCCGCCTCGATCGCGCCATCGCCCACGATCAGCGCCGTCGACAACATCTGGCTTTCCGGCACGCAGATGCGGTCGGTGCATACCAGATAATCCGCCTTCACCTTTACCGGCAAACGCGTGCCCGGCACCGCATCCCGCGGGATCGACACATCGGCCAGCAGCGCGAACGGCGCCTCGTAGACATAGTTCATCAGGCCTGAGATCAGCAGCCGCCCCGGCACCGGATAACGAAGCGGCCCCGCGGTCACCCCCGGCGGCAGCGTCCAGTCCAGGCTGGTGCCCAACCCCGCATCCCCGCCATGGCTCCAATAGGCATGCCAGCCGGGCTGCGGCACCGCCGAGAAGGCCAGGGTCACCCTGCCCCCCGGCGCCGGAGCGGCCGTTTCCGGGATCAGCGTCATGCGGACATGCGGCGCAGGCAGACTGGCCGGGTCGGCATTGCTCTGCGCGCCCGCGCCATTTGCGACGAACAGCAGCACCAGCGTCATCATCATGTAAAGCCAGTGCCGCATCGAAACCTTGCCTCTGTCGCGTTCCCCGTCCCATAGCGGGGGCGCCCCATCTATGCATCAAGGTTCCCGATGAAATCCTTTCTCGCCATGCTGCTCGCCTCCACGCTGGCCGTGGGCACCCCCGCCGCCGCGCAGCAGGCGCCCGCCCCGACCCCCGCACCATTCCCGGCTGCCAAGCCGAAACTGATCGTCGCCATCTCGGTGGACCAGTTCGCCGCCGACCTGTTCCAGCAATATCGCAACCGCTTCACCGGCGGATTCGCGCGGCTGCTGTCGGGCGGTGTCTTTCCCTCGGGCTATCAGAGCCATGCCGCGACCGAAACCTGCCCGGGGCACTCCACCATCCTCACCGGCTTTCGCCCGGCGCATACCGGCATCATCGCCAACAACTGGATCGACCAGCGGGTCGGCCGCCCGGACAAGATCGTCTATTGCTCGGAGGATGAGAATGTCCCCGGCTCCAGCCATGACAGCTACACCGTGTCGGACAAGCATCTGAAGGTGCCGACACTCGGCGAGCGGATGAAGGATGCCGATCCGCGCACCCGCGTCGTCTCGGTCGCGGGCAAGGACCGGGCGGCGGTGATGATGGGCGGCCACAAGGTTGACGAGCTCTGGTGGTGGGACGGCAAGACCTATGTCTCCTATGCCGGCCGCGCGGTGCCCCCGGTGGTGCAGCGCACCCGCGATGCGGTCGCCGCCCTGCTCGCCAAGCCGCAGGAGGCGCTGCCCCTGCCCGGCTGGTGCAAGCCGCTCGACCGCCCGATCGCCGTCGGCAACCAGGTCATCGGCCAGGGCCGCTTCCAGCGTGCGGCGGGTGATCTCAAGGCGTTTCGTGCGTCCCCCGCGTCCGACGCCGCGGTGTTCGCAATGGCCGCCGGGCTGGTGCAGGACATGAAGCTGGGTCAGGGGCCGCAGACCGACATCATCTCGATCGGCGCCTCCGCTACCGACTATATCGGCCATTCGCTGGGCACGCAGGGCACCGAGATGTGCATCCAGATGAACGAGCTGGACCAGACGCTCGACGGCTTTTTCGCCGTACTCGACCAGACCGGCGTCGATTACGAAGTGGTGTTGACCGCAGACCACGGCGCGCACGACATGACCGAGCGCCAGATCGAACGCGCCATGCCGATGGAAACGCATGTCGATCCGCAGTGGCAGGCCAAGACCGTCGGCGCCGCGATCGGGCAGGCGATGGGGCTGAAGGGGCCGGTGCTGCTCGGCTCGGACGGCGATATCTATGTCGATGCCGATCTGCCCGCCGCCACCCGCGCCAGGGTGTTGGCGGAGGCGAAGCGCCGCTACCTCGCCATGCCGCAGGTCGCCGCTGCCTTCACCCGCGCCGAGATCGCCGCGCAGGCCTGGCCGACCAGCCCCCCCGAAACCTGGACCCTGCTGGAGCGCGCCCGCTCGTCCTACGATCCCGAGCGGTCGGGCGACCTGCTTGTCCTGCTCAAGCCGCGCGTCACCACGATCGAGAAGGCCGCCCCCGGCTATGTCGAAACGCATGGCAGCCCGTGGGACTATGACCGCCGCGTGCCGATCCTGTTCTGGCGCCGCGGCATGACCGGCTTCGAACAGCCGCTGTCGGTGGAAACGGTCGACATCGCCCCGACGCTCGCCGCCACGATCGGCCTGCCGGTATCGGGTCTTGACGGCCGCTGCCTAGACCTGGACTCCGGCCCCGCCGACACCTGCCAAAGGTAACTTTCACCCTCTCCCCGAAAGGGGAGAGGGCGTTAAGCCGGCGCCCATTGCCCCCCGCCCCCAACCTTCGCTAACCAGCGAAAAAAACGGGGGGTATCAACCATCATGCACATGACGCCGACGGAGATATTCCTCCTCGCGATCCTTATCATCTTCACCGGCCCCTATCTGGTCTGGCGACTGGGCCGCACCGATTACTGGGCGCCGCTCGTCGTCGTGCAGATCATCGGCGGCGTGCTGCTCGGGCCGGGCGTGCTGGGCGCGATCTTTCCCGGCTACTACGCCTTCGTCTTCGCCGGGCCGACGATCACCGCGCTGAACGGCATCGCCTGGTGGGCGGTAATGCTGTTCGTCTGGATCGCGGGGCTGGAACTGGATGTGGGCGAGGCGTGGCGCCGCCGCCGGGAGACCGGGATCACCGCCGGCCTCGCCCTCGGCGTACCGCTGATCGCCGGCAGTCTTGCCGCGCTCGCGATGTTGCGCTTCCCCGGCTGGCGCGGCGCGGACGGCGCGGACTGGCAGGTGGTGCTCGGCATCGGCATGGCATGCGCCGTCACCGCGCTGCCCATCCTCGTCCTGTTGATGGAAAAGCTCGCCATCCTGCGCGCGCCGCTCGGCCAGCGGGTGCTGCGCTATGCCAGCCTGGACGACATCGCCATCTGGGGCGTTCTCGCGCTTATCCTGCTCGATTGGGAACGCGTGACGCGACAGGCCGGCTTTCTTGTCGGCTTCGCCGTCGCCACCTGGGCGATCCGCCGCCTGCTCCGCGCCATTCCGGAAAACGACCGCTGGTATGTCGGGCTGATCTGGCTGGCCGCCTGCGGCTTTGCGGCCGACTGGGCGGGCCTGCACTTCATGGTCGGCGCGTTCCTCGCCGGCGCCGTCCTTGACGCGCACTGGTTCGGCGAGGCGCGGATGGACCGGTTCCGCCAGACGATCCTGATGGGCATCATGCCCGTCTATTTCCTGTCGACCGGCCTCAAGACCCAGTGGGGCGTCGGCGGCGCCGCGGTGTTCGCCGCGGCCGCGCTGCTGCTCGTCGCCTCGGTCGGCGGCAAACTGGCGGGCGTCGCCATGGCCGGCCGCATCCTGAACTGGCCCAAGGGCGATGCCAAGGCGATCGGCTGGCTGCTTCAGACCAAGGCGCTGATCATGATCATCTTCGCCAACATCCTGCTCGACAAGCACATCATCACCAACGAGACCTTCACGGCCCTGCTGCTGATGGCGGTCGCCAGCACGATGCTGACCATCCCCAGGGTCGCCCCGATGCTGAAACGCGACCCCGCGCTGGTGAAGCGCGGCTTCTGATCCCCGCCCTGATTGTCCCGACGCCGGGGATGGTAACCCCGGCGAGACCCCAACCCGTTAAATGGCTGTTCCCCTCTCCTTGCAAAGAGAGGGGACCGGCTCAATCCAGGTTCGGGCGCAGCCAGCGCGTCGCCTGCGCAACGTCCACGCCGCGTCGCGCTGCATAATCGGCGACCTGATCCTCGCCGATACGCGCCACGCCGAAATATTCCGCCTGCGCATGCCCGAAATAGAAGCCGCTGACCGCCGCGGTCGGCAGCATCGCGAAGCTCTCGGTCAGTTCGATGCCCACCGCATCTTCCGCGCCCAGCAGGTCGAACAGCGTGCGCTTCAGGCTATGCTCGGGGCAGGCCGGATAGCCCGGCGCCGGGCGGATGCCGCGATACTGCTCGCGGATCAGCGCCTCGTTGGTCAGTTGCTCGCCCTCGGCATAGCCCCACAACACGGTGCGGACATGCGCGTGCAGCGCCTCCGCGAACGCCTCCGCCAGCCGGTCGGCCAGCGCCTTGAGCAGGATGTCGTTATAATCGTCCACATCCGCCTTGAACCGCGCCAGATGCGGCTCGATGCCGTGAATGGCGACCGCGAAGCCACCCATCCAGTCGCCTGCGGGATCGATGAAATCGGCCAGGCACATATTGGCCCGCCCCTCGCGCTTGGCGATCTGCTGGCGCAGGAACGGCAGCCGCGTGCCTTCGTCCAGCACCACATCGTCGCCGTCGCGCCGGCACGGCCACAGCGCGGCCACGCCCCTGGCGGTCAGCCACTTTTCCGCGATGATCCGGTCGAGCATGGCCTGCGCATCGGCATGGAGCGACCGTGCGCTTTCCCCAACCACCGCGTCGTCCAGGATCGCCGGGAAATTGCCCGCCAGCTCCCACGCGCGAAAAAAGGGCGTCCAGTCGATATGATGCCGCAGGTCCTCCAGCGACCAGTCGTCGAAGACGTGCACGCCCGGCTGCTTCGGTGCGCTCGCCTTCAGCATCATGTCCGCGGTGAAGCCACGCGCCCGCGCCTCGGCCAGGGGCAGCAGGTCGTTCTGCCCCTTGCCGGCCCGCGCATCGCGCACCTTCTGATATTCCGCGGCGATCCCGGCGACATAGCCCTCCGCCTGCGTGTCGGAGACCAGCGTGGTCGCGACGCCCACCGCCCGGCTCGCGTCCAGCACGTGCACCACCGGCCCCTCATAGGCGGGTGCGATGCGCAGCGCGGTGTGCACCTTGGAGGTGGTGGCGCCGCCGATCAGCAGCGGCATCGTCATGTTGGCGCGCTGCATCTCCTCGGCCACCGTCACCATCTCGTCCAGCGAGGGGGTGATGAGGCCGGACAGGCCGATCATGTCCGCGTCGTTCTCGTTGGCGGCCTCCAGGATCTTGGCCCAGGGTACCATGACGCCCAGGTCCACCACCTCGAAGCCGTTGCACTGGAGCACGACGCCGACGATGTTCTTGCCGATATCGTGCACGTCGCCCTTGACGGTCGCCATGATGACGCGGCCCTTGCCCTTCGCGCCCGGCTCCTTGGCGGCCTCGATGAAGGGCAGGAGGTGCGCCACCGCCTTCTTCATCACGCGCGCGGACTTCACCACCTGCGGCAGGAACATCTTGCCCGAACCGAACAGGTCGCCGACGACGTTCATCCCGTCCATCAACGGCCCCTCGATCACCTCGATCGGCCGCCCGCCGCGCTCGGCGACCGCCGCACGCAACTCCTCGGTATCGTCCACGACATGCGCGTCGATGCCCTTGACCAGCGCATATTCCAGCCGCTTGGTCACCTCCAGCCCGCGCCATTCGGCGGCCTGCTTCTCCGCCACCGCATCGGTACCCCGGAATTTTTCCGCCAGCGCGACCAGCCGGTCGCCGGCCTCCGGATCGCGGTTCAGGATCACGTCCTCGCAGGCGGTGCGCAGTTCGGGGTCGATCGTGTCGTACACGTCGAGCTGCCCGGCATTGACGATCCCCATGTCCATGCCCGCCGGGATCGCATGGTAGAGGAAGATCGAGTGCATCGCCCGGCGCACCGGCTCGTTGCCGCGGAAGCTGAACGACAGGTTCGACAACCCGCCCGAGATATGGACGTGCGGGCAGCGCGCCTTGATCTCGCGGCACGCCTCGATGAAGTCGACGCCGTAGTTGTTGTGCTCCTCGATCCCGGTCGCCACCGCAAAGACATTGGGGTCGAAGATGATGTCCTCGGGCGGGAAGCCGATGCCCGTCAGCAGGTCATAGGCCCTGACGCAGATCTCGACCTTGCGCTCCTTGGTGTCGGCCTGCCCAACCTCGTCGAATGCCATGACGACCACCGCCGCGCCATACGCCATGCACAGCCGTGCGTGATGAAGGAATTGCTCCTCGCCCTCCTTCATGCTGATCGAATTGACGATCGGCTTGCCCGAGACGCATTTCAGCCCCGCCTCGATCACGCTCCATTTCGAGCTGTCGATCATGATCGGAACCCGCGCGATATCGGGTTCGGCGGCGATCAGCTTGAGAAAGGTCGTCATGGCATATTCGGCGTCGAGTAGCCCTTCGTCCATGTTGACGTCGACCACCTGCGCGCCATTCTCCACCTGGCTGCGCGCCACCTCGACCGCGCGGGCATAGTCGCCGGCCATGATGAGCTTCTTGAACGCCGCGGACCCCGTGACGTTGGTCCGCTCGCCGACATTGACGAACTGGGTGGAGGAATTGGTGGTCATCGTATCTTTCTTCTCCCTCTCCCCTGCGGGGAGAGGGCCGGGGTGAGGGGCTGCCACGGGCGGGAGCGCTGCTGGGCAGCCCCTCACCCAACCCTCTCCCCCTAGGGGAGAGGGCTAAAAGGATCACGCCGCCATCGTAAACGGCTCCAGCCCGGCCAATCGCGTCCGCACCGGCGGCGTCGGGATGCGGCGCGGCGCCACGCCCTGCACACGCTCGGCAATCGCCCGGATATGCGCTGGCGTCGATCCGCAGCACCCGCCCAGCACGTTGACCTGCCCCGCGCCCGCCCATTCATGCACCAGCCCGGCCGTCGTCGCCGGCGCCTCGTCATAGGTGCCCAGTTCGTTGGGCAGCCCGGCATTGGGATAGACCATGATCAGCGTGTCGCAGATCTCCGACAGCGTCTTCACATGCGGCCGCAACTGTTCGGCGCCGAACGAGCAGTTCAGCCCGATCGTCACCGGCCGGGCGTGGCGCACCGCATGCCAGAACGCCTCCACGGTATGACCCGACAGGTTGCGCCCCGACAGGTCGGTCAGCGTCATCGACAGCATGACGGGCACGTCGCGGCCCAGATCGCGCGCCGCGTCGCTCGCCGCCATGATCCCCGCCTTGGCGTTCAGCGTGTCGAACACCGTCTCGATCAGGATGAAGTCCGCGCCCCCTTCCAGCAGCGCATCGATCTGCTCCCGGTACACGCCCTTCAGATAATCGAAATCGATCTCCCGATATCCCGGATCGTTGACGTCGGGCGACAGCGACAGCGTCTTGTTCGTCGGCCCGATCGCCCCCGCCACGAAGCGTGGGCGGCCATCCTTCGCCTGGAACTCGTCGGCGAGGCGCCGCGCCAGCCTGGCGCTCTCGACGTTGATCTCGCGCACCAGATGCTCGGCACCGTAATCGGCCTGGCTGATCCGGTTGGCGGAAAAGGTGTTGGTCTCGGCGATGTCGGCGCCCGCCTCGAAATAGGCGCGGTGGATCGCCTCGGGCACCTCGGGCTTGGTCAGCGCCAGTATGTCGTTGTTGCCCTTCTGGTCATGGCCCAGGCCCAGCGTCCCGGCATAATCCGCCTCGGACAGCTTCCAGTTCTGGATCTCGGTGCCGAATGCGCCATCGGTGATCAGGATGCGCTTGGCCGCCTCGGCAAAGAAGGTGTCTCGGATCGTCATCGGTACAACTCCCCCCTCCCGTTGGCGAGAGGGGTCGGGGAGGGAAAAATCAGGGCGCGAAGATTGCCGGCGGGATCAGGCCGCCGCCACCACCGCCTGCGGCTTGGCGCGCACGCCCAGCATGTGGCAGATCGCGAACGCCAGTTCGGCACGGTTCAGCGTATAGAAGTGGAAGCTCTTCACGCCGCCCGCATAGAGCCTGCGACACATCTCGGCCGCGATCGTCGCCGCCACCAGTTGCCGCGCGGCCGGGTGATCGTCCAGCCCCTCGAACAATCGGTCCATCCAGTCCGGGATCGCCGCCCCGCACAGCCCGGCGAATTTGCGCGTCTGCGCCACGTTCGACACCGGCAGGATGCCCGGCACGATCTCGGCGGTGATCCCCGCTGCCGCCACCGCGTCGCGAAAGCGGAAGAATGCCTCTGGCGAGAAAAAGAACTGGGTGATCGCCCGCGTCGCGCCGGCATCCAGCTTGCGCTTCAGATTGTCGATATCGCCCACCGTATCCACCGACTCCGGGTGGCATTCCGGATAGGCCGCGACCGAGATTTCGAACGGGTGCCGCTTGGCCAGTCCCGCCACCAGATCGGCCGCATTGGCGTATCCGCCCGGATGGCTGGCGAACTTGGCGCCCAGCGTCGGCGGATCGCCGCGCAGCGCCACGATATGGCGCACGCCCGCCGCCCAGTAATCCTCGGCGACCTGGTCGATCTCCTCGCGCGTCGCCTCCACGCAGGTCAGGTGCGCCGCCGCCGCCAGCGAGGTTTCCCGCTGGATGCGCGCCACCGTCGCATGCGTCCGCTCGCGCGTCGATCCGCCCGCCCCGTACGTCACCGATACGAAGCGCGGGCCCAGCGGCTCCAGCGTGCGGATCGCGTCCCACAATTGCGCGTCCATCTTCTCCGTCTTGGGCGGAAAGAACTCGAAGCTCACCTCCATGTCGCCGCCGACATCGGCGAACAGCGGCGCTTCCAGCGCACGGCGCGCTTCTTCGAGCTGGGGAACGGAAATCGTCGTCATGCCGCTTTCACCATGTTGGAGTCGACCGGGCGCAGGCCTTTCAGCCCCTGTTTGGTGCCCAGCCACAATTTCACCGTCAGCGTACCGCCGCCCAGCGTTTCGATCTGCGTCATGCGCAGGCCCGCATTGGCGAACCAGCCCGCAATCTGCTCGTCGGCAAAACCCAGCCGGGTATGCGCGTCGCGCGCGCGCAGGTCCTCGCGGTCATGCGGCGCGAAGTCGGCGATCAGCAACCGCCCGCCCGTCGCCAGCACGCGCGCGGCCTCGGCGATCGCAGCACCCGGCTGCTGCGCGAAATGCAGCACATGGTGCAGGATCGCGACGTTCGCCGCGCCGTCCGCCATGGGCAGCGCATACAGGTCCGCCTGGCGCAATTCGGTGTTTGGCCGGTCGTGCAGCTTGGCGCGCGCCAGCCGCAGCATCTCCGACGACCGGTCGATGCCCAGCGCCGCGTCCGCCTGCGCGCCGAACACCTCCAGCATCCGGCCCGTACCCGTGCCGATATCGATCAGCGTGCCGATCGACCCCTGCCCCAGTAGCGCGGCCATCGCCGCCTCGACCTCGCTCTCGGCGACGTGCAGCGAGCGGATCGCGTCCCATTCGGCGGCATGATCCTCGAACCAGGTCGCGGCCGATGCCGCGCGGTCCGCACGCACCGCCGCCAGCCGGGCCGCGTCCGCCACCGCCCAGTGATCGGGCTCGTGCACCGACCATTGGTCCAGCGCCGCCACGATCGGCGCCACCGCCTCGCGCGCGCCCAGCGCGACGAACACCCAGCTGCCTTCCTTGCGCCGCTCCGCCAGCCGTGCATCGACCAGGATCTTCACATGTCGCGACACGCGCGGCTGGCTTTGCCCCAGCACCTGCGCCAGTTCGCCGACCGACAGCTCCATCGTGCGCAGCAACGCCAGGATGCGCAGCCGCGTCGGGTCGCCAAGGGCACGGAAAATGTCGAGCGCCATCGCCATGGATCGACATATAAAGATATCTTTATATGCGGTCAACGGAATGGTCGTTTCGGACCTCAAACGGCACATCTGCGTTATGGCCCGGTTGCGGACGGTTAAGTTCGCTTCAAAAATCCAAGGGAGTATGCCCGCATGAAGACGTTTACCCTCGGTCTGACCGCCGCCGCCGCCCTCGCGCTCGCCGCCTGCAGCCAGAACGCCCAGGAGCAGACCGAACAGGCCGCCGACGCCGTCGCCGCCGATACCGAGGCGACCACGCGCAACGCCGTGAACGACGTCGACGCCGCCAGCGATCGTGCGCTGGGTTCGGCCGAGCGTTCGATGGACAATGCCGGCGACCGGATCGAGAACGGCGCCCGCAAGGCCGGCGATTCGATCAGCAACGGTGCGGATGCCGCCGCCGATGCGACCGGCAACGCGCTCACCCGCGCGGGCAACGCGATCCGCGACTGATGATGACGGCCGGGGATATGGGCCGGTGCCCTGTCCCCGGCGCCCCCGTCGGACTGGACAGCGCCGACCCTGCCGGACGACACTTGCCGCATGAACCGCCTTTTTCCCGCCGCCGCGCTCCTGCTTCTTGCCGCCTGTTCGGGCAGCGACGACCAGCCGGGCGGCCTTACCGCCGACGAGGCGAAACAGTTGGACGAGGCCGCCGCCATGCTCGACGCCAATGCCGTCGACCTGAACGCGCTGGATGACAACGCCACCGATCCCGAAGGGTGATGCCATGACCGATCCGCAGAACCGCCGCCGCCTCGGCTCCACCGACCTCCAGATCGCGCCCCTGGTCCTGGGCGGCAACGTGTTCGGCTGGACCGCGGACCGCGCGGCCAGCTTTGCCGTGCTCGACGCCTTTGTGGCGGGCGGCGGTACGCTGATCGATACCGCCGATGTCTATTCCGCCTGGGTGGACGGCCACCGCGGCGGCGAGTCCGAGACGATGATCGGCGAATGGCTCCGCACCAGTGGCAAGCGCGACGCGGTGCTGATCGCCACCAAGGTCGGCATGCTCCCCGGCGAGGGCGGCGAAAAGCTCGCCCCCGCCCGCATCGCCGCCGCGTGCGACGCCTCGCTGAAGCGGCTCGGCACCGACCGGATCGACGTCTATTTCGCGCATCAGGACGATGAGGACACTCCGCAGGAGGCCAGCATGGAGGCGTTCGGCCGCCTGGTCGACGCCGGCAAGATCCGCGTGATCGGCGCCTCCAACTTCCACGCCGCCCGCCTGAAGTCGGCCAACGACGCCGCCCGCGAGGCCGGCCTGCCCCGCTTCCACGTTCTGCAGCCCGAATATAATCTGGTCAGCCGCCACAAGTTCGAGGGCGAGTTGCAGGATTACTGCGTCACCGAGAATATCGGCGTCGTGCCCTATTACGGCCTCGCCTCGGGCTTCCTGACCGGCAAGTACCGCACCCGCGACGATCTCGGCAAAAGCGTGCGCGGCGGCCGCATGGCCGACCTGCTCGACGGTCGCGGCAAGGCCGTTCTCGACGCGATGGACGCCGTCGCCGCCGAGACCGGCGCCACCCTCGCCCAGATCGCGCTCGCCTGGCTGATCGCGCAGCCCGGCGTCACCGCCCCCATCGCCAGCGCCACCAGCGTCGCGCAGGTGGAGGATCTCCTCCCCGCCATGACGCTTGTCCTGACCGACGACCAACTGGAACGCCTGACGCTCGCGGGTGCGTGACCGGCTGTCCCTTGGCCATCGCGAGAGCGGAAGGCGAGGCGCGTTCGGCGCCGAACCTTTCCGCGATCAGGCAAGGATAGCCGCGGCACCCCGCGCCATGCCATAGACCTGATCGCCCCGACGGCGGATGCGAACAGGAGAAGCCATGACCACCCCGATGTCCAGACGCACGATCCTTGGTGCGATCGGTGCCACGGCACTTCCCCTCCCCGCGCACGCCGCCCCCGCTTCGCTCGCGCTCTATGCCGGCGGCTACAACCGGGAAGGCGGCCACGGCCTCCTGCCCCTCCACTACCGCCCCGACACCGAACGCTGGCAGGCGGCCGCGCCGGTCGCCGACGCGCCCGACGCCTCGTTCGGCATCCGCCACCCCCGCCACGGGCTCCATTATCTGGTGCAGGAGGGCGCGGACGGCATGGTCTCCGCCTTCCGCACCGATGGCGACCGCTGGACCCGCGTCGCGCATGTCTCGTCCGCCGGTGCCGATCCCTGCCATGTCGCGCTCGACCGCACCGGCACTGCGCTTGCCGTCGCCAATTACAGCAGCGGCAGCGTCGCCCTGATCCGTCTCGACCCCGCCACCGGCCTTCCCTCGGCCCCGGCAACGGTCCACCCCCACCGGGGCAGCGGCCCCGTCACCGATCGCCAGGCGGGCCCGCATGCGCACTGGGTCGGCTTCACCCCGGACAATCGCTGGCTATGGTCGGTCGACCTCGGCGCCGACACCGTCTTCGCCCATCCCTTCGACGCACGCACCGGCACGCTCGGCACCGCGCAGGCCGCCCTGCGCGCACCCGCCGGCTCCGGCCCCCGCCACATCGCGCTGCACCCCGCCCGCCCCTTCGCCTATCTGATCCACGAGCTCGCCAACACCGTCACCGCACTCCGCGTCGGCCCTGCCCCCACGCTGACCCCACTCGCCCCGCCCGTCTCCACCCTCGCACCCGGCTTCACCGGCAAGAGCCAGGCCGGCGCCATCGCGATCGACGCGCGCGGCCGCTATCTCTACGCCTCGAACCGCGGCGCGGACACGATCGCCGTCTTCGCCATCGCGTCGAACGGAACGCTCACGCCGGTCCAGACCATCTCCGCCACCGGCCGCTGGCCCCGCCACATGCAACTCCTGCCCGGCCAGTCCCGCCTCCTGGTCGCCAACCAGCATAGCGGCACGATCGACAGCTTCGCGGTCGCCCCCGACGGCCGCCTGACCCCGCACGGCCCCGGCACCGCCGCCCCCGGCGTCGCCTTCATCGGCCTGCGCGACTAGAGCGGTTTCCGACCGATCTGCGCCATCGTGACGGAGCCGATTTTGGTTCAGGGCAAGAAGCAAGGAGCGGAGCGATGCCGGGGCATCGTGACCGACGAGCGACGTGGCCCTGGGCCAAAATCGGCCCGCCCCGAAGGGGTTGCATCAGGAAGGCCGCTGGACGTCGTCGCGACGCTCGCAGGGGCAGACCAGCCCCTGCTTCGCGCCGCTCCTAGCCAGCAGCCTTCCTGATGCAATCACGATGACGCAGATCGGTCGGAAACCGCTCTAAACCTCACGCCACCAGCCTGACCCAAACCCCGTTCGTCTCGAGTAACCGTCGAGTAGCGGCAGAGCCGCGTATCGAGACGGTGTATCGAGAGGCATGTTGCCGCACGCGGCCATGTCTCGGCACGAACAGGCAAGGGGGACGACCCTTGCGCGCGAAACCCTGCGCCCCCTCAGGCAAGCTGGCAGATATCGAGCACGTCCATGTCCTCATAATCTTGGTTCTCGCCGGCCATCGCCCAGACGAAGCTGTAGCTGCTGGTGCCGGCGCCCATGTGCACCGACCATGGCGGCGAGATCACGGCATCGCCATCGCCCAGCAGGATATGGCGCAGCTCGTCGGGCTGGCCCATATAGTGGAAGACGCGGGCATCGTCCTCCAGGTCGAAATACAAATAGATTTCCGATCGCCGCTCATGAACGTGCGGCGGCATCGTGTTCCACACGCTGCCCGGATCGAGCCGCGTCAGCCCCAGGCACAGCGACGCGCTCTGGCAGGCATGGGGCAGCACCAGTTGGTGGATCGACCGCGCGTTCGACGTCTCCGGGCTGCCGCGCCGCATCGGCGGATTGCCCGCCAGCGTCATGTGGACGATCGGATAGGCGGCATGCGCGGGCACGCTGAGCAGGTAGAAGCGCGCGCCCGCCCCTTCGAACCGCACGTCCCGGCTGCCCATCGGCACGTAAAGCGCCTCATATTTCGCCAGCGGATAGGCGACGCCGTCCACCGTCACCGTGCCGGCCGCGGGCCCGATATTCACCACGCCCAGCTCGCGCCGCTCCAGCAGAGGATGTCCGGCCGCACTTGCCGGCTCCCGCTGCACCGGCAGGTCCAGCGCCGCCTCGCCCGGCATCGCCCCGCCGATGATGAAACGCTCCCCGTGCGAATAGGTGAGCACCAGTTCGCCGGCACGGAACAGCCCGGTCACCGCATGGCGATCGTGCAGGTCGGCGTTGCTGGCCCCCATCATCATGTCGGGATGAACGGCATGATAGGTCTTGGCGAACAGAGGATCGGCGCTCATCGCCCGGTCCGCTCCATATCGGCGACCGCGGTGGCGGCGAGCAGAAAGGCCCCGACGCCGTAATATTGCGTATCGCTGGCGGTGACCCGGTCGGGCCGGTCGCTCACCTGCTGCACCCAGCCCAGCCGTCCGTCCGGCTGTATCGCGCGGGTCAGCGCATTCCAGCCGCGGAGCGCCGCCGGCCGATAGCGCGCCTTGTCCAACAGACCGGCCTTCACGCCCCAGGCAAAGCCATAGGTGAAGAAGCCCGTCCCGCTCGTCTCCGGCGGGGAATTCTCCGGCGCCAGCAGGGACGGCGCCCAATACCCATCCGGCTTCTGCAAGGTCAGCAGCTTGGCCGCCATCTCCTTGAACAGCGCCTCCATCCGGCGCCGGTCCGGGCTGTTGGCGGGCAGTTGCGGGATGATCCGCGCCATGCCGCCGAACACCCAGCCATTGCCGCGCGCCCAGAATTGCTTGCGATCCTGCTCGTCGCGCCGATCGAAGAAGCGGCTGTCCCGGTAATACAGATGCTCGACCGGATCATACAGGAAGTCGGTGGTCGCCCAGAACTCCTTGATGGCGAACTGCCGGTATTTGGGATCGCCCGTCTGGTTGCTCAGCACCGCCAGGGCGGGCGGCGCCATGAACAGCGCATCGCACCAGCACCAGCGGTCCAGGCACTCGGTGGCACTGTAACCGCCCTTTTTGGGCACTGCGAAGGCCAGGGTCGTCACCGCCGGCTGGTCCACCACCCGGTCGAATGCCGCGCGCGTCGGCGCCCGCGCCTCGGCACCTGCGCCGTTTGCCGCCGCCCACAGATAGGCCTGGGTGATCGCATGATCGTCCGCGAAATAGGGCTTGTCGCCGGGCCGCCAGGCGTTGCGCCGGCCCATGTCCATGATCGCCTGCTTGATCCGCGGCGGGGTGCCCGGCGCATCCGCCAGCGCGGTCATCCCCACCCAGAACACGGCCTGCTCCCACGCCCGTGGATTGCGCGTCTCGCCGGTGGCTGCCGCGATATGGCTGGGATCCAACCGGCCAAGCTGCCAGTCCGCCAGCTTTACCGCCGTTGCCCGCACCGCTGCCGGATCGACCGCCGCCGCGCCTTGCGCTGCGGCAGGGATCGCACCGGGCCATGCGGCGACGGACGCCAGCCCCAGGGCCAGGGCAAGACGCATGCTCATCGTCACTTCTCCATCACAGCAAGGGGGGCGCGCCGATGGCAAAAGCCGGGCATCACGCGGCGATCAGATAGCCCTGCCGCCTCCCCTGCCCGCTCGTGCCGCCTCGGCATCCATCCCCCGATCTCGCGCATCGTTCGGCGCCGACAATTTGTAGGATAACTATCGGCCGTATGTCAAACGGTTCACGGCAAAGCGGTCTGGGGATCGTCGTTCGCGCCGTCGCTCAATTCGGAATGGCGGTTCAGGCTTTCCTGCATATGGTCCCACGCCGCCTGGCGCGCACGCGGCACGTCCATGCGCGTGATGGCGTCCAGGATCGCCTCATGCTCGGCCCGCACCTTGGCGACATAGGCCTCATGCGCGCCCACCGGCTTGTTGCGCAGATACAGGTTGCGTGGCGGCACCAGACGCAGGCCCAGAAAGTCGATCAACCGGACGAAATAGTCGTTTCGTGTCGCCCGCGCGATCGCCAGATGAAACTCCACGTCCGCCGCGGCGGCGGCCACCGGATCGTCGCTGAACTGCGCCATCCGCCGCAGGGCGGCGCGCATCGCCCCCACATCCTCGGTCGTGCGGCGTGCCGCGGCGAACGCCGCCATCTCCGCCTCGATGGCCAGCCGCATCTCCAGCAGCCGGATCACGTCGGCCAGTTCCGACAGTTCGTCGCGCGTCACCTGAAACGCGCGATACCGTGCATCCTCGGCCACATACACGCCCGATCCCTGACGGGAGACGACCAGCCCCTGCGCTTCCAGCCGGGCGACCGCCTCGCGCACGACCGTCCGGCTGACCTTTTCGGTTTCGGCGATGATCTTCTGCGTGGGCATCTGGGCACCGGGCGCCAGGTCCCCGTCCAATATGCTGGTTTCCAGCTTCGCGAACAGGGCATCCGCCATCGACAAAGCCTTGGCCATCTCACTCCTCGCCACCCGGTCTTATCCTACGATTACACGCTTCCCCCGCGCCTACATCGACAGCGCTGTCAATAGTCGACCGGATAGTCCTTCCGGAAATCCTGCCCCGCATAGGCGCGCCGCATCGTCCACGGCATCGCCGCCCCCGTCCAGAACGGGTCCGACGCCGGCCGCCCCAGCGCAACCAGCCCTTCGGAGGCGATATACATGCTGCCGGCGTTCGAATACCAGTCGCCCAGCGTCGGCTGCGCGCGGGTGAAGCCGATCGTCAGGAAGCCGTCCGCATTGAAGTTGCTCGGGTCGGCGAACACCCGTCGTGCCGCCATCACCGTCGCCGCGCGCACCTGCGGCCCGGGCAGCGTTTCCGGCAGCCAGCCGCGCCATGCCAGCACGCCCAGCACCTGATGCGCCGCGATGCGATAGGTCAGCGACCGGCCGATGGCGGCATAGGCGCCGTCCGGCCCGATCATCCGCTCCAGATGCTCGCCATATCGCTGCATCCGGTGCCGTGCCTGTTTAAACGCTTCCGCCGGCTTCAGATTGTTGAACGACGGGTTGCCGCGCGACAGCACCTCCAGCACCTGCACCATCATCGGATGGATGACGTAGCTGTTGTAGTAATCGAAGTGGAACCGCTCGCCATCGCCGTACCAGCCGTCCCCGACATACCAGTCGCCCGCGAACAGCTTGACCGTCATGTCGACGCGCATCGGGTCCCAATCCTCGCCGATCGAGAACAGGAACGCTTCGTTCATCGCCGCGAACAGCAGCCAGTTCTGGTAAGGCGGGGATATGCGGCGCAGGCCTTTGATGACCGCGACGATGCGCTGCTTGGTCTTGGTGTCCAGCGGCTCCCACAACGTCTTTGGCGCACGCAGCAGCGCGCTGGTGAAATAGGCGCTGTCGACCAGCGCCTGGCCATGCCCCTCCCATCCCAGCCGGTCCGGGCTGGCCGGATCGACCGAGTGGACATAGCTTTGCACCGCCTGTTCGCGCAGCGTACGCCGCAGCCGCCCCTCGGCATCGTCGGTGTCCGGCAGGGCCAGCCACGGCGCGATCCCGTCGATCAGCCGCGCGAACGCCTCCATATAGGCGACCTTGGGATCGCGCTTGTCCCAGGTCGGGCTTAACTCAGGCGTCCACTCCTGCTGCAGACGCCCCCGCGCCATGCGCGACAGCACCGGCGTCGCCATCCGCTCCAGCAGGCCGAGCAGATAGCGGCGGTCCTCTGCCCCGCTCGGCAGCGCGGACCTGTCCCCCGCCGCCTCCCCGGCCATCCCCTGCGCCCGCACCGGCACCGCCGCCCCGGCCACACCCCCCGCCATCGCCATCAACACCCGCCGCCGCTTCATCCCCATCCCCATCCCCTCCATCCTCCCCTTCATCGTACCGGCACCGAAAAATCCAACACCTGCGATGCGGCATAGGACTGCCACTTCTCACGGGTGTCGAAGCCCCCTGCCCCCTTGCTCCAGGCAGAGCCTGAAAAGTAGACAAAGGGCTTCCCCGCTTTCACCCGCACCAGGAACAGGTAATTGTCCGCATCGTCGCGCAGTTCGACGATGGTTGCAGGATCGACACGGATCGCCACCGCCATCCGGCCATGCGCGCCGTCTTCCGGGCCCCACCACGTCATGACCCCGCGCGTGCGATCGGCGCTCATCTGCCCCGCGATCGGCCCGGTCGTACGCTTGCCGATACCGATCCCGACGATCATTTCGCCCGGCTTGTTTGACGATAAAGTAGACACCATCCGCGTGAAATGCGTGCCGAGCGGCAGGGTGAAGCGGCGCGTCTCCCATACCGTACGTCCGACATCGACCGGCCAAGGGGCATAATCCACCTCGAAATCGGCCGCTTTTCCGCCGGTTGTCCTGATCCGGTACCGAATAAAATTGCGCGACGTCCACAGCTTGTTGTCGTGCCAGATGCCCAATCCGCCCGCGCCACGACCGGACCCGACATTGTAGAAGTCGATGCCCTCGCCGTGATAGCCATGCTGGTCGCCGCTACGCAGTTGGCGATCGGCGAAGGGCCAGACGAACTGCTTGCCCCAACTATCAATGCCCGATCCCGATGGTGGCTCCACCGCTTCCAGGGCGTGACCGTAGATGCGATGTGCAGTGCGGTCATTCTCCCAAAGCAGATCGTCATGGCGATAATCCGCCAACACCGCCACTGCAGCGGCCTTATGATCGGCTGGCGGGGGCAGTTGCGTATCGATCGGCGGCATGGCGGTTGCCGGCTGTTGCTGCGCATCCAAGCCTGAGCCACCCAAGACCATGATCGCCATCACGGGCACACCACGCATAAACAGGCTTCTCCAGCGCTGGATCATCACGCCTCCTTAGTTATATGACAAGCTATCTCCTCCCGTAACGAATGCAAGCGGGTTATAAGGAAGCCGGACATGCGCAGGCAGGCAGGCGTATATGTTGCATCGTGATCCGGCGTTGTGCAGCACTGAATCCGCCATGGTCACGGTCGTTTCGGAACGAAACCATTGCTGCGGTTAGTGCAGAAACGCGTACCGAAACCGTGTCATACTTCACTCAGGCCGCAGATGGTTAGCGTCAATCCGCCTGTCATGCCGGGCTTCATGAACAACGCTTGTTGGTGCAGCACGTCGCTGATTCAAGACACGGTTTTGAAAGGCGGCTTAAGCGAGCGGCAGGGTTTTCAGATAAGGATCGAGCAATAAACGACCCAAGGCTGCCGCTGGATGTCCCTTGAGCTTCTTCATGACCGCAAGCCAGGTCAGCGACTACACCGGTGCGGCAGCGCTGCTCGACGACATACCCAAGGCGCAGTGGCTGCTCGGCGACCGCGGCCATGACGCCGACTGGTTCAGGGACGCCTTGCAGTCGAAGGGCATCGAGCCCTGCATCCCGGGCCCCAGGTCGCGCAACGAACCCGTCCGGTACGACAAGCGCCGCTATCGGCACCGCAGCCGCATCGAGATCATGTTCGGCCGTCTGAAGGACTGGCACCGAGTCACCACGCGCTACGACCGCTGCCCCACTGCCTTCTTCTCCGCCGTCGCCAAGGATGCCACCGTCATCTTCTGACTGTGATCAACGAGTCCTAGCCTTACGGCCAGAGGGGGAGACCTGACGACCGAGCTGCGCGGCGAGTTGGCGTCGATGCTGGAGCTGAGCGCGAGCACAGACATGCAAAACGCCTCGGAAGCGGTGGCTTCCGAGGCGTTGCAAATGAAGTTGGTTGCGGGGACAGGATTTGGCCGCTGCAGAACTAGATTTAGACTAAGCGGCATAGACAAATTTGAGCCGGTATCGTCTGGTGGCTAGGATCAGGACCCATTGATGTGAGCGTCGCGATCTGATTCAGGCTCCGTGAGGAGACCGGAATGAGCGACCTGTACTGGCTGACGGACGATCAGATGGAGCAGCTGCGGCCTTTCTTCCCCAAGAGCCACGGCAGGCCTCGGGTGGATGACCGGTGGGTGTTGGGCGGCATCGTCTTCGTCAACCGCAATGGGCTGCGCTGGCGAGATGCGCCCAGCGCCTATGGTCCTCACGAGACGCTGTACAACCGGTGGAAGCGCTGGGGCGAGCGAGGCGTGTTCACGCGCATGATGGAGGGGCTGACCGCAGGCGATGCCGAACCAAAGACCGTCATGATCAATGCGACCTACCTGAAGGCGCACCGCGCGGCATCGAGCCTGCGGGTTAAAAAGGGCCTCTCGGCCGTCTGATCGGTCGGACCAAGGGCGGCGTGAACACCAAGCTCCATGCCGTGGCCGACGCGAACGGCCGCCCGTTGAGCTTCTTCATGACCGCGGGCCAAGTCAGCGACTACACCGGCGCGGCAGCCCTGCTGGACGACCTGCCAAAAGCGCAGTGGCTGCTCGGCGACCGCGGCTACGACGCCGACTGGTTCCGCGACGCCCTCCAGGCCAAGGGCATCCAGCCATGCATCCCCGGTCGGCGATCATGCAACGAGCCGGTCAGGTACGGCGAGCGTCGCTACAGGCGCCGCAGCCGAATCGAGATCATGTTGGGCTGCCTCAAGGACTGGCGACGCGTCGCAACCCGCTACGATCGCTGCCCCACGGCCTTCTTCTCTGCCGTCGCCCTCACTGCCACCGTCATCTTCTGGCTGTGATCAAAGAGTCCTGACCCTAAGCTACTGCGGAGGGATACACATGGTTGCGCCAAATTCGAGCAAGCAGGCCCGGTTTCATAGGGATTGCATGAGGCTCTATCCCAACTGCTTGGCTCCTGGTTGTTCGGAAAGGAGCACTGAAGCAGATCATATTATCCCTAGCTGGGCGGGCGGGTCAGACGATCCCGTGACCAATGGGCAGGGCCTGTGCAAAAAGCATGAAAAAGAAAAGACAGCAGCCGAGAACAAGTTGCGGCCCGCAGGCCTGAACGGACAACCGCTTCCAGCAAACCTATAGTCTAGCGTCGCAGCGCCGGGATCGCCGATAGGGAGGCGTGGCCGCGCCGCCCGCAGCCGCGGCAGCGGAGCCGGATCATCTTGTTTGCGACCTTACCGTCACCTTTGAACCGTTCGAGGATCCGCTCGGCCGGAAAGTTGATGGTGCGGCCGCACGCGCAGACGATCCGCATGTCGGCGCGATCAGCCGCCCATTCGCCAAGCGTTTGGTAGGAAGTGTCGTTCTTCGGCCGGCTGCTCACAGCGGCGAAACGTCCTCGTAGCGCCCTGCTTTCCGCAGCTGGCGCACGATGCCGTTGAAGGCTGCGGTGACCCCCTGGGCTCGCCCGATCTCGTTCGCCTGCGAGGCGGCGTCCCAGTAAAGTTCGAGCGGCCAGCGCTCAGGGCAGTGCGGCAGAAGGCAGCGCAGCGCCAGGCGCACTTCCATGCCGTCGACCGTCGTTTCCGAGCACCTGGCCACGCCGGCACGCAGGATATGCACCGACAGCGCAATCACCACGCGCTGGTGCCGAGGAAGCGTCGACACGGATCAATGAAAGTCGTGCGATTTGAAGCGCACGACGTCCTCAGGATCCTTACCGTCCGCATGGGGCGGCCAGTATTGGTTGCGCGGCTCGGGCTGCCATCCCTTGTCCCCGCGATCCGGTGAGCCTGGATGCTGGCCCGCATCGCCGCGCCCGGTGCGGTGCGGGAAGGACATATCTCCGACACGGTGGAGCAGGTCGCCATGGTCGACGATCCGGTCGCAGATGACGTGGATCACCTCGCCTTCCTTCTGCACTCGCCCTTTCAGCCCGACCATGGAGGCCGACATCACGGTGCGACGCTGCGCCTCGAAGCGGTCGGGCCAGAGTATGCCGTTGGCGACGCCGGTCTCGTCCTCGATCGTTATGAACAGCACACCCTTCGCGGAACCGGGCTTTTGACGCACCAGGATGATGCCCGCGACTTCGACGTGGCGGCCGTCGCGGACGCTGGCGAGGTCAGCGCAGCGGGTGACGCCGCGGCGTCGCAGCTCGTCCCGCACGAACGTCAGCGGGTGAGCGCGGAGCGACAGCTGGATGTTGCGATAATCCTCGATCACCTCACGGCCATCAGTCAGCGCCCGCAGCTGCACCTCTGGCTCGATACCTTCTGCGCTCAGCGTCTCGGCCGCACGATCCGCCGCGGAAAAGAGTGGCAGCGGAGCCTCGCCGAGCCCCCTCACCTTCCATAGACCCTGCCGGCGATCGGCACCGAAGCTGTGGAAGGCATCGCCGTCCGCCAGCTTCTCGATCGCGGCACGCTGCGCGCCGGATCGGCGCCACACGTCCTCGACGCAGTCATATGCGGTGGTGCTGCGCGCGGAGACGATTTTCGCTCCGTCAGCGTTCGATAGGCCGCGGATCACTCGCAGGCCAAGCCGCACCGCCAAATAGCGCCCGCCTGTTCGCTCGAGGGTGCAATCCCACCGGCTCGCATTGACGCAAGGTGGCCGCACCTCGACCCCGTGCTCGCGCGCGTCGCGGACGATCTGTGCGGGCGCGTAGAAGCCCATGGGTTGCGCGTTCATCAGCGCGGCGCAGAACACGTCCGGATGATGGTGTTTCATCCAGCTGCTTGCATAGGAGATCTTGGCGAAGCTGGCTGCATGGCTCTCGGGGAAGCCGTAGGAGCCGAAGCCCTCAAGCTGGCGGAAGGTTCGCTCGGCGAAGTCGCGGGGATAGCCGCGTGCGACCATGCCCTCGATCAGCTTCTCGCTAAAATGGCTGACCCCGCCGGTGAATTTGAAGGTGGCCATGGCGCGACGCAGCTGGTCCGCCTCGGCCGGCGTGAAGCCCGCGCCGACGATGGCGACCTTCATGGCTTGCTCCTGAAACAGGGGAACGCCGAGGGTCTTTTCCAACACAGCGCGCAGCTCCGGGCGCGGGTATTCCGGCCGTTCCAGCCCCTCACGCCGGCGAAGATACGGGTGGACCATGTCACCCTGGATCGGTCCCGGCCGCACGATCGCGACCTGGATTACGAGGTCATAGAAGCGCCGAGGCTTCATCCGCGGCAGCATGCTCATCTGCGCACGGCTTTCGATCTGGAAGGTGCCGAGCGTGTCAGCCTTCTGGATCATGGCATAGACTTCAGGGTCATCATCCTGTAGGTCTGCCAGTCCGACACGAATACCTTTGTCTTGTTCAAGTATATTAAACGCCCGGTTCATGCACCCAAGCATACCGAGGCCGAGAACGTCGACTTTCATAAATTTCAGACTGTCGATGTCATCTTTGTCCCATTCGATGATTTGCCGGCCTTCCATTGCGGCAGGTTCAATAGGAACTAGATCATCAAGACGATCATGGGTCAGCACGAACCCGCCTGGATGCTGCGACATGTGGCGCGGCACGCCGATCAGCTTGCGCGCGAGGTCGAGCGTGAGCCGCAGCCGGCGGTCGGCGATGTCGAGGTTGAGCTCGTCGACCTGCTTCTCACCGACGCCCTCGGCCGACCAGCCCCACACGAGGCCGGCGAGCGAGGACGTCAGATCCTCCGGTAGCCCGAGCGCTTTTCCAACGTCACGCACCGCGCCGCGCGCGCGGTAACGGGTCACGACTGCGGTCAGCGCCGCGCGATCACGCCCATAGGTCTCGTAGATCCACTGGATGATTTCCTCGCGGCGCTCATGCTCGAAGTCGACGTCGATGTCGGGCGGTTCGCGGCGCTCGCCCGACACGAAGCGCTCGAAAAGCAGCTCGTGCTTGATGGGGTCGATGGAGGTGACGCCGAGCACGAAGCACACGCAGCTGTTTGCGGCCGAGCCGCGGCCCTGGCAGAGGATCCCGCGCCGACGCGCCTCGCGCACGATCGCATAGACGGTGAGGAAGTACGGCGCGTAGCCAAGCTCGCCGATCAGCCGCATCTCATGCGCGATCTGGTTGGTGTACGCCTCCGGCGCTTGGCCATCGAACATCCGCTCGACCGCTTCGGTCGCCAGCTTCTCCAAGGCTTCCTGCGCTGACAGCCCCTCGATCAGGCGCTCGTGCGGGTATTGATAGGCCAGCTCGCCAAGGTCGAAGGTGCAGATGCGCGCGATATCGACGCTTGCCTGCAGCGCGTCCGGATAGGCGCGGAATCGCCGGACCATCTCGTCGGGCGATTTGAGCGCCCGATCCGCGTTGACCTCGCGGCGGTAGCCGAGCTCGTCGACGGTGCATTTCTCGCGCACCGCCGTCACCACGTCCTGCAGCAGCCGTGCCTCGGGCGCATGGTAGAGCACATCGCCGGTCACAACGGCACGGACCCCTGCCCCGCCTGCCTGCCGCGCCAGCGCATCGATGCGGACCGCGTCCCCCGGCCGACGCCGCTGGAACAGGGCCATATAGCCGCGACGCCCGTAGATAGCCTTCAGGTCTTTCAGTGCGGCGACGTTCTCCTCGTCGGCCTCGTGTGGCAGCAGGATGGCAACGACACCCTCCGACCACGGCTCGAGGTCGTGCCAGTGGAGAAGGCATCCGCCCTTGCCTGCCCGCTTCTTGCCGACGGTGAGCAACCGCGTGATCCTCGACCAGGCGGGCCGATCGGTCGGATAGAGCAACAAGCGCCGGCCGCAGGACAGATCGACGCGCGTGCCCGCGATCGAGCGGACGCCCGTAGCCTTCTGCGCCTCCCATGCCCGAACGACACCCCCAACGGTGCCGATGTCGCTGACGCCGATCGCCGGGTAGCCGAGCAGCGCCGCGGCCGCGAACAACTCCTCTGGCGACGACGCGCCGCGTAGCAGCGAGAAGTGGGTGAGCACCTGCAGCTCGACATAGTGGGTCATCCGAAGACCCCGTGCATCCACCAGGACAGGTCGCCCGTCTCTTCCTCGAAACCGTCACCGCGTCGGAAGACCCAGTAGCGGCCGCCCGCATCGTCCTCGACACGGTAATAGTCCCGCACCGCCCACACCTCGGCATCGCGGCGCCACCATTCGCCATGGACCCGCTCGGGGCCATCGCCGGCGACGATCTTGTAGGTCTTGCCGCGCCATTCGAACCGACGTGGTGGCTGGTCCGGCATCAGCGCTATCACGCGCGCCAGCGGCTCCGGCCGGGCAAAGAGGCGGATCGGGCGCTTCCATGCCGGCCATGATCCTGGCATCTCCACCGGGTCGGAGCGGGTGACGGCCCGCTCCGGCACATGGCTTTCGACGGGCGCAAGCCGGTAGACGGCATAGCCTCCAATCCTGCCAGCGATGACGTCGACCAGACGCGCCGGGTCCCGCACCAGCGCCTCGCCGGCGAGGACCGCGCCAAGGTCGACCGCATCCAGCGGTTCGGTATGCGGCGCGACCAGCCAGAATTGCTCGAGGCCCATGCCAGGGTCGATCCGCTCGATCCTGAGCTTCAGAAGCCTGAGAAGGTGCGATACCTCGCGCGTCGGCCGCGACGTGCCGACGCCCACGACCTGTTCCGTGCCGTCGACGCGCAAGGCCGTGAGGCGGAGTGCCCGTGCCCCTAAGCCTCGCGCTTGCAGGACCTGCGCAAGATCGTTCAGCAGGTCGCCCATAACCTGTTCGATCGCCTCGGCTGTGCCGATCGGCTCAAGGAGGCGACGCTCGACCATCGGAACTTCGGCATCCTCGCGCGGGGTGATTGGCTCGGCCACGGCGCCGAGCGCCTGGTCCAGACGCGTGATTGCCGGCAGACCGAGCCGACGCGCCAGTGGCCCACGCGCGACCGGCAGCAGATCCGCTACTGTCTCGAAGCCGAAGCGTTTGGCAGCGCTGATGGCGCTCGGCGCCAAGCGCAAGGCGACGATCGGCAGCGGCGAGATCGCACTGGCGGTTGCACCCGGCTCGACGCGGGTCAGCTCGCTGCGGCCGAAGCGAGCGAGGGCATGGGCCGCCCCTGCCGTATCAGCGACGGCCACGCGTGCGGTGAAGCCGGCACGACGGCAGAAAGCGATCAGCCGCCTGCAGAACCGCTCCTCACCACCATGCAGATGCGCGCAGCCAGCAAGGTCGATCCAGAGCCCATCGGCGGGCGTGACAGCAGCAATCGGCGACCAGCGCCGAACCGCGAACAGCGCCAGGCGGTCGAGGAGTGCCGCATCAGCCTCCGGCTCGGCCGGACGGAAGTCGAGATCCGATACGAGAGCGCGCGCATGGGTCGCAGCCATACCGAGATGAATACCGAGCGCCCGTGCACCTTCGCAGGCAGCAACCACCTCCTCGCGCCGGCCCGCCTTCCCGATAAGCGCCAAAGGCGGAAAGCCATTGCTTTTAATATCCAACGGCGATGCTTTCGGCGTCGGATGCCCTGTGATTACGGTCTTATAAGGGTGGCTTGCTGCCTCCGATCGCCGGCCGAGCTCGCGCATCGGCGGCTGTGCATGCGTTGGCAGCGCCGCGATCTGCGTCTCGACGTCGGCGCGGGAACGCAGGCCCTCGCGTGCCCACCGCGCACCTGGCCGCCAACCGCCGCCCCGCGGCACCGAACAGGCGCCGGGGTCGTCATCTACCGGCAGCTCGAGGACAGGCCGTTCAGGCTGCCGCGAAGCGGACCGCTCCAACCGTCTCAGCCGCTCGATGGCCAAGTCCGGCAGGAACAGCGAGACGACCCGTCTCATTGCTGCCCTCCACAATCAGGGAGAACCCCTCACCCCCACGCTGGCGAGTGCATTCCACCGTCCATCTCGCTCTTCCTACACCCGCGACCTCAAGCCGCTCGGACGGTGCGGTGCCGATCCGCCAGCGCGTCCAGGCCGCGGATGGTTCGGCAAGCGGATCCTCGTTGAGCCCGCGTCGACGGCGCAAAAGCAGGACCGGCATGTCAGCCTCGGCCGCGACCAACTGCAGGCGGCGGGTGGCGACCATGGAGACTTTGCTCGCCTCTGCGACGATGGCAGACGGTGTACCGTCGCGCACCGCATCCTCAATCACCGCCAGAAGGGCCGCGTCATCGCGCGGTTGGGCATGGATCACGGCTGCGCTGGGTAAGCCGATCTGCTCCAGCGCCGGCGCATACAGGTCAGCGCGGCAACTCGCCCACAACACCGGCCCGCCTGTCGCAGCAGCTTCACGCGCGGCGATGCTGGCGAGGAAGAGCGTCGTTGCCGCGTCGTCGACCATCGTGGCACTCTGCGCTGTCGCCTCGTGGAGCGCGCCAGCGCGTAGGCCCCCTGCCCCGAGCCGCCCGTCGATCGCGTCGACGCCGAAAGGCATGATGCGGAAGTCGGTCGTGGGTGTAGCGATCGTCCGAAGATGCGCTATGGTCGGCGCTGATGAATCAAGGGCGGCGGGCATAAGGGTTAGACTCTACCTGTTCCCTTTATGTTCCGTTACCGAGCCCTATTGGTCAAGCCTCGATCCTCTCGGTTTATCGTTTCGCGGTGGAACACCTGCCAAACGGTGTGAAAACAAACGGCGAAAATCAGCTTTCCAAGGCTGGTCGCGTGACTCATAGAAATGCGATGCCGATCCGCGCCGAAAACCGTTGGCTTTACCCGATCGACTGGCAGCAGCTGTCAGACACGATCCGGTTCGACCGCGCCGGCAGACGCTGCGAGCAATGCCGTCGGCCGCACCTTCGGCGGGTCGCTCACCTTGGCGATGGACGCTGGTGGGATGCCGATGCGAGGTGTTGGCGGTCAGACCAGGGCAAGCGGGTTTCGATGAAGGGCGGCTTTACGCTGGCGAGCGTCCGCATGACCTATGTCGTGCTGGCTTGCGCGCACCTCGATCATGATCCGAGCAACCGCGCCCCGGCTAACCTGCGAGCGCTCTGTCAACGCTGCCACATGATCCACGATGCGGCCGAGCACCGCTGGCAGCGCTGGTGGAATGCGTTTCGACTGCGGGCGATGCGGGACCTGTACGAGGATCCGCGCATCACCCGCGAGCGACACGCTGCAAGTTAGAGGTCAATGTTCCGGTTCTTCATGGCGTCAGCCGCGATGTCAGCGATAGGCTCTACCCCGCCTACTGCCTCATAGATCACGGTAACATCGTGGTCCACACCCCTTCTGTCTCCGATGGATTGAGCCGAGCGCGGGTCGATCCCGCACCCTCAGAACCGGAATGCAGCCTTGAGCCAGAAGCTGTTGCCTTGGGTGCGGTTCGAGGCGGAGAGCTCGTGCTGCCACTGGGCGACGATCGGCACCTTGCCGGCCTGATAGCGAACGAGCGGTCCGAGCGCGAATACCTCACCTCGATACCCGTCAGTGCCGACCTTTACGCCATTGAGCTTGTCGTCGGTCGTCTGCTTGAAATAGTAACCGGTGACACCGATTGTGATCGGATTGAAATTGTAGGATGCCGCGAAGTCGACGTGCGCTGCCTGCCCGGAGCGGTACTGGGTTGCCGTGTTCTTGGTGTTGAAGTCGTACATGAATTTCGCCGACACCTCGGGACCGCTGCCAGCGGGATTGAAGTGCGACACCGCGAACACGGGCTCGAACGTCCAATAATTGTTGCCGATGTTGGCGAGATCGGTGCGCTTGTAGCGTCCCGTGGGCACGAACGTGTCCATCGTCAGCACGAAGAACGTGTTCTTGCGGTTCCAGCCGAGAACGAATGGATTGACGATCAGATCGCCGATCCCGAATTTGTTCTGCCTACTGCCGCCGGCGCGAACATTGACGTTCACCACGGGCACGAACACCTGCATCGCGAGCGCTGCGCCGAGGATCTTGGTGTTGGTGACGTGGACGAAGCGTGGGATGTTGGCGACGGCATCCACCGACAGATCTGGCGGCCCGACGTTGTTGCCGTCGCGATCGTTCAGCCGATCGGCGGTGTAATAATATTGGTAGTCGAGGAGGTAGGTTCCGGGGGGCGGCAACGCCGCTATCGTCAGGGCCTCCGCGCCGTTGGGATAGGCGCTCTTACCCCCCTCTGACGCGACCGATGGCGTCGCGAGGGATGCGGCAATTCCCGCAAGGCCCCAGGCAAGCATCTTCATGACGTGATCCTCCCCTCGTCATTTGGACGCAGCGATCCGTCGGCGAGGTCGTCGCCGGCCTGCGTTCCAGTTGGTGATCTGTTCAGAGCTTCTTGAAGAACGGCGATCGGACAGACTTCTCCGCGTCCGCTGCGGTGGCAAATTTCTCGACGAAGATGTCTTTCTCGAACAGCCGGCCCTTCATGAGCGACCCGATCCCTGCCTCGATCATCGGGGGCGGACCGCACAGATAGGCTTGGTGACCGGCGAAACGGCCGCCGAAGTGGCGTTCGGCCGCCTCATGGACGTAGCCGGTTTCTCCACCCCACTCGTCCTGCGCCTCCGCTTGGGAAACGACGGGTACGTAGCGAAACAGCGGGTTTTCATCGGCGATCCGCCGGAACAGGTCGGCGAAATGCAGGTCGTGCGGTCGACGGGCACCGTGAAATAGTGTGATCTGCTGGTCATACCCCTGTTCGATAAGCTCGAGCACCATGCTCTTGGGGCTGGATAGTCCCGAGCCACCGGCAAGGAAGATCAGCGGCTTGTTCGCCGAGCGCCTCACGAAGAAGTGTCCGAACGGACCGGCGAAGCGCATCTCGTCCCCGACCTTCAACTCCTCGTGCAGGTGCTTTGTCGCCTTGCCGCCTGGCACAAGCCGGATATGAAGCTCGACAATGCCGGTCTCTGCGGGGCTGTTCGCGATCGAGAAGGCGCGTGTCCCCTCGATCCCGTCAATCGTCAGGTTGACGTATTGACCGGCCTGGAACGCGACCCCGGTCGGAACCGAGAGCCACACGCCGAGGATGTCGGGTGTCAGCATCTCGCGCCGGGTTACCGTCCCGACGTAATCGGCCACCGCGATCCGCTGCGCGTCCGGATCATCGTCGACGTCCGCCTCGATCGTGACGTCGCCCTCGATCGTGGCGACGCAGGCCAGGGTCGCCCCCTCGTCCCGCTCGAAGTCCATGAGTGCGAAGGAACTCGCACCGCCGTGATCGACTTCGCCTTCGAGCACGGTCACCTTACAGGTGCCACACAGGCCATGCCCGCAGGCGTGGGGCAGGTAAATCCCCGCCCGGAGGCACGCGTCGAGGAGGTTCTGGCCTTCAGCCACCTCTACGGTGTCGCCGGTCGGTTCGATCGTGAGCGTCGGCATGATGTCAGGCGCGGCCGAACGGTTGCGTCCAGAAGCGAATGAGCGACTTGTGGCCGACGCCCTGTTCGCCAATGCCCTTGGCCGCTTCAGGCTGCCAATCTTCGCCGTCCAGCATCCAGCGCGCGGTCGAGAGATCGACCTCCGCCCAGTCGGGATCGACCGAGTAGAGCGAGGGTAGGATTTCCGCGGTGAGCGCCCCGAAGGGCGTTTCAGGCGGCAGCGGCAGCGTGATCGCCGAGCAGAAGTTGTTGTGGCCCTCCCAGTGGACATAGACGAGTTGGGCGCCGCCGAAGTTCTCCACCCGGTCGCGGACCGGGCCGGAGTAACCGGGGTTGAGGCTTGCTGTGGGCATCGATGGTCGTCCTTATTCCGCGGCCACGGCCATGGGAGCGGCAGGGCGTCGGCCTTCCATCCACTTCTCCCACTGCGCCTCCTCGGGCGAGCCGGCATAATCCATGTTATCGGCACCCTGGTTTATGTGATACCAGTCGAGGACCTCCGGAACGGTCGCGCCGCCACAATTGCCCTGGAAGATCTGGTGGACCGGAAGCCACGCCTGCGAATACTTTTCCGGCTCGTGGTCGAAGATGTCCTTACAGCCGTCGGAGCAGGTATGGTACTTGTCCCCGCCGAACTCCGAGACGCGGAAGCTGATCGTGGTGGGATCGTCGACCTCCGTGAACGCCATCGGAACCTGACATACCTGGCAAAGCTGCGGCAGCCCGTTGTTGTAGAAGCGCTTGCCCTGATCGGCCTGGTCGCGCCAATTGAGATAGCGCTGCTCGTAGTGTTGCGCGAACGTGTCCGGGTACTTCTCGCGCAGCCAGGCGAGGTGCTGATCGTCGACATCCCACGTGTGGACGGCCGCGGCGTGGGTGTAGTTGTAAAAGATCGTCCACGCCTGATGGGTGATATGACCCTTTTCGGCCTTGGCGACGTCGGCGTACTTGGGCTCACGGATGCCGTAACGGGCGAGGTCCGCGAACAGCGCTCCGCCGGCCTGCTCGTAGTAGGTCTCCCACGCCTCGGCCCAGGACATCACCTTCTTCGGCAGCATGTAGTCCATCATCATGGCGACGAGGGTGAGGAGGCGGTATCCGCGCCAGAACCACTTGTCGATCCAGCCCTGCACGATCGGCACGTTGGCCTCGTCCTGCTCCAGCAGGAAGCGGACGGCCTCAAGTCCGAGCGTCATGTGCCGGCTCTCGTCCGATTGGGCGGAGAAGCCGAACGTCACTGTCGCCATGTCGCCGTTGTAGGCGGCGCCCGACATGAACGGCACGAACAGCAGGTTGGTGAGGACGTACTCGAACGCGAAGCTGATCGCGGTGAGGAACTCGAACGGCCCCGCGGTCGTCGCGTCATCGAAGAACGACTTCGGCACCGACAGATACCACAGCCGGTCATGCATGTGGGTGAAGTCGTGGATGCCGTCGAAGAACTTGTTGTAATGGCTGATCGTGTGAATCTGCGTCTGGCAGTGTCGTAGCTCGTCGATCGACTGCATCTGCGCGGCGACCCGCAGGCCTGCTCCAGGCAGATGGCGTGCGAGGTGCGCGAAGTGGCGGTGTGCCTGATATTCCAACGGCGTCACGCCCTGGATGAAGAGCTTTACTGCGTTCAGGTAACGCGCGTCGGTGATGCCGAGCTGCCCGTTGTTCTGCGCCATCGAATCGATGACCGCGTAAAGCTTGCGCTCCTTCTCCGCCTGGAACTTCCAATAGGCGTCCATGGTCAGCTTGAAGGGATCTTCCCAAGCATCCCAGTCGTGGACCTTGATCCCCTCGTACTTGGCGAATGGGAAGATGTCGTCCTTTGACTGATAGCTCGGCTCCCAGTCGAGGCCGCGGGTGAAGTGACCGTACTTCTGCTTCAGGTTCAGCTTACGGGCTGCCATGATTACCTCCAATAAACCGCGAAATAGTCATCGTCCTCGTCGACCGAACCGGACAGCGAGATGACGCTCAGGTGGATTTCCTGCGGGTCCCAGTCGCGCCCCAGTCGCTCGGATACGCTGGCTGCCTTGATCTCGAGCCGTCCCGGACGGTCGATCTTCGTCATCGCCGGCATCGAGCGGCGCTCGGCGCCCGGATTGTCGGCCATGATCGCCTCGGCGATCGCGAAGCCGTCCTGGGAGTTCTGCAACGTGATGGAGACGGGCTGGGTCATGCCGCCTTCTCCCGTTCGGCGATCGCGCCGAGACCGGCCACCCGGTCCTGAAGCTGCGCACCGATCTCGGCGACCGCGGATGCGCCCCGATCGCCGAGCACCATATCTGCGACCGGCTGAACCGCGGCGCGAGCACGCTCGTCCCAGCGGTCGAACCAATCCCTGAGAGTCTGGCGATTGGCCTCGGATTCTCCTGCTGCCGCCTTGAGCACTGCATCGGTCCAGCGGCTGTTGTCGGCGAACCAGTCGCCGAGAAAGCCGGTCATCATCGACAGCGGCGAGCCGTTATGGGCGGCACCGGCGCGATCGAATGCCTGCGTGACCAGCGGGTAGACGTAGCCGTCGAGCACGACGAGCTGGGCCACGAAGAGCTCGAACCAGTCGCGCACCACGAGAAGATCCTCGACCAGACGACGCATCGGCTGCCATTCGGGCGCATCGAGCCACTGTGTCTTGGCGGCAAGGAGCTGTTCGTCAGAACCCTCGCCGAGGACCAGGCCGATGCGCGAGATGATCTGGGCGATCCCCAACCGATCGGTGCCGCAGAAAGCGGCTGCCGACGTGATCTGAGTTCCATAGCCCCAATCGGCGATGAGCTGGCAGTTCATGTTCGCCGCCCATTCGACGTGACGCAGCGGCAACAGGTAGGTGGCGAACATCGCCCGCCAGTCCGTATCGACGCTGCCGACGAGGCCGCGCTTATCGACGAAGTTGACCGCATCGTCGAAGGACTGCTGCATCGCCGCGCGGCTAATGTTGTAGGTCGCATAGTAGAACTGGCGCGGATCGCGGAACGCATACCAGTCGGCCATCTCGATGACGGTGCGACGCGGGTCGAACAGCTCGCGCTCCGGATCCCAGGTCGGCCGGTAGTGGAAGTTGGCGACCGGCTGCACATCGTAGGTCGCCTCCTCGTAACGCGAGGCCGCCTTGTCGGTCCCGAACCGGCGCGCAATGTGCGAGAAGGTCTGCCGCCGTGGCGTGATCGCCTCAGCCTGAATATCGATGTTCATCAGTGCGCTCCGACGGGATGGACGTGGGCCGGCGATCCGCTGAACATCCGCAGCACAGTGGCGCTTTCGGCGGGGTCGGCGGCAGTGACCAGGCACCGATTGTCGGTGCAGAAATCACGAAAGGCGGGGATCGGCAGGACGAGTTCGACCGTGAGGTCGGGGTCGCCGTAAACGAAGTCGAATTGCACAACCTGCTTATTCGTGACGCCCGTCACAACAGCCTGGAGCTTCGGTCGCCGTGCCGGATCGCCGCCGGCTGTCCTCGTTTCAAGCATGATACCTCTTCCTTCGAAGCCGTCTTCGCGGCTTCTGAATGGTAAGAGTGTCCCACGCCGCCATGTCGATCAAATACAATATGGGCACGTGTTGATGCCAAAACGGTATTGCTTGTACGCTCGTCTCGGGCTCTGATGGGGCATGAGCCGCCAGACACTCCCTTCCGATCCGCCAACCGCCGCGTCACCCGGTATTGACGTCCGTCGGTTGCGTTATTTCCTCGCTGTCGCGGAGGAACTCCATTTCGGCCGCGCTGCGGAACGCCTCCACATCGCCCAGCCGGCGTTGAGCCGACAGATCGCCAATCTCGAAGCAGGGATCGGGGCGCTTTTATTCGACCGGACGCGGAGCACTATCGGGCTGACCGCGGCGGGCGAGGCGCTGCTTCCCCGCGCGCGGGACATCATCGTCCGTGTCGCCGACGCAGCGCGGGTGGCGAAACGCGCATCGGAGGGAACGATCGGGGTGATTCAGGTCGGTTTCGTCGGCTCGGCCACCTTCTCGATCCTGCCCGGCGTGTTCAATCGTTACCGGGCGGCTCACCCGGACGTCGAACTCGTCCTGCACGCGATGAACACCGCAGAATTGCGCGTCGCGCTCATCGAGCGTTCGATCGACGTAGCGTTCGCACGGCCCGGCATCCAGGATCCTGAAATCGTCAGCGAGGTAGTTCAGCGCGAGCCGCTAATCGTAGCCCTACCCGAGGTGGATGATCTAGCGCAGCAGAACCACGTGGCACTCGCCGACCTCGCCCTGCGCCCCTTCGTCCTCTATCCACGCCAACCCCGGCCAAGCTTCGCCGATCATGTCCTCGGGCTATGCCGGCGGGAAGGGTTCGTGCCGACGATCGCGCAGGAGACGCTGGAAATTCAAACCGCGCTTTCGCTGGTATCCGTCGGTGCCGGCGTCGCCATAGTGCCCGAGTCAGCGTCCGAGGCGCAACTTACCGGTGTCGCCTATCGTCCGTTTCTCGGCGACGTTCCGCAGACGCAATTGAGTCTGGCCTACCGGCGCGATAATCGCTCACCGGTCGTAAGCGGATTCTGCGCTCTCGCGCGCGACCGGCGGGCGCGATGAAGATCGCGCGAGGAAGTCGAGTACGAGCGACGCGAAGCGATCCGGCTGCTCGATGTTCGACAGGTGGGCGGCATCGAGCATCTCGAGCGTGGCGCCGGGTATCGCGCTCGCAAGCGCCTGGGCATGATCGGGCGGCGTCGCCGGATCGGCGCTGCCGCCGATGACCAGCGTCGGCACGCCGATCAGCGCCGCGGCGCGTCGCATATCCATATCGCGGATCGCCGCGCAACAGCCGGCATAACCGGTCGGGTCAGTCGAGCGCAGCATCTTCACGATCGGCTCGATCGTATCCGGATGGCGCATCGCGAAGCCCGGCGTGAACCATCGTGCGATCGAAGCCTCCGCCAGCGGGGCCATACCCTCGGCGAGCACCGCAGCGATCCGGGCATCCCATGCCGATGGCGGCCCCATATAGCCCGAAGTATTGGCGAGCACGAGCCGATCGAGCCGGTCGCTTTCACGTATCCCGAGCCATTGGCCGACCATGCCGCCCAGAGAGAGTCCACAGAAATGGAACCGGTCGATCCCGAGCGACGCGGTTAGTTCGACAACGTCACGGCCCAAGCGGTCGATACCATATGCACCGGCAGAAGCCTGCGATCGTCCATGACCGCGGGTATCGTAGCGCAGCACACGATAGGTTTGGGCAAAGGCGTCGATCTGCGGTGCCCACATGCCGAGGTCGGTGCCGAGTGAGTTTCCGAGCACGAGTACCGGCGCGTGTGCGGCCCCGTCGAAGCGATACGCGATGGTGCAGCCATCTCCGAGGGTCACCGTGTCCGTCATGCCCGCTCCAGCACGAGGCCGATGCCCTGTCCCACGCCGATGCACATGAACACGAGCGCGTAGCGCCCATCGATCCGATGCAGTTCTTCGACCGCCGTCATCGCGATACGGGCACCCGACATGCCGAGCGGATGGCCAAGCGCGATGGCGCCCCCGTTCGGATTGACGCGAGGATCGTCTACGTCGACGTCCAGATCGCGCAAAACTGCGATTGCCTGCGCAGCGAACGCCTCGTTGAGTTCGATCACGTCCATGTCAGCCATTGAGAGGCCGGTGCGGGCGAGGAGCTTGCGAGCCGCCTCGATCGGACCCGCGCCCATGATCCGTGGAGCGATGCCGGACGATGCCATGGCAACGATGCGGGCTCGGGGTATGAGTCCATGGCGCTGCGCCGCATCGGCAGAGCCGACGACCAGCGCCGCAGCGCCGTCGTTGAGACCGGATGCGTTCCCGGCCGTCACGGTCCCATTCAGGGTTACCACCGGCTTCAGCGCCGCAAGTCCTTCGGCGGTCGTGTCCCGTGGATGCTCGTCGACGGCGAACACTACCGCATCGCCACCTCGCCGTGGCAGCGTCACGGGTACGATCTCGACATTGAAACGGCCGTTATTACGCGCAGTGGCTGCCTTCATCTGACTCGACAGGGCAAAGCGGTCCTGTTGCTCACGGGTGACGTTCCACTGCTCCGCGACCGCCTCGGCGGTCTGCGGCATGGTGTCCACACCCCATGCCGAGCGCATCGCCGGATTGACGAAGCGCCAGCCCATCGTCGTATCCTCAATCGCCTGTCCGCGATCGAAAGGCTTGGCGGCCTTGCCCAAGACATAGGGCGCACGGGTCATGCTCTCGACGCCTCCCGCGATAAGGAGGTCGGCATCTCCCGAGCGTATCGCCTGCGCCGCCTGACCAACGGCGTTCAGGCCCGAGCCGCACAGGCGATTGATCGTCGCTCCTGGCACAGTTTCGGGCAGTCCCGCCAGGAGCACGGCCATGCGGGCGACGTTGCGATTGTCCTCGCCGGCCTGGTTCGCACAGCCGAGGATAACGTCGTCGACCTCCGACCAGTCGACCGATGGATTGCGTTCCACCAGCGCCCGTAGCGGGATCGCGGCGAGATCGTCGGCGCGAACCCCCGCGAGACTACCGTTCAGCCGGCCGATCGGGGTGCGAATGGCATCGCAGATGAAGGCGTCCGACATCGTCAGGCAGCCTCAGCCACGGCGTTCTCGATGCGCGCACCTGTGCTCGCGCGCAACTCATCGGCCGTCACACCGGGCGCGGTCTCGAGAAGGCGCAAGCCCGGCTTGTCGCACGCCAGTACGCCCAGGTTGGTAATGATGAGGTCGACGCACGCCTTCCCGGTCAGCGGGAGTGAGCAATCGGAAAGGATCTTGAATTCGCCGTCCTTGCTCGTGTGCTCCATGACCACGACGACGCGCTTGACGCCGGCGACCAGGTCCATCGCGCCGCCCATTCCCTTCACCATCTTCCCCGGAACGGTCCAGTTGGCGATGTCGCCGGAGGCGCTCACCTCCATGGCGCCGAGGACCGTGAGATCGATGTGCCCACCGCGGATCATCGCGAAGCTGTCCGCTGAAGAGAAGAAGGAGGAGGTCGGCAGCTCCGTGATCGTCTGCTTGCCCGCGTTGATGAGATCGGGATCCGCCTCTCCTTCGTAAGGGAACGGCCCCATGCCGAGCATGCCGTTCTCGGACTGGAGCACGACGTCCATGCCGTTCGGAATGTGGTTCGCCACGAGCGTGGGGATGCCGATGCCGAGGTTAACGTAGTAGCCATCGCGCAGCTCCTGCGCCGCGCGCCGGGCCATCTCGTCGCGGGTCCAGCCCCGCCTGTGATCGACAGTCATTCGTGCTCCCTCGCGCGCGTCGTGAGCTTTTCGATGCGCTTTTCATTGATCGTGCTGCGTACGATCCGGTCGACGTAGATGCCTGGCGTGTGGATGCAGTCGGCGTCGAGGTCGCCGGGCGCGACGATCTCCTCAACCTCGGCGACGGTTACTTTCCCGGCGGTCGCCATCACCGGATTGAAGTTGCGGGCCGTCTTGCGAAACATGAGATTGCCTGATGGGTCCGCACGCCATGCCTTCACGATCGCGAGATCGGCCCGCAGCCAGGTCTCGCGGATATATTCCTCGCCGTCGAAGACCTCGACCGGCTTGTCCTTCGCGACCACCGTTCCCGCGCCGGTCTTAGTGTAAAAGGCAGGTATACCGGCACCACCGGCGCGGATGCGCTCGGCGAGCGTCCCTTGTGGCGTCAATTCAAGCTGCAGTTCGCCAGAGAGGTATTGTTGTTCGAATAGCTTGTTGTCCCCGACGTAGCTGGAGACCATCTTCGCGATCTGCCGGCTTTCGAGCAGCATCCAGAGTCCGAAACCATCGGCACCGGCATTGTTCGAGACGACAGTCAGGTCACGGACGCCGCTTTCGCGAATCTCGGGAATCAGGCTCTCGGGATTACCCGAGAGACCGAACCCGCCCGACATGATGGTCATCCCGTCGAACAGCAATCCGTCCAGCGCCGTCGCGGGCGTGTCGTACACCTTGTTCACCCATGGCGCTCCGGATCAGGCGGCAGCGCGCGAGCGGGCCGAGAAGACCTCGTCATCGCTCGACGCCGACCGCTGCAACTCGAAGTCGAAAGCGACATAGGCGCTGTCGCCCTGACGCTGGGGAACCGGGAGCAGGCCCTCGCGCGTCGCGAACGCGAAGTCGTCTTTCGCGAAGGGATCGTCGCCGAAGTTGATCTGCGTGGTGAGCGCGCGATAGCCCGGCGCCTCAACGAAGAAGTGGACGTGCGCCGGTCGATTGCCGTGGCGGCCGATCGCCTTCAGCAACGTCTCGGTGGAGCCGCCAGGCGGGACCGAATAGCCGTTGGGCATCTTCGAGTGGAACGAGTAGCGGCCGTCGCTACCGATCTTGATGCGGCGACGATTGTTGAACGGCGTCTGCGCGCCCGTCGGATCGAAGTGCGAGTAGAACCCCTGCGAATTGGCGTGCCATACGTGCAGGATCGCCCCGTCCGGACTCTCGCCCTCCGGACCCTTGATCTGGCCGGTCATGTAGAGCGTGCCGGTCTCGTCGGGATCGTCGCTGAGGTCGACGTCGCCCTCGACCAGCGGCGCGCCCTCAACATAGAGCGGTCCCTCGATCGTGCGCGGCGTACCGCCGCTCTGACCAGCCTCCTTGTCCTTGGCGTCCATGTAAAGGTCCATGAAATGCTCGAGGCCGAGGCCGGGCACGATCAGGCCGAACTCGCGCGCGCCGTCCTGAAAGAACTTGATCGACGACCAAAACTCGCTTTCGGTCACGTCGTATTTGACGATCGTCGCCATCAAGCTTTCCACTAGGTCGCGCGTGATCGCCTTCAGCCGATCATCGCCACCCTCGACAGTCTTCCCGCTGGCGCGGTCCAGCAGAGCCTGTACCTCCGGCGTTTTCACGAAACCCTGGATCATCGTCCTCTCCTTGTCGTTCGTTTGGTTAGGTTTGTCGTCTGCGGATCAGCGGTCGTCGTGGATCGAGGAGGGGTGTCGGCACAGCGCCGTGACGCGCACCTCCATGTAAGGGAATAGCGGCAACGTGCTCAGCAGGTCGTGCAGTTCACCGTTCGACGCGACGTCGAAGATGCTAACGTTGCTGTAGCGCCCGGCGACCCGCCACAGGTGCCGCCACACGCCGGCGTGCTGCAACTCCTGGGCGCGTGCTTTCTCCTTCGCCTTCAGCGCGTCGATGGCGGTGGGATCGGCGTCGTTGGGGATGTTCACATCCATGGTGACGTGGAAGAGCATCGCTCAGCCCACCGCCTGGAGAGCAACGGGCACCGTCGTCCGCGTAGGCCGATCGCGACGCAGCGCCGCCACCGCGCGTTCGCTCGGTTCCACCCCGAGACCCGGCCCAGTGGGCAGCACCAGGTAACCACCCTCATACCGCAGCGGCTCTTCCAGGAGTTCCTCGGTCAGGAGAAGCGGACCGAAGAGTTCGGTCCCGAAATCGAGGCTGGGGAAGCCGGCGAAGAGCTGCGCCGAGGCGATCGTGCCGATGCCACCCTCCAGCATCGTCCCACCGTAAAGGGAGATGCCCGCCGCCTCGGCGATCCCGGCCAGCTTCCTTGCCGCGAACAGGCCGCCGGCCTGCGCGATCTTGATCGCGAAGACGTCCGCCGAACGGTTGGAGGCCATGGCGTAGCCGCTCTCAGGTCCGCACAGCGCCTCGTCGGCCATCACGGCGACGAGGCCGCGCGCGGTTAACCTTGCCATGCCGGCACTCTGCGCCGCCGGGATCGGCTGCTCGACGAGATCCACACCCGCGTCGGCGAGCATCGGGAGCGCCCGCATCGCAGTCGTCTCGCTCCAGGCTTGGTTGACGTCCACCCTGACGCTTGCCCGATCGCCAAGCGCACGCTTAATCGCGGCGACGTGCGCTACATCCTCTTCGAGAGGCCGCTTGCCGATCTTGAGCTTGAACGCATGATGCCGATCCCGCGCGAGCATGTCCTCGGCCTCGGCGATATCGCGTTCTGTGTTGCCGCTCGCCAGGGTCCAGAGCACCGGTAGCCGATCGTGCAGTCGACCGCCGAGCAGCTCGCTCACCGGAACTTCGAGCCGCTTACCCTGCGCGTCGAGCAGTGCCGTCTCGACGGCATTCTTCGCGAAGTGGTTCGCGACAATGAGGCGGCGCAGCATCTCCATTGCCGCGGCCGGTCGCGCATCGCTTCCGGTCAGGACGGGCGCGATGTAGCGGTCAATCGTGAGCTTGATACTCTCGGGACTTTCGGCGCCGTAGCTGAGCCCACCGATCGTGGTGCCTTCGCCATAGCCGATCACCCCGTCCGAGCACATTAGGCGGACCAGAACTATCGTCTGAGACTGCATGGTGGCGACCGACAGTACGTGTGGTCTGATCGTCGGGACATCGAGAATGATCGTCTCGATGGCGTCGATGATTGCGCCTGGCATCAGATAGTCCCTCTCCTCGTTGAGCAGAGGCTAGATGCTCACGATCATCAAGAAAAATGCCGTTTTGCTCCCTCACGATACCTTTTTGGCATTACCCAAAAGCCGCGTTATTGATTTTGTTGGAATGCCTCCGCGCCCGATGTTCTGTCGGGCTGAGCGGCTGCCTATGACGTGCCGCATCGCAAAACCTCACCGGAGCCGCGCGAGCGAGACGCCTTTTGCGGGTGCGACGATCCTCTTCGGAGGCTCGGCCGTACCGGGGGAACGCCAAGGGCAACTGCCCTTTCGTTCCCGAACGACAATCAGGCCCCCCGTGTAATTCGCCAAGCGCGGCACCCGACGCCCTTGCAGGGCATCGGCCGCGCTAGGGCGGCTCGCCCGCGCCAGAGGCCAGATTCTCGCCCTCCCTCCCCATCCCGTTCCTCGCCGGAAAGGCAGAGCCGGTTGCTGTTCGCGACCGGCTTTCAGCCTCAAAGGAAAGGAAAACATCATGGGACGGATCATCGACATCGGCACCGGCAGCTACACGGTGATGACCTTGGTCGCCGCAGAGACGCTCGGCCTGCCGCCGGAGCAGATCACCGCCAAGCTGGGCGATTCAGACCTGCCGACCACCCCGGTCGAAGGTGGATCGTGGGGGGCGGCATCGACCGGTGCGGCAGTGCAGCTCGCATGCCAGGAGGTCGGCAAGAAGCTCCTGAAGGTGGCCAGCAAGATCGCCGGTGAACCGCTGAGCGGAGCGAAGATAGACGACGTGCTGTTTGAGGACGGCTGCATGGTTCTGAAGGACACGCCGACCGTCCGGGTGCCGTTCGGAGATGCGATGCGTGCCGCTGACCTGACGGCCATCGAAGAGGAAGCAACCGCTGCGCCCGGGTTCGGCGACATGTGGAAGGGTCTGCACAAGTCCAAGAACATCCACAGCGCCATCTTCGCGGAAGTAAAGGTCGACGAGGAATTGGGCGTGGTGCGCGTCACTCGCATCGTCGATGCGGTGGCCGCCGGCCGCATCATCAACCCGAAAACCGCGCGCAGCCAGATCCTCGGCGGCGTGGTGATGGGCATGGGCATGGCGCTCCACGAGGAGACCTTCTCCGACCACCGGTTAGGTCGCTGGATGAACCACAACTTCGGCGAATACCATGTGCCCGTGCACGCCGACATCCACGATATCGAAGTGATCTTCGTCGATGAACCCGATTCCGAAGTGACCCCGCGCGGGGTCAAAGGCCTTGGCGAGATCGGCATCGTCGGCACCGCTGCCGCGATTGCTAACGCGATCTATCACGCGACCGGTAAGCGGGTGCGGTCCCTGTCGATCACGATCGATAAGATCCTAGATTGATTAGCCGATGTGAGCATCCGCCTTGCCGGGTCTATAGCCAGTCTCAGCCATTCTCTGGTTCTTGGCCTGGCTTGTAGCTGGGCTTTGCTGGCGGAATGATATAGCTCAACGTAACGATCCCCGCGACGATCAGTCCAGCACGCCAATTCCAGATTGCCAGGGCAAAGGCTGCCCAATAGGCTCCGGCGGTGACGGCGAATTTGAGGGTTGTTCGCCTGAGGTAGGCGTCTGTCAGGCGCTGGTCTGGAAGCCCCCTCGCGGTTGCATAGACCCAACGCACGAACCACCACGTCGCCGGCGCCGCTGCCACGCCCAGATAGGCCAAAACGGCGGTCTTGCTTTCCGCGTCACCACCGAGATGCTCGATGAGCGGCCGCGCAGGAAACGGCGTGATGCTGACAGCGGCAAGAAAGCCGATGCTGAGCAGATTGTAGCCATGATCGGCTTTTTGCAGAAGCTTGCCGGTGAAGTGGCTGGAAGCCCAGTAAAGACCGATCAGCATCACGCTAAGGGCGTAGGCGGCATATTCCGGTGCCAGCTTTAGGTATGCCGCTGCCAGGTCGCCGTCAGTCGGCTCTGGTGCGTGTAGTTCGGTCACCGGGAGGGTGATGGCAATTGCCAGCACCGCGTCCATGAATGCCTCAAGGCGGTCCGATGTGCGTTCGGTTGCTTTGAAAGACGATGTCGCCATCTGACGCTACAGCATTTCGAGTGGGCGACGGCCCGCTGGCCGGGGAAATGCCGCATCGAGTGTCGCAAGGTCGGCGTCGGAGAGGACGATATCTGCGGCAGCGCGGTTTTCCCGCACATGTGCAATCGAACTCGCTTTCGGGATGGCGATAAGGCCATCGTGGCGCAACGTCCAGGCAAGTGCGACCTGCGCAGGGGTTCCGCCAACCTGGGCCGCTACTTTGTCGAGGGCGGGATGGCTTGTGAGGCGTCCCTGCTCGACGGGACTATACGCCATCACTGGCACTTTGTGCTGTGCGAGCCACGGCAACAGGTCCAACTCAGGGCCTCGACGGACGAGATTGTATAGGATCTGATCGGTCACGCAGCCATCCCCGCCGGCAGCGACAAGCTCGTCCATATCGTCGGTATCGAGGTTGCTGACACCCCAATGCCGAATCTTTCCTGCCGATTTCAGCGCCTCCATTGCCTCTATCGTCTCAGCGAGCGGCACCGATCCACGCCAGTGGAGCAGGTAGAGGTCGAGCCGATCGGTGCCGAGCCGCTTCAGGCTCGCCTCGCACGCACCGGCAAGGCGGGAGCGCGATGCGTTCTGTGGATACGCCTTGCTGACGAGGAACAACTGGTCGCGATGATCGCCGAGCGCTTCGCAGATCAGCGTTTCCGCCGCGCCATCGCCGTACATTTCAGCGGTATCGATGAGCGTCATGCCCAGCTCGACACCGGCGCGTAGCGCGGCGATCTCATCGGATCGCCGCTCAGCATGTTCACCCATCTTCCAGGTGCCTTGACCCATTGAAGGAACCACTTCCCCGCCGGGCAATGTCACGTGTTTCATGTACTTTCGTCCGATGAGATGAGTTCGACTGTTCGGTCGCGGGAGGCGGATTGGCAGATGACCACCATGTAACGATCATATCGCGGCCGGCCATCGATCGAGTGCCATTTTGGCGATGGAGAGCAGTTCGTTGATCGTAGCGCCGTCGCGCGCCTGAACGGACATGCCTTGCATGACCGTATTGATGAATTTGCCTAGCACGGCCGGATCGGTGTTGGCCCCAAGCTCGCCCTGCACGGCGCCTCGTTGCAGACGCTCGATCAGGAGGGCCTCCGCCGCGATACGCTTGTCGCGCAGCAGGCATTCGATGGCGGCGGACGCCGGCGAAACGGCTACCGCTGCCGAATACATGAAGCAGCCGGCCGGCGTTCCAGGTTCCGAGAATGATGACGCCGCTCGTTCCAGCAAGCCTTTGACGGCCTCGTAGGTGGACAACGCCGGATCGTTGATGGGTGCATAGAGGTGGACGCTGAACGTCGCGGCGTAGCGCTCGATTACCGCCGCAAACAGCCCCGCCTTGTTGTCAAACGCTGCATAGAGACTGGCGGCGGCGACGCCAGTCTCCGCCACCAGATCGGCCATCGATGTCGCCTCGTAGCCGCGCTGCCAGAACAGCCGCACCGCCTTGTCGAGCGCAGCGTCAGTGTCGAACACACGAGGGCGACCTGCGCGGCGCCGGGCTTTCGTCTCTGTCATCTCTGGTACACGATATGGAACGATCGATAAATAATATCTTGAAACTGGTGCTCCGCTCCCTTACAGAACGATCATTCAATAATCAAGGATTTTCCAATGAGCCGCATCGTCCGTATCCACGAATATGGCGACGCCAGCGTCCTCAGGATTGAAGATGTGGCAGTCCCCGCGCCCGCGGCTGACGAAGTGCAGATCGCGGTGAAGGCAATAGGCATAAACCGCGCCGAGGTGATGTTCCGCAACCATGCCTACCTTCAGGAAGCCGAGTTCCCGAGCCGCCTTGGCTATGAGGCTGCCGGCACTGTCGTTACAGTCGGAGCGGACGTGACCGGGTTTGCGGAAGGCGAAGCCGTCAGCGTCATCCCCCCGCTCGATATCGCGCGCTGGGGCACTTATGGCGAGGTCGCCAACGTGCCCGCCCGCCTCGTCGTCAAGCATCCGGCGGCGCTGACGTTCGAGGAAGCGGCGGCCGTGTGGATGCAGTATGTCACCGCTTGGGGTGCGCTGGTGGAGCAGGCGAAACTCGGCGAGGGCGATTTCGTCATCGTCACTGCTGCCTCCAGCAGCGTCGGCCTTGCAGCCTTCCAGATTGCGCGGATGGTCGGCGCGACGGTAATCGCGACGACGCGTACCGGCGCCAAGCGCCAGGCCCTGATCGATGCCGGTGCACATCATGTCGTCGCGACCGGGGAAGAGGATCTGGTAGCGAGGGTGATGGAGATAACCGATGGTCAGGGTGCGCGCGTGGTGCTCGATCCGGTCGGAGGCCCGTCGTTCGCGCCGCTGACCGAGAGCATGGCACGCGGAGGCATCCTGCTCGAATATGGCGCGCTCAGCGGCGAACCGACGCCGTTCCCGTTGTTCTCCGTGCTGGGCAAGAGCCTCACGCTCAAGGGGTATCTCTACAGCGAGATCGTCTCGGACGATGCCGCCCTCGATCGCGCTAAGGCGTTCATCGTGGCGGGTCTGGAATCGGGCGCGCTCAAGCCGCGGATCGCGCGCACTTTCCCGCTCGACGCCATCCAAGACGCTCACCGCTTCCTCGAATCGAACGACCAGATCGGCAAGGTCGTCGTTACGGTCTGACCGGCATACCGGGGGAGTGAGCGATCGCTCCCCCGCGAATTTGCGCTGACGCAACGGCCTCGCACCAGCAATCGGTTTAACTCAACGAGGGTATCCCAACATGAAATCTCGCGCCGCTGTAGCCTTCGAGGCGGGCAAGCCACTCGAAATCGTCGAGATCGATGTCGCCCCACCCCGGAAAGGCGAAGTCCTCATACGGGTGACGCACACCGGTGTGTGCCACACCGACGCGTACACGCTGGCGGGGAGTGATCCGGAGGGTGTTTTCCCGGTGGTTCTGGGCCACGAGGGCGCGGGCATCGTTGTCGAGGTCGGTGAAGGCGTCACCAGCGTCGGACCGGGCGATCACGTGATTCCGCTCTACACCGCCGAATGCGGCAAGTGCGACTTCTGCCTGTCGGGCAAGACCAACCTGTGCGTCGCTGTCCGCGAAACGCAGGGCAAGGGCTTGATGCCCGATGGGACCACCCGCTTTTCGTACAATGGTCGGCCCCTCTATCATTACATAGGCTGTTCGACCTTCAGTGAATATACTGTCGTCGCCGAAGTCTCGCTCGCCAAGATCAATCCCGAGGCAAACCCCGAACATGTCTGCCTGCTCGGCTGCGGCGTCACGACCGGCATCGGCGCAGTCCACAATACCGCCAAGGTCCAGCCTGGAGACTCGGTCGCCGTGTTCGGCCTGGGCGGCATCGGCCTCGCGGCGATTCAGGGTGCGCGCCAGGCGAAGGCGGGTCGCATCATCGCCATCGACACCAATCCATCCAAGTTCGAGCTGGCACGCCAGTTCGGTGCGACCGAGTGCATCAACCCCAAGGACCATGACAAGCCTATCCAGCAAGTGCTGATCGAGATGACGGGCTGGGGCATCGATCATACCTTCGAGTGCATCGGCAACGTCCACGTCATGCGCGCCGCGCTTGAATCAGCGCACCGTGGCTGGGGTCAGTCGATCGTGATTGGCGTTGCCGGCGCGGGCGAGGAAATCTCCACCCGCCCATTCCAGCTCGTCACGGGCCGCGTATGGAAGGGGTCCGCTTTCGGTGGCGTCAAGGGACGGACACAGCTCCCCGGCATGGTCGAGGATGCGATGAGAGGCGATATCGATCTGGCCCCATTTGTAACCCACACGATGGGTTTGGAGGAGATCAACGAGGCCTTCGAACTGATGCACGAAGGCAAGTCGATCCGCACGGTCATTCACTACTGACCCGCCGATCCGAAGCGGCGCGAGGCGCTCGGATCGACAACTCGGCCGTCATCATGGCCCGACCCCGGCCATGATGAAGCGCGCTCTGGCAAATGGGCAACGCGTCGCGATGCGTTCGATCAGGTGCATCTCGACCACACGTTGGAATGGGTCTAATCTGTAAGCGGGAGCCGGCGATGTGTCACCGCGATTGACGCGGGGTTTTCTGAATGATTGACCCAAAACAGCCGAATAACTCGCCAAATTGATGTGCCCAAGAATCTCCCGCTAACTAATGGTGCCGTCACGTCGCGACACCCAAACGGCGCCTTATCGTTAAATTCAGAGATGTGGTAAGTGCAAAAGACAAGGTCATCCACTATCGCGGATGACCTTCCATATTCATTTATTCATTTCCTGATACGACCGGGCCAACCATTCCGGATAGAAACACGAACCTTACCCTGCAGTCAAACGGCAGCTTAGGGTGCCGACGCTCCGCTATTTCGCGGCCAGCAGGGTGAACTTGTGAATTTGCGGCGGTTCAGAAAACAGTTCTTCTGCCTTGTCCATCAGTGCGGCTGCAACCTTGCCGTCGAGATGTGCCTGCCGATCCTCCTCTGTGTCGAACGTATCGAAGATCGCGTACGCACCGGGACCTTCCTCGATCGCATACCAGGTCAGAGTGCCCGGCTCAGCTTGAACGAGCGGCAATGCCGAGGTCAGGAAATCGGCGACGTCGCGCTCTTTTCCGGGCTTGGCCTTCAGTGGTACATACAGGGCAAGTTTGGGCATAGATGACTCCTCAAGTGAAACCGACAGTCATTATTCGGCAAAGTAACGGAAGAGCGGGCCGGTACGTTCCCCATGAGGCGGAGCAAGCGCGGCCCCGCCTCCTGGTCGAAATCAGAACTGCTGTGCGGTCGGCCGGATGACGATCGCGTTGATGTCGACGTCATCAGGCTGTTCGACAGCGAACGCGATAGCACGCGCCACCGACGCCGCCGGGATGGCCTGCTTGTAGAAGTCGAGAACCGTCTCGGCAGCCGTGCCCGACGTCGTGAACTTCAGGTCGCTTTCGACGGCTCCGGGCTCGATCGACGTGACACGGACCTTTTCGCCCACCTCCTGGCGAAGGCCCTCGCTGATCGCGCTGACGGCGAACTTGGTGCCGGAATAGACCGTGCCGCCCGGTGCGAAGACCTTGATGCCCGCAACTGAGCTCAAGTTGATGATGTGACCGCTGCCCTGCTCGAGAAAACCGGGAAGAGCCGCCGCGATGCCGTAGAGCGTACCCTTCAGATTGACGTCGATCATCTGGTCCCACTCGTCGGTGTTGACCTCGGCCATCGGACGGATCGGCATCAGCCCGGCGTTGTTGATCAGCACGTCGAGGCGGCCGAAGTCGGCGATGATTGCGGCCACGACGGACTGGACCGCCGACTTGTCGGTGACATCAAGCGCGTAGCTACGTGCCGTGCCGCCATTTGCGGCGATGTCCGCGACGACCTCGTCGAGCCTGTCCTTGCGCCGCGCGGCGATGGCCACCTTCGCGCCGCGTTCCGCCAGAAGCCGCGCGGTTTGCGCGCCGATACCGGTGCTGCCGCCGGTGATGAGAACAACCTTGCCTTCGATACCTTTGGTCATAACCGTATTCCTTCAAGTCAGGTGTTGATTTTTCGCCGGATCGCGGCTCCGCCCCAGCGGTAGCCGCCGCGTGGATTAACGAGGCCAATAAGGCCCAGGCGAAGCGCAGGTGCCAACAGGCCGATCATCCGCAGCTCCTCTACATAGAACGGTTGTGCCAGCAGCGCCGACCCCACCCATTCTTTAAGCTTGCCCATGGCAGCACCCTCAGGTCGCGGAGACGGGGTTGAGGACGAACGCGCCGCGCTCGGCCAGATCGCCGATCTGAGAGAGGTAGTTCTGGAAGTGGGGCGTCGCGCGGTGGGCGGCAACCGCATCCGCGTCCGCGTACAGCTCGTCGAGGACGAAGCGGTTCGGATCGCTCTGGTCCTGCCAGAGATCGTAGCGCAAATTGCCCGGCTCCGCACGGCTCGGCTTTAACATGGCGTCGAGCAGAGCGTGCAGGCGGTCGACGGTATCCGCACGGGCGGTGAGCACGGCGACGATCTTCACGTTGGCTGTCATGGCACCGTTCCTTGTGATGGTTATATGCGAAGAGGGGCGCATCCTGAGCGCCCCGCCCGTCATCCTGGTACTCACGCAGCGGCGCGATCGAGGGCTTCGATCAAAGCGTCGGCCATTGCCTGGTCCGACGCCGGATTTTGACCTGTGATCAGCTCCCGGTCCACGACGACATTCGAAGCGAAGTTCTTGTCAGTGACCGAGACTACGCCACCGGCCGAGCGCAGCGCCTTTTCCATGTCGAAGAAGAGCTCGCCCTTCAGCACTTGCTCCTCGGCGATCTTCTCCTCGCTCGCCGAGAAGACGGTCATGCGGTAGCCCGAGTAGATCCAGCCTCGCGCCAGGTCGGCCGCCCCGGCGTCATCGCCTTCCTCCAGCGCCTTGCGGAAGGCCGGAGCATCGTCGAGCGTAGCGACAACGGCTACCGGTCCGTGGCAGAGGAGCGCGGTCGGCTTGGCCGCCGTGTGGAAGTGACGGAGGATCGTGCCCGCGTCGTGGTCCTGCATCAGGTCGACGACGGGAGCGTGGCCGCCCGGCACGAACACTCCGACGAAGCCGTCCAGGCCGCCCTCGACGACAGAGCGCAAGCTGCGGACGTCGTTCATCGCTGGGTGGCTGGCAAAAAAGTCCTTGGCGCGCTGGAATGCCGTCTCATCGCCGCCAAAATGATCAACCGAAACGGAGACGGCGTCGATGTGCGGCTTGGCCCCATTGGGCGTGGCGAGAACGATATCATAGCCGGCGTCGAGCAGAGCCAGCGCGGGGACCGCCGTTTCGTTGAGATACTGACCGACCGTCGCGGTACCGCCGCCACGCAGACCGATCTGCGTCGCGTTCGATCCAAGAACGAGAACCTGTCCCTTGCTCATCTGAACCTCCATGTTCGCGGCGTCCGTCGCCGATGAAGGGGAAATGGGCGTTGTTGACATATTCCAGAAGTTTATCTTTTTGATTTCAGATATAACGCTAACAGGATGACTGCATGCGCTACGATCTGAACCTGCTGCCGATCTTCGTCGCGTTGATGGAGGAGCGCAGCGTCACGCGGGCCGCCGAGCGCATGGGCATGACACAGCCCGCCCTGTCTAACGCCCTATCGCGTCTACGACTGATGCTCCAGGACCAACTGTTCGTCCGCGAGCGCTACGGCATCCAGCCGACCCCGATCGCGCTTGAGCTCTCGCCGCTGATCGCCGAGGCACTCGCGCAGCTTGACGACGCGGTCCTCGGTCAGCAGGCCTTCGATCCCGCACAGGCCGAACGGCTCTTCACCATCGCGCCGAACGGCTATGTCGAGTTCGTCCTGGTCCCCGCTGTCGTGGCGCGCCTGGAGAAGGTCGCGCCCGGCATCAAGCTCCGCCTGACGCCCTACGGCAACGATCTTGTGGAAACAGGCGTCGTGTCGGGCACGACGGCGCTCGTGCTGGGCCGCATCGTCGATCCGCCCGACAACCTCGTCGTCCAGCACTTGATGGACGAAGGGCTCGCCTGCGCCGTCCGCGCCGACCATCCGGGCGTCGGCGATGCCATGACGCGCGAGCAGTTCGAGGCGATGAAGCACGTCAACATCGTGCCGCCCGGACGGATGCGCGCCGGGCTGTTCCAGGCGCTGGCGCAACAGCAGCTGAAGCGCGACGTCGCAATCTCCGTGACAAACTTCTTCGCGGTAGCCGAGATGGTGGCGGTGACCGACTATTGCGCCACCTTGCCCTCGCTCATCTGCAGGCGGCTGATGCACGACCCCCGGCTGAAGATCCTGCCGGCCCCGGTCGACCTTGGCAGCTTTCCCGTGGAAATGGCTTGGCACGTCCGCTATCGGCATGATCCCGCACACCGCTGGCTACGCGCTCTGATCGGCGCGGTCATCACCGACCTCACGGGGAAGACGGCAGCGGCAGCCACGCCGTCGCCAGCCTGAGGACGATGTCGAACCGCGACGTCGCTCGTGCGTATCCCGTAGGTGACAAAGTTCGCTATACAGCCCCTGACGATAGGATTTATCATGCGCGCAATCGGCTACCAGCAGCCCGGAACGATCGATCGCACGGAAGCTCTCGTCGATATCGAACTTCCCGATCCCAACGCTACAGGCCGTGATCTCCTCGTCGAGGTCAAGGCTGTCTCGGTAAACCCGGTTGACACGAAGGTGCGCGCTGGCTCGGGTTCGATCCACGGTGATTGGCGTGTCCTGGGTTGGGATGCCGCCGGTGTCGTTCGCGCTGTTGGCCCTGAAGTGCGCGGCTTCGAACCGGGCGACGAGGTGTTCTACGCGGGCAGCATCGGCCGCGAAGGCACCAACGCCGAGTTGCACCTGGTCGACGAGCGCATTGTCGGGAAGAAGCCGGCCAGCCTCGATTGGGCAGAGGCAGCGGCGTTGCCGCTGACGGCGATCACTGCGTGGGAGGCCCTCTTCGAGCGATTGTCCGTGCGTACTCCTGTAGCCGGTGCAGCACATGCGCTGTTGATCGTCGGGGGTGCCGGCGGGGTAGGCTCGATGGCAATCCAGCTTGCTCGCCAGGTACCCGAGCTGATCGTCATTGCGACAGCCTCGCGCCCTGAAACGCAGGCCTGGGTGGCCGAGCTCGGTGCGCACCATGTCATCGATCATCGCCAGCCGCTGGCTCGGCAAGTGGCGAATTTGGGCATTGGTGCGCCGGCTTTCGTCTTCTCGACCACGCACACCGACGAGCATATCGAGCAGATCGCCGAGCTGATCGCCCCGCAGGGACGTTTTGCGCTCATCGACGACCCCAAGACGCTCGATGTCGTACCGTTCAAACGCAAGTCGGTGTCGACCCACTGGGAGTTTATGTTCACCCGGTCCATGTTCGAGACTGCTGATATGGAAACGCAGGGTCAGATCCTGTCGGCCATCGCCAGCCTCGTGGACGCCGGCGAGGTGCGCACCACCCTCACCGAACGGTTCTCCCCCATCAACGCCGCGAACCTCAAGCGTGCGCACCAGGCGCTTGAGAGCACTACCGCACGCGGCAAGATCGTCATCGAGGGTTGGCAGTGATGCGGTTCACGCTCACCCGCAACGTCCGCCGTGCCCGCGGCCCCCGCTGCACCAACTGAAAGGGACCAAGCCTCGGCGTTATCGATGCCAGCCATGTGCGGTGCTTTCGCTGGGTCACTGATATCTACAATCATAAAAGACCGTGATGTTTTGAGATAGCAGACGCGGTGCTCGGGTGAAAACTCGGGACGTCTGCTAGCTCGGCCTCTCACCAATCGGTGCCAAGAGCGGGGAGTGCTTCGGCTAAGAAGTCAATCCACGCCCGCGTCTTGGCGGCGGGGCGCCGCGTCGGGTGTGTGATGGCATATGCCGCTCCCAGCATCATAGGCGGCTCGTCCAGCTCAAGCTCGCTCAATTGGCCGGCGCGAAGCGCCTCTGCCGCAATAAAGCGTGGCCCATAGACCAGCCCTTGGCCCGCGATGGCAGCGCGAACCAAGGCCTCGCCATTGTCGGAACACATCGATCCTGAGATCGGCACCTTGATCGTCCCGTCTTTGCCGAACGCCCACGATGTCGTTCCTGCAAGCGACGCGTTGGTGTGGCCCAGACAATCGTGATCGCCGAGATCGGCCAGGCGGGTTGGCGTTCCCCGCCTCGCCAAATAAGAGGGGGCGGCACACAACACGACGCGCATCGCCACGAGCTTGCGGGCAACAAGCGCACTGTTGGCGAGGCGCCCGATCCGTACGGCGACATCCCAACGTTCTTCCAGCAGGTCGACGTAACGATCGTTGAAGCCCAGTTCGATCGTCACCTCGGGATGACGTGCGGAGAAAGCAGGGATGAGTGAGGCAAGGTGCAGAACGCCGAAGGTGGCCGGCGCACTGACGCGCAGCAGCCCCTGCGCGGTGATCGACCGCGACGATGCCTCCGCCTCGGCTTCGCCGATCTCCATCAGAATACGTTCGGCTTTCTCGAAATAGTCAGCGCCCGCCTCGGTGAGCGAAAGTCGACGGGTCGACCGCTGCACCAGCGTGGTGCCAAGCCGCGCTTCAAGAGCATCCAGGTGCTTGGCCGCCATCGCAGGCGACATGTGCAGATCGCGTGCGGCAGCAGAGATGCCACCGAGCCTGATCGCCCGCACGAACACGTCTATACCCGTCAACCGATCCGCCATGACTTCCTACCCGTGGTTGAAGCTGATTCTTCTACGCGAGCGATTATCATTGCGCGATATCGAGCACATATTCCGGTCGACAGATCGAACGATGATCCAGGCCGCCTCCTCGGCGCCTGCACCGGAGTGTATGACCATGAGCGTCCAGCCCACCTACTTCATCCCGCATGGCGGCGGCCCCTGCTTCTTCATGGACGATCCACGCGGCGTGTGGAGCGGTATGGAAGCGTTCCTGCGCAGCCTGCCGGATGCGCTCGCCGAAAAGCCCAAGGCCATCCACGTCGTCTCGGGACACTGGGAGACGGACGGCTTCGCCTTCACCGGCGCCGAACGGCCCGAGCTGATCTACGACTATTACAACTTCCCGCCCCATACCTATCAGCTGCGCTACGACGTGCCGGGCGCACCCGCGCTCGCCGCCCGTGCCGCGGCCCTGCTCAAGGATGCGGGTATCGCTTCCTCTGTCGACGCAAAGAGGGGCTTGGATCACGGCGTGTTCGTCCCCCTCAAGGTGGCTTTTCCGGATGCGGACATTCCGCTGATCGAGATGTCCGTCGAGCGCGGGCTGGACCCGGCCCTCCATGTTGCTGCGGGCCGCGCCCTCGCGCCACTGCGTGAGGAGGGCGTGCTGATCCTCGGCTCGGGCATGAGCTTCCACAACATGCGTGCCTATGGCGACCCGCGCTCGACACCGGGATCGCAGACGTTCGACCAGTGGCTGGCCGAAAGCATGGAGCTGGACGGCCCGCAGCGGGCCGAGCGTCTGGCGCACTGGGCGGATGCGCCCTCGGCGCGGTTCGCTCATCCCCCGGCCAAGGAGGAGCATCTGCTGCCCCTGATGGTCGCGGCCGGCGCGGCCGAAGGCGAAGGCGCCCGGGTCTATGCCGAGGAAGTGCTGTCGACCGCCATCTCGGGTTTCCGTTTCAACTGATCTCACCGCGTCACTGAAGGAGAATTGTCATGACCATCGGCGTCACCGGCGCGACCGGCCAGCTTGGCCGCCTCGTCATCGAAAGCCTGAAGCGCGAGTCGACCGACGAGCCGATCGTGGCGCTGGTGCGCTCGCCCGAAAAGGCCAGCGACCTAGGTGTCGAGGCACGCGCGTTCGATTACGCGAAGCCTGAGACGCTCGCTCCGGCACTAACCGGGATCGACACGTTGCTCCTGATCTCGTCGAGCGAAGTCGGGCAGCGCGAGCCGCAGCACCGCAACGTCATCGAAGCCGCCACGAAGGCAGGCATCAAGCGTATCGTCTACACCAGCCTGCTGCACGCCGACCGCTCGCCGATCAGCCTGGGCGAGGAGCACCGTGCGACCGAAGCGCTGCTGGCGTCCTCCGGTATTCCGACGACCCTCCTGCGCAATGGCTGGTACACCGAGAACTACACCGGCTCGATTCCCGCAGCCCTGGAGAATGACGCGCTTGTCGGCAGCGCTGGCGAGGGACGTCTGTCGCTCGCGACCCGCGCCGATTATGCCCAAGCCGCAGCCATCGTGCTGACCAGCGATGGCCATGAGGGCAAGACCTATGAGCTGGCCGGTGACGACGCGGTGACGCTCGCCGACCTTGCCGCCGAGATCTCGCGCCAGACGGGTCGCGACATCCCGTACCGTGATCTGCCGCAGGCAGATTACGCCGCGATCGTGAAGCAGGTCGGCCTGCCCGACGGCTTCGCCGAAGGGCTTGCCGCGTGGGACGTCGATGCCTCGAAGGGCGCGTTGTTCGATGACGGCCATCAGCTCTCGAAGCTGATCGGGCGTCCGACGACACCGCTGGCCGATGCCGTGCGGGCGCAACTCACCGCGCAGGGCTGACTTTACGAACAAACCCGACCGGCGAAGGTTATCCCTGGAAGGTAGCTCAGAACATCGACCTTTCCAGCAAGACGGCGCTCGTGACCGGTTCGACCGCCGGGATCGGCTTTGCGCTCGCTAAGATATTGGCGGCAGCCGGGTCAATCGTCGTCTTGAATGGGCGCGCCGAGAGTCGTACCTAAGAGGCTGTCGCCAACCTCAAGCGCGAGGTCGTGCATGTTGATGTACGCAGTGTGGCCGGTAACGTCGGGACCAGCGGTCGACATCCTGGTCAGCAATGCCGGCATCTTCGGCACTCAGGCCTTTTCGATATCCCCGATGAGGAATGGGAATGCTTGTGCCGATCCATCCTACTTTGTCCGAACTGATCCCGACCGTGCTGCTCGGCCTCCAGCCGGTCGGTAAACACGCATGAGCACTTTTGGCACGCGCGAGCACCAGATGTTTCCGGTCCTCGAGTCGGGGCAACTCGAAATCGCGTCCCGGTTCGCGAGCGGCCCCGCGCAGAAATTCGCTTCCGGCGCGGTGGTTTTCGATATCGGCGAGCTGGGAGCGCCGGCGTGGCTGGTGCTCGCCGGGTCGATCGATGTCGTGCGACGCGACGGCTTGAGCCACGAGGCGGTCACTAGCATGGAGTGGGCTGGCTTCATCCGGGCTCACAATCTTGAGCACTTGATGAGCCGACGCGGCAACTGTCATGACAATGCCGTCGCCGAGAGCTTTTTCTCCTTGCTCAAGCGTGAGCGCATCCGGCGCTGCACCAATAAAACCCGTGAGGAAGCCCGGCAGGACGCGTTCGAATACGTCGAGATGTTCTATCAACCCTGTACGCAAGCGGGTCAGGAACGGGATGCTGTCGCCCGTCGCGTTCGAACGGCAGCAGGTTTCAAAGGCGGAAGGCGTCTAGAAAACTAGGGGCTACTCAGGCTGAAGCTTGGTATTCACATCGGAGCATTCGGACTCGGCGTTGACAGACCTTGGATCGATCCGTTTTCAAAAACGGAAGGTCGTCCATACTCCGGTAAACAGCGAGTCCGCATAGCCGGCGCGCGTCAATACATTTCCCGCGCGGAGATATTCTGCCCGAAGCGTGAACGACAGATTCGGCGTGGCAGACCAGACGGCATTTAGTCGGCCCAACTGTGCGACGTCGTGGCCGGCCACGTTCTGCGTGCCCGCATAGGCGTTGCCGACTCCGCTGTAGACCGCATCGTGTTCGTCGTTGCGCCACACGAATGCGAGCTCGGTGAGGACGCGCACGCCCTTCAACGGCGTAAAGCTGACGGTCGGCGCGACGTCCAGATAGTTGGTCGGGCCGACAAAGATGCCGTAGCTGAAATAGGGGGCTGTCCCGAACAACTGGCTGGCATTGTGCAGCGTGCCCGTCCCGAACGCACCGCCCCCCGAGCTAATGTCGGCCCGCCAGCCGATCCGCGTGGCGGTCGGGGTCGGCTTGCCAAGCGCGAAGGTCTGCGCGGCGAAAATTTGATAGGCCGATACGGCACGTCCGTCATAGGTGCCGGACTGATGGTTGGCGCTCACGTCGACATTGATGGGTCCGATATCGCCCCACAGCCGCACCCCCCAGAACCGGCGTTCCTCGCGCGCCACAGTGGCGCCCCAGCGCTGGTTGCGGTTGCGCAGATAATAGAAGAACGGATCGAGATAGAGTTTCGAACTGCCGAACGCATTCGTGGGGACGACGACGCTGCCGGTGACGCCCGAGAAGCGCCGGCTCTTGTCGGTCGGATCGTCAAACGCGTCGAGCCCGAGCCGGGTATAGTGCAGGTCGAACACGCCGATGCGCGCCCGCCTGCCCGTCGCATAGGCGCGCACGCCATCGAAGGTGATGCGGATGTTGGGGTTTTCCTGGATGCTGACCAGCTGGATCGGGCCGTCCTGGAAGTCCTGCCGGCCGACGCGGATGCCGGCGTTCATGCCGCCGACATTTCCCTTCACTTCGGCGAAGAGTTGCTGGACGAGCAGGTCGTTGCGCTGGACGGGCGTGACCGCACCAAAATAGCCGCCTTCCTGCACGCCGCTCGCAAGCTCGCCATAGGCGCGGAAGTTCTTGCCGATGTGCAGGTCGGCACCAACGACGTTGCGCAGCAGGATCGCGTTAGTATCGCGCCCGGCACGCAGGCCCGGACTCGTGATGGTATCGTGGCGCAGACGTTGCTCGTCGCTGAGTGTCAGATAGATGTCGCCACCCTCGTCGAACGGGATGAACTTGAGCGCATCGAAAGGGCCCGTGCGTTTCGACCGGTCGCGCAGGAATGACCAGTCCTCTGCCCAGCGTGCCAGGTGGAATCGTGGTCCGGCCTTGGCGCCATAGCCCAAGGCTGCTTCGGGATAGCTGCCAGCGGGTGCGGCACCGGGGGCTGGAACGATCCCCTGCTGATCGACCGGGGCAGCGGGCGAGACCGGAAGCTGTTGGACGGGCGTGGGCTGGGTCTGCCCCAAGGCGATTCCCGGCATCGTCATGGCCGCGATTGCAACCCCTTTCGGCAGGCGCTTCATCGTCGTCTCCAACTGAACGTGCGGTCGTTTCCGGTCTTTGCGCCGGCCGCCTCTTCGCAAGCGCGAGGTGAGCAGCCCCCACTGGGTGGTCCGGTTCAATAGTTAGTGCATCGTCGTCTCCGCCGCCATTGCCGGTCGGAGGTGGAGCGAAGCGGAACCGGAGGCCGGCAATGGCGGTGTCGCCGCTTCCGGGGCTGGTGGCCGGTAGCCGAGGCTGCTGTGCGGACGGACAGTGTTATAGTGGCGCCGCCAGGCCTCGATCAGCACTTTGGCCTCGGCAAGGCTGTAGAAGATCTCGCCGTTGAGCAACTCGTCACGAAGCGAGCCGTTGAAGCTCTCGTTGTAGCCATTCTCCCACGGCGAGCCAGGCGTGATGTAGAGCGTCTTCACCCCGATCTGCTCCAGCCATTTCTGGACGGCGGTGGCGATGAATTCGCTGCCGTTATCCGACCTGATATGCGCAGGCGGTCCCCGATCGATGAACAGCTCGGCCAGGGCCGCCAGCACATCTTCGTGGCGGAGCTGGCGCGCGACCACCAGCGCCAGGCACTCGCGGCTGGCCTCGTCGATGATCGTGAGGATGCGGAACTTGCGTCCGTCGTGCGTCCTCGCCTCTACAAAGTCGTACGCCCAGACATGCCCCGGATACTCCGGTCGCAGCCGAATACACGAGCCATCGTTCAACCACAGCCGACCGCGTTTCGGCTGCCGCTGGGGCACCTTCAGCCCCTCGCGTCGCCAGATCCGCTCCACCCGTTTGTGGTTCACCGACCAGCCGGCCGCATGCAGCAGTGCGGTTACCCGGCGATAGCCGTAGCGCCCGTACTGCTTGGCCAGCGCGACGATGTCGTCCGTCAGCGCCTCCTCGTCATCTGCCCCACACGGCACTTTGCGCTGCGTCGACCGATGCTGGCCAAGCACGCGGCACACCCGTCGCTCGGACACATCCAGCACCTCCCGCACATGGTCGATGCACCGCCGGCGCCGTGCGGGGCTTAGAAGTTTCCCCGCGCCGCCTCCTGCAGGATCAGCTTGTCCAACGTCAGGTCCGAGATCGCGCGGCGCAGCCGAAGGTTCTCCTTCTCCAGGTCCTTCATCCGTCGCGCCTGATCCGTCTTCAGACCACCATACTCCTTGCGCCAACGGTAGTAGGTCTGCTCGCTGACTGCGATGCGCCGGCATGCCTCGGCAGTCGTGCCGCCCTGGCCCAGCATGATCTCAACCTCACGCAGCTTGCCGATGATCTCTTCGGGCTTGTGCTTCTTGGCAGGCATTCGTCGTCCCTTCCTCGATCCAGACTGTCATAGTCGATGGACCACTCAGAAGGGGGCAGCTCAACGCTCGCGGCTGCAAAAGCGAATGGCATCGAGCAGGGGCTGTTCATGGGGCAGCCGTTGCTGAAGGAGGTCGGCGACGCCGAGAAGGCGTTCGCCGCGGCCCCGCACAAAGTCGACCGCGTCTACCGCACGCCGCGCCACAACCACAATCCGATCGAGCCTCACGCCGCCACCATTGCCTGGGTCGGCGATGAGCTGGTAATCCACGACGCCAGCCAGATGGTGACGCAACAGGCGCAAACGATGGCGGACACGTTCGGCCTTGCGACCGAAAAGGTGCGACTCACCTCGCCCTACGTGGGCGGTGGTTTCGGCAGCAAGGGATTATGGGACCATCAGGTCATCGGCGCCGCGGCCGCGAAGCTTTCTGGCCGTCCGGTTCGGATCGCATTGTCGCGCGAGGGCGTCTATCGCGTGGTCGGCGGCCGGACGCTGACCGAGCAGCGCGTGGCCATCGGCGCCGACGCGGACGGGCGGTTCATGGCGCTGATCCATACCGGCCTTTCGGTGATGACGCCGCACAACAGCATGCCCGAGCCGTTCATCCTCGGCACCCAGGCCGCCTATGCCGCGCCCAACATCCTGCTGAAGGTAGAGGTGGCGCGAATGAACATGCTCGCCAACACCTTCATGCGCGCGCCCGGCGAGGCCGTCGGCACCTTCGCGCTCGAATCTGCAATCGATGAACTGGCGGTGGAACTGGGGATCGACCCCGTGGAGCTGCGCCTGCGCAACGAACCTGAGAAGGATCCCACCTCCGGTCTGCCCTTCTCCTCGCGCCACATCGCCCAGGCATGGCGCGACGGGGCTGAACGCTTCGGCTGGCACGCGCGGCCTCCGCGCGGCACGCGGCGTGACGGTGAATGGCGCATCGGCGTCGGCTGCGCGACCGGCACCTACCCCTATTATCGCATGCCCGGCGCGGAGGCGCGCATCACGCTGACCCGCGACGGCGCCGAGGTGAAGGCGCTGGTCGAGGTCGCGGCAGCCGAAATGGGGATGGGCACGTCCACAACCACCGCGATCGTTGCGGCCGAACGGTTGGGCCTGCCGATGGACCAAGTCGAAGTGGGCTATGGCGACAGCGCCATCCCCGGTGCGATCATGGCCGGAGGCTCGCAGCAGACCGCCGCGATCGGCGCCGCGGTAATCGCCGCTCACGGCGCGCTGGTCGGCGATCTTATCAAGCTGGCCGGCAACGATTCCCCGCTCGCTGGCTTGTCGTCGGAAGAGGTTGGCTGTCTCGATGGTGGTCTTGCCAGCCTCACCGATCCGGGCCGCCACGAGAGCTATGCCTCGATCCTCGGCCGGTCGCAGCGGGACAGCATATCGGCGACCAAGGCGGGGTCGGCCCCTCTCGAACTGATGCATTGGTCGATGCACTCGCACAGCGCGCTGTTCTGCGAAGTGCGCGTCAACGCCGTCACCGGCGAGACGCGCGTCAGCCGGTTCCTGGGCTCGTTCGATTGCGGCCGCATCCTCAACCCGAAGACAGCCCGCAGCCAGTTCCGCGGTGGCATCATCATGGGACTGGGCATGGCGCTGATGGAGGAGACACAGTTCGACGAACGCAACGGTCGGATCATGAATCCCAGCCTTGCCGAATATCACTTGCCGGTTCATCTCGACGTGCCGAAATCGACGTGATCTGGACCGACATTCCCGATCCCCATGCCCCGATGGGCGCACACGGAATCGGCGAGATCGGCATAACCGGCGTCGCCGCAGCGGTTGCCAACGCGATCTATGATGCCACCAACACCCGTGTTCGCGATCTGCCAATAACCCTCGATAAGGTAACTTGAGAGGCGGGGCCGGCGCTGACTCCACGCGATCGCTAGCATGAGTCATTGGCTCGTTCGAAGGGCGAAGCGTCGGCTCACTGGCAAGAGTGACCCGATTGTGTTGAAGAAGTGGGCGTTGGGCCGGGCGACGAGTTGCAGCTGAGTCGGGCGGTACAGGGCTGACCGGCTCAGGCGGGCAGTGGCTGCGCCGGTATCGGGATGAGCTTTGCCATCTTGCGGAGGTTCTGGGCGGTGGCCGCCATGTGGAACTCGTCTCTTGCACCGTTTGGACCGCGCAGGCGCAACCGGTCGAGCTTCAGGATGCGCTTGAGGTGCGCGAACAGCATCTCGACCTTCTTTCGCTGACGGCGAGATGTGACGTAGGCGTCAGTGGTGGCGATATCGCGGGCCAAGTCGCGAGCCCCTTCGTGGATCGAGCGGGTGACCTTTCGCGCCGGCATGTTGGGCGTGCAGCGTTCCCGCAGGGCGCAGCCGCCGCAGTCCTGCTGTCGCGCGCGATAGCGGATGAAGCCGTCCTGGCCGACGTCGCCCCGGGCGGTCGCGAAGTTGCGGTTCCTGGGCCTCAGGCGCTTGCCGCCAGGGCAGACGTAGCTGTCGTCATCATGGTCGTAGGTGAAGGCATCGCGTTCGAAAGTGCCGTTGCGGCGGGCCGACTTGTCGAACACCGGGATGTGGGGCTGGATGTCACGTTCGTGGACCAGCCAGGCGAGCATCTCCGCCGAGCCGTAAGCGGTGTCCGCCGCCAGTCGCTCGGGCCAGACGCCGAAGCGGTCCTGCACCCGCGCGATCATGCGCTTGCACGCGGTCACCTCGGCCTGGCGCACGGCGGTGCTCGCTTCCACGTCCATGATGACGGCGTGGTCGAGGTCGATAAGGTAGTTGGTCGAGTAGGCGTAGAAGGCCGGCCCGCGATGCGCGCTGGTCCAGCGCGATGCCGGATCGGCCGGCGCCAGATACTTAGGCACTACCGGTGTCGCTGCGCCGAACGCGGCATCGTCGAGAACGGCCAGATACTCGCGTACCGCACGACTGTCGGCGTCCGGCGGCACGCCGTCGCTGCCCGGACCGCCGGTCTGGCGATTGGCATCGGCGCGAATCAGGCTGGCGTCGACCGCAAACCCTTCGCCGCCCACCAGGCCTTCGGTCATGCAGCGTGCGACCGTCGTCTCGAACAACCGGCGCAACAGGTCACTGTCGCGAAAGCGTCCGTGCCGGTTCTTCGAGAAGGTCGAATGGTCAGGCACGTCGCCCTCCAGCCCCAACCGGCAGAACCAGCGATAGGCCAGGTTCAGATGCACTTCGTCGCACAGCCGCCGCTCGGACCGGATACCCATGCAATAGCCGATGATGAGCATCCGGATCATCAGCTCCGGATCGATCGAGGGGCGACCCGTTTCACTGTAGAAGGGTTTCAGCTCCTCGCGAATGCCCGACAGATCCACGAACCGGTCTATCGAGCGCAGCAAATGGTCCGCCGGCACGTGCCGCTCAAGGTTGAAGCTGTAGAACAGCGCCTCCTGCGCTACCGTCCGCTCGCCCATCATCGGCCCGTCTCCGCTCACCTCGCGAAGATTGAATCAGACCAGCGACACTACTGCAAGACGGCCTTTTTCAACACAATCACCCAATCCCGGACATTCAGGTGTCATCTTCGGAGCTCCAACTTCGGACCCCCATTAATGTCCGAAGCGGGGACTGCGTCATAGGCGCTCTCCCCGCCGAACCGCACGGCAGCTTGCCGAGGAAAAATTTAGAGAAGCAGCGCCAATGGCAGCACTGTCGGCGCGGCGGCTGGACTTGCGATCGCCCCTGCGCCGACGGTGGCCACAACCCCGACCTCGCTCACCGACACCCGGAGGCCTCATCGCGATTAACCTGCGGTATGAGCTCGATCCTACGGCTGGCTCTGATGTGGGGGCTGGCTCAGCCGCGATCCGGATTTCCGCGCATCGTCGGCCAGTCGGAATAGCCGACCGACCCGCCGCCATACCAATATTCTTTTGGCGCTTCTGCAAGCGGCGCACCTGTGCGCAGGCGATCAACAAGATCTGGGTTGGCAATGAAGGGCCGCCCCATGCTGAACAGGTCGGCATCGCCACGCTCAAGAACCTCCTCGGCCAGCTTAAGCGTGTACTGGTTGTTCGCGATATAAGCCCCTTTGAAGCGCTTGCGCAGCGCAGCAAAGTCGACGCCATCTGCGTCACGTGTCTGCTGCGTCACGCCCTCGATGTCGTGGACATAGAGTAGGCCGCGCTGAGACAGCGCATCAACATAGGTGCCGAAGGTTTCCATCACGGTGCTGTCGAGCGGCGTCTCGCCGGGCATTGTCGTCGCCGGCGACAATCGGATGCCGACACGCCCTGCGCCCCAAACGCCGACGACCGCATCGACGACCTCGAGGGGGAAGCGCAGACGGTTTTCAATTGACCCGCCATAGCGGTCGGTTCGCCGGTTGGTGCTGTCGCGGACGAACTGCTCAAGCAGATAATTATTCGCCGAATGAACTTCGACCCCATCGAATCCCGCTGCCTTGGCGTTAATGGCGGCGCGACGATAATCCTCGACGATGCCAGGGATCTCGTCCGTTTCCAAGGCTCGCGGCGTGACGTGGTCCTTCATCCCATCCTTGGTGAACGCCTGTCCGACCGGCTTGATGGCCGACGGCGCGACCGGCGGCTTTCCGCCCTGTAGGTCCGGATGCGAGATGCGCCCAGTATGCCACAACTGAAGAAACATGACGCCACCACGATCATGGACAGCCTGCACGATCGGGCGCCACGCCTCGATTTGCTGGTCGTTCCAGATGCCCGGTGTCAACGCATAGCCGACCGCCTGGGGAGATACGTTGGTCGCTTCGCTTATGATGATCCCGGCGTCAGCGCGCTGTGCGTAATAGTCTGCGGCGAAAGCGGGCGGGATCCCGTCGTCGTTCGAACGGCTGCGCGTTAACGGCGCCATGACGATGCGGTTGCGCAGCGACAGGTCACCGATCTGGACGGGCTGCAATATGGGCGATGCGGAATGGTTGGGCATGGTCGGCGATATCCATCAAACAGTGCAAGATCAGGAACGCTGAACGGACAAGCTGCCGTTACGGTCCGGCGTTCGGCCACATTCATGGTCGGTTGAACCGATCTAGAATAGATGCTGGTGGCGCGTTGACGGCCGCAATGGCCTCCTATGCGATCATGACCGAACCCCAGTCGTTTCGATCCCCTCCTGGCTAACTGATCTCAGCGCTCGTCAATGTGTATGAACCCGTCGTTTGGGTGTCCCCGCTTCGGCACCGGCACGCCCAAGCACTCACATGTCCGCTGCGGTCGGGCGAACGATCACCTCATTGATGTCGACACCCTCCGGCTGTTCGATGGCATAGCGAACGGCTCGCGCGATCGCGTCCGGCGTCAGCGACTTCTTGCGCCATCCGGTGAGTGCCGCCGCAACCTCAGGATTGGTGATGTCATGGCCCAGCTCGGTGGCGACCACGCCCGGCGAGATCAACGTCGAACGGACCTCGTCATGCTCCTGCCGCTACCCCTCGGTGATGGCGCGCACGGCATGTTTGGTGGCGCAATAAACCGCGGCAGTCGGCATCACCATGTGCGCGGCGACCGAGGCGACATTGACGACATGGCCGCTCCGCTGAGCCACGAACCGCGGCAGGACCGCGGCGATGCCGTTGAGGACGCCGTGGATGTTGACGTCGACCATCCGCTTCCACTCGTCGCGCTTGAGTGCACCGAGCGGCGAGAGCGGCATCACACCCGCATTGTTGACCAGCACGTCGACGCGTCCGAACCGTGCTTCAGCGGCCTCGACGAAGGCGTCGAAGTCGGCGCCGTCAGTGACGTCGAGTTCGCGCCAGGCGACGGTCTCGCCTAGTTCCTCCGCCAGCGCCTTCAGACGCTCTCCGCGACGCGCGCCGATGAACAGCCGGGCACCGACCGCAGCCAATTCGCGCGCAGTTGCCTCGCCGATCCCGCTCGACGCGCCGGTGATGAGGACGACCTTGTCGATAATTCCTGCCATGATGCGGTCCTTCCGTTGTGGTGACCGGACGCAGATGGGCGATCGCCCGTCTCAGGCGGTAGAGCGATCGCCCGGATGGCTTGCACGATCCTCCAGAATCGATGCCGGGCGATTGCTCATAGCCCGCGAGTAGGGAAGGATCGTAGGTATGGACCGGATCGCCGAACTCTCCACCCTCATCGATCGACACGTCGTGGGAACAGGCATTTGCAGCACGGCGATGCCGCGTGTGTCGCTGATCCGGGCCGACGCGCCGAGCACCCCCACGCCTGCCGTCTACGAGGCCTCTATTTGCATAATAGCCCAGGGGTCGAAACGGGTGTCGATCGGCGAGCACAGCGTCGTCTATGATGCGGCCCATTACCTCTTGGTCTCGGTCGACTTGCCACTGGTCGGTCATGTACTCGATGCGAGCCCCGAGCGACCCTATCTCTGCTGCAAGATCGATCTCGATGCCGCGATGCTGGCCGATCCCATGGCGAGCGAGGGCGGCGGGGTGGTCCGTACGGATCTGCCGGTGCTTGGCGTCTACCCAGGCGATCCCGACCTGATCGACGCGGCATGCCGGCTGGTCGGGCTGCTCGACCGACCCGACACGATCCGTGCGCTCGCACCACTGATCGAGCGCGAGATCCACTATCGTCTGCTCACCGGACCGCACGGTCCGATGCTTCGTCACGTCGCAACCGCTGGCAGCCATCTCAATCAGGTCAGCCGCGCGATTGCCGCCATCCGCCGGCGTTTCGATGCGCCGATCCGCATTGACGACGTCGCAGCCGAGGCCGGGATGAGTTCCTCCTCTCTCCACGCACACTTTAAGGCTATCACCCGCATGACCCCGCTGGAATATCAGAAGCAGCTGCGGTTGCAGGAGGCCAGACGCCTGATGCTGGCCGAGGGCGCCACGGCGAGCACCGCAGGCTTTGCCGTCGGCTATGAGAGCCCATCGCAATTCAGCCGCGAATACAGGCGACTGTTCGGTGCGCCTCCACGTGCCGACATCGAACGGCTACATGCTGCGCCGGCAGCGGCTATGCCGCTGTGACGATGGTTTGAGTCGCGATCGGTGCTGCAAAATGCTGTGATCAGCTGATGCTGGGACGAAGGACCCAAATACGGTCGCTGCGGGCGCCCTGCCGCCTCCCGACTCCGGTCGCTCATTCATCTCGGTGTTCGAGGCTCGTGGGTGTTCCGCAAAGCTGTCTGGTTGGCTTGATTCGGGAGGCCGAGCGGAACGTCTGCTTTCCGTGGTTAATAAGGGGAAGCGGACCACGAACAGCCCGCCGCTCCCGCTCCTTTGTCAAGGAATGCAATAATGTCGGACGCGGCACGGGATGCAGCTCCCGCTGATGTATCTCCTAACGAGCTTCTGGTAAGTTCACGCTGTTTTTGCAAATATGCGGGGTGTCGTTCAGTGGCTCTATTTATAGCCGCCATCAAGTCATCGGGTCGTTCAATAACTTCACCAAGATGCCAGAATTTGAAGTGTGGATCGTTGCCCCAATCGACCTTATGGGGATTCAGAAACACACACGGCCTTGGCTGGGCGAGAAACTCATAAACCTGACTGCTAACGTCGCCGACGTAAATATCCGCGGCAGTGGTGTAGCTGTTGTCTACCGATCGGTCAGACTCTGGGTCTATCAGGATCGTTGCCGTGCTTCGGCTACGCCAGCGGTTGCGAGCATATTTCGAGCGCCTCCGAAACATCTTAACGTGAGGCGCCACAATCAGATTGTAGTCCTGTTGCGCGGCGAAATCGCGCAGCATGGGTTTGATGAAGCTGCTCCACGACTGAAGCCCGCGCACCTTGTGAGGATTATAAAGAACAATTGGCCGGTCATTTGCAAACAAGGGCCGTGCGGCTGCTACCAGACGCCGGCTGGTGTCCAGCTTTGGGTAGCCTGGCGCGGTAATCCGGCCGACGCGGGCAATACCCATGTCGAGGAAGCGCTGCTTCATTTTCTCGCCCTGGACTATGATGAAGTCGAACCGAGCCCGGCGGGGCATAGACGGCACGTATCGGTCGCCAGCGCCATGAACGATCAAGATGCGGGCGGGGCGTTCGGGCGCTGGTTTGTCGCCAAACAGGATCTCCGCGGTATCCTCAAGCGACACCACAGCGTCATGGAGCGCAAGTTGGGCTTCGTTTGACCGAAGGACTGCTTCTTTATCCAGACCAAACACACGCATAGCTTGCACCGCCTTGGTCTTGATGCTCCGGGCAAGGCGGACATAGGCTACAGGCGGCACTCCATAGGCGCGCCTGATGCGCTCAAGGTGATGGGGAACCTCCGGGTCGTTGTAGTAGAAGGTCACGCTTACCTCCGGCCGCTGGAGCAGCTCAAAGGCGACAGCTGCCCCATGATAAGCTTGATAAGCCTCTGCGATGAAGAGAAACGCGATATTCATCGCGGCCATATAGGTAGCGAGGGCCCACTCGAAAGGAGCGTTCGTAATCAATACGTTACCATCACCTATACCTGGGTCAGCTTCCTGAACGAGCGTCGGGTATCGAATGCGCGTAGCGACGTAAGGTTCGTGTGCTTATGGGCGGGCAACCGCCGTGCCCTATCGCTGAGAAGACGACCCACTTCCGGCCATTCAGCGCCTTTAGGACGATCCCCGAAACCCGCCGTTTGTTCAGGCAAATAGACCATTATTGGCCAGCATGTGCAGGCGCATAGAACGGCCCGGATGGGGACTTTCCCCCAGCTACTATCAGCAGCCCGCAGCGGTTAGCTGCCGCTCGCTAGGCCGGAAGGTGTCCCGGAAACCATCGAGAACGGGAACACCTTGGTTAATTGGCCACCATTTGGGAGGGGGCGCAGCTTACGCCGCGCCCGCGACGCGATCAGGGTTGGTGAGTCAGTGTCCGCTCAACGTCGGTGAGCTTCTGGTTCATTCGATCGGTATCTGGCCGACTGATAGTGCCATTCACCGTTTGAAGATGACCGGCTTCCGTCTGCACTTTGCCAACGGCGAGACGCAGCTTCGCAGCCTTCTTACCGGTCAGGTGATGCTCTTTGACCGCGATATCGATGCGGTCCTTCAACGTCGCCGCGCGGTGCTGGAGATAGTCGCTGTCCGTTTCAACGGTGCCCTGGGCTTGAAGAGGAGCCCCGAGGCATAGCAGCGGCAACAAAATCGAAGGTAATAAGGTACGGCGCATACTTACTTCCTGTGCACGGCACCCGATCATCGGTGGCCGGTGTATCCGATATGCCAAAGCATCATTAAGGCTCGCTGTACAAACGATTGCTGCTGCGATCCCATGAGATGATACCTTCACGTATTTCGCGAAAAGGCGCCCTATCGCCCATCTTATTGGGCAAGCTCACCTGCGCTAGAAGCGGCGATACCGTTTTGCCGGCCTCAAATTCCGGTTCGCTTCACCTACGCCCGGCCGTGGCGGGGGAGACCTTCTATGAAACGGCTTGCCGCTTCTCGGTAGCAATTGAGAAACTCTATCAACTAAATCCATGACCGAAGATTTAAGTTCTGGCTCCGGCCATAAATCTGCTCATGATTAAGCCATGGGATTGGTGTTTCGGCCGCACCGAATAACCCTCAAAAATGCATCTGCTGATCTACCGTCTCATGCGGCTAGCGAAGCGTTTCGGCCCTGACGCCTGCTTATGAGTCCACAACCTAACAACTGTTATTGCTGGTGGAGCTGCCCAATCACCTATCAATTACCAAGTTGCAACCCAAGAGGGGTAGATTTGTAAATCTTGTTCATAGCACTAGTTGCGATCTCTAGGGCTTTAACAATAATAGCTAGATGACGTTTTGCTTGATCCGGATCGTCAAACTGGCCCAAATCAGACAATAAAGGGGCATCGAAATAGGACAGCGCCTGCCTTGCGGTGCCGAGACAATCTAGAATATCCTGTTCTTCTGCCCCGACGGCATAAAGATCAACTGCACCTTCACTGCGTAGCACGTCAGACCTCCAGTACTCCCTGTGCCGATACTAAACGCTCTTGCCGCCTCTCCAAAGATTATGGCACATGATCCTAACCCATTGAATTGTTTATCATAATCATAACGCCGCTGAGGCTGTCGCGCGTTTTGTGTGGGATTTGACATACATGCGGTGGAGATATTTGCGGCTTTATGCACATGAATATCGTTTTTTGAGCTGCCCCTTCTGAAGAGTACCTCGGTTATGACGGTCTGGATCAAGGTCAGCTTCAGCCCGTCCTTGGTCCGGTCATTATGAGAAAACCGGCCTCCCCTTCGTCAGGACAGGCATGCCTGCCCTGACGAAAAGCGCGCTCCATCGGGTCTGGTTGCCGAGGGGGCTCCGAGTGCGGTATCTTGTTATTCTGCGTCAGCGGCCGCAGCGGCTTTGCTGGCGCGCTTGGGCTTTGCTGCGTCCGGAGCAGGCGCAGAGGCATTGGCTCCGGCGCCGGTCTTGCGACCAAGCCCGATCTTGTGCGCCATCGCACGACGGCTCTCGCTATAGGCCTCAGCGACCATCGGATAGTCGGGCTTCAGGTTATAACGCGCGCGATATTCCTCAGGCGTCAGGCCATTGGTTGCCAGATGACGGCGCAACGTCTTGTAAGGCTTGCCGTCGATCATCGAAATGATGTGGTCGCGGCTCGCCAGTGACTTACGGACCGACACCGCCGGGATGTATTCAGCGGGATCCTCATTGCTCGCGACCTCGCCCGGGTCAGAGCGGAGGCTCGTGACGGCCTCATACATCGACTTCAAAAATGCGGGAACATCATCAGCCGACGTACGGGTGTTAGGATTTCCAAGCCATGCAATGGTCAGCTCGGTTGCAAGTTCGACGGTGTTGGTCTCGGTGGTCATCATCATTCTCGGTACATCATGGGAGCTGTCGCCAAGGCGACAGGATGTTCATAGCCGGTCGCCAGCAGCGACAACAACCTGGTAAATATAGGCGCTTCCTCAAAGCAGTAGGACATACGTTCGGCTCGAGGATTGGAGCAGGCAGAGCGATGTCGCCGGCTGTGCCGGTGCTTGCCGTTCCCACAGGCGAACCCGTGACGGGAATATCGAGCCGCCGATCAAGCTAACCTCGCCCTTCAGCCCCTTTTTCCCGTAATGGTTGGTCGAGACGAAGAAACGGAAAGCCTCGAGGCTCCAAAGGCAGCGGGTTGAAAGATTGCAACGACCCCGGAGAAGGATCGAAATGGCCAAGCTGCGATCGACCGCTCAGGGGTCACGACCCACTAGCTGCCATTTACGAGCCAATTTGCGCTTCCCGAAAGCGGCCACCTGTTCATGTTCGATTTGTCATGTACCGCGGAGCCTAGGTTGCGTCCTGGAGCGACGTGAACTGGGACTTTTCTGCCGTTCGGCACCGCGACAGGAAACGTCCGGTTACGCCGACACCGGCCATTCGTGGATCCGCTCAAGCCGCACTACAGACAACCGAGTGACCTGCTGCCCGTTTTCTGGACCGCCTTGCGGCCGATCGCTGCCAAGCTGATCTAGCGCGTCCGCATCGTTGCGACCGCGTGCCTACTCAGTATCTTGCCCGCACCGTCAGTCCGTACCGCGCCGGTTGATTATAATTCACCGTGCGGCCGAGATACGCGGTCACGCCTGCGCCGGCCGGGGCTGCCAACAATGCCAGTGAAATGATGTTCCGCTCGTTGGTAGCGTTGTTGGCATAAAGCGAAACGTCGTACCTGTCGTTCTCCAGCCGCACGCCTGCCCGCAGGTTCAGGTTATGTTGGCTTGGCACCTGCGTATAGATCGACTGGGTCACCCCCGTGCCATAGCCGCTGGTGAAGGAATACTGGGCGTAACTGTAGAATTCGGCATTGTCCGAAATGCGCGCATCCCAAGACGGAGTCAGCGAGAGCGCCCATTTAGGCGCGTAAGGCGCGCGCTGCCCCTCGGCATCAATGTTGGCGATCCCATTGTAACTCAGTTCCGCGGGTGCCGGCAGCGAGGGCGCGCGCGTATAGACAGCGTCGTTGTAATTGCCGTCGAACGTCAATCGGATGCCGGATCCGATCCGCGCAGCCAGGCTCCACTCCACGCCGCGCGCGCGAATGTCACCGACGTTGGTGGCACCGCGCTGCGCCGTCCCATCGGGCAAGATGAAGGAAATGGAGGTTTGGAAACCTTCCAGCTTCTCCTCGTAGGCGGCGATGGCAAAGGTCACCCAGCGGTTGAACAAGGAGCCTTTTACACCCGCCTCGATGTTCGACGTCGTGGTCGGCTGCACAGGCGGTGCGTTGGGCGAGAGCGAACGATTGTTCAAGTCCAGCCCGCCAGCCTGAAAGCCCGTCGCATAAGTCACATAGGTCGTGAGATTCGGCGTGATCTTGTACGACAGGCTGGCGGTACCCGACAGGTTGTCGTCCGACGTGGATATATCGACAGGATAGCCGCTGGTGGCCACGCTCGTCGGATAGCCGGGTACCCGATAAACAAGACCGGGGTTCCGCTGCACGGCATCGATGGCGTTGTAGAAGGCGTTCAGCTGCGCATTGGTGATGCCGGCCGGCAATGCGGTGGGAAGCTGGCTGGTGTCCACCGGGCTGCTGCCGTTCTTGCGATCATAAGTGTAGCGCAGGCCACCGGTCAGATCCAACGCATCGCTGATGTGCCATGTCGCCTGGCCGTAGATCGCCGCATTGCGGTTCTCGACGGTGGTGTTCTCTATGATCTGCGCACCGGTCAATTGCTGCCGCAAAGACAGCGGGATCGGCGTGAAGGCGGCGCTAGCCAGCGTGTTGTAGGCGTTGTACCAGGGTATCACGTCCGCCCCGAACTGGTGGATGACGTAATGGTCCTTCAGCTTGGAGTAATAGAGAAAGCCGCCGACCTGCCATTCGATCGGACCGCTCTTGTCCGACGCGAAGCGAACTTCATGGCTGAACTGGTTGCTCTTGCTGATTGCCATGTTCTGGTAGATGTCGATCGGCGTGCTGTCGCTGTCCTGCGGCGGGTCGAAACTCCAGTGCCGCCATGCGGTGATCGACGTCAGCGTCACGCCGCCGAAATCGTAATCGGCGGTCAGCGACACGCCGGCATTGGTGGTGCGCGTCTGATTATAGTTGTTGGTAACGGTCGACCGCGGATCGACGGTCGGCGTCCAGTTGCGCACCCCGCCGAAGTTCTCGATCTGGCCAAGCGCACGCAGCGCCGTCGTGACGCGCGCCTGCTGCGCCGCCGTCGTGTTGATGCCCCAATTGCCGGGTCCGAACACCTCCGCAACGCCGCCGCCGGAACTGAAGCCTGACGAACTGTCGCGTTCCACATTCACGTCGCCGGACAGGTTAACGCTGAGATCATCTGCCTCGAGCAGGAACTGCTGGCGGACACCCCAGCGCCACGTGCCGGCAGTCGTGTCCTCGGTGGTCGCGGTGGGAGCATAGATGCCCTTGTCGCGCGCCGCGCGTGCAAAGGCGGGACGAAGCGGCGTCGATATCCAGCCATCGGCATAGGTGGCGAAGGCTGCGGTGCGAAAGGCGATGTTTTCGGTGATCGGACCAGTGACGATCGCCTTACCCTGCGCGAAATTATACCGGCCGTACGACGCTTCGAATGTCTGGCTGGACGTGAAGCTGGGCTTGTTGAAGGTGATGTTGAGCGCGCCGGCCGCGGCATTGCGGCCGAACAGCGTGCCCTGTGGGCCGCGCAGCACCTCGAAGCTCTGCACGTCGACCAGATCCTGGAGGACTTGACCGGGCCGCGCCTGGTACACGCCGTCGAAATAGACGCCGATCGCATTGTCGAGGCCGTCCGCGGCGGTCGGCGCATAGCCGATGCCGCGGATCGTGATCGAGAAGTTGCGCGGATTGCCGCCGGTGGAATTCAGGCCGGGTGTCTGGTCGATCAGGCTTTGCAGGTCAATCGTCCCCTTGCGCTGCAACGTCTCGCCGCTGATCGCCTGCACGGAGATCGGAACGTCCTGAATGTTCTCAGCTCGTCGCCGTGCGGTGACCACCACATCCTCGCCGCGATCGTTGCCGATCGCGACCGCGTCCTGTGCGCGCGCCAGCGTTGGCAACGCCAACAGCGACGCACCCGCCAGCAGTGCACGCACCACGCTCCAGCGCCCTCCCTGAGTGGCCAGCTTCATAGATTCCCTCGCTCCCATTGAGGATGCGAGTATGTACTCCACTATTCCTATAGGATAAGTAGGGATTCTAGATCGACCTGAAGTTTTCCTGCGTCGCAGCAAATCGTGCGCCGGATCCACAACGGGCCCGACCAAAAACGGGAGCACAGCATTGGCCAGGATCGGAACGCTGACGGTAAGCGCTCAAGGCTTCGGCGCGATGGGCCTGTCGCATGCCTATGGGCAGGCCGACGAAGCCGAGTCGATCCGCACGTTGCACCGCGCGATCGCGCTCGGTGTCACCTTCTTTGACACGTCGACCGGCTATGGCAACGGGCACAATGAGGAGCTGCTCGGACGGGCGATCGCCGACCGCCGCGACGGCCTCGTCATCGCCAGCAAGTTCACGCATCGCCGTGGCAGCGATGGCCAGCGGGTGTCCGCGCGCGAGGCGGTGGAGGCGATCCTTCATCGCCTGAACGTCGAGCAGATCGACCTCTATTACCTGCACCGTGTCGATCCCAACACGCCGATCGAGGAGTCCGTCGGCGAACTCGGTCGCCTGCGGGACGAGGGCAAGATCGGCGGCGTCGGCCTATCGGAAGTGAGCGCCACACAGCTTCGCGCCGCTTATGCGATCACCCCAATTGCCGCGCTGCAGAGCGAATATTCGCTGTGGACGCGCGAGGTAGAGGCGGAGATCCTGCCCAGCGCGCGCGAACTGGGCATTGGGTTCGTCGCCTATAGCCCGCTGGGCCGCGGCTTCCTGGCGGGTGCGCAACCTACCGAGGCCAATGACCGTCGGCACATCCATCCGCGTTTCCAGGCGGACGCGATCGCCGCCAACGCGCAGCGCCGCCGCGCGATTGAGGACGTCGCGGAACGGTTGCGCGTCACGCCGGCGCAGGTCAGCCTCGCCTGGGTTCTGTCCAAGAACGTCGTGCCGATCCCCGGTACCCGGCACATCCGTCACCTCGAAGACAATTGGGCCGCCGGCGAGATCGCACTCGACGAAGGCACGATCGAGGAACTGGAAGCCGCCTTTCCGCACGGCACCACGGTGGGGGATCGCTATCCGGCCGAGCAGATGAAGTCGGTCCCGGCCGAGCCCGTGCCGGCCTGATGGCGTCCGCGGCAACCCGGTGGCCGCGAGGGTCGGCCGCCCTGCTCCTCTTCGTGCTTGCATCGATCGGGCTGCTGGTGGCGTTCGCGCCAGCCTGGCGCTCGGCCGAGGCTAAAGGCGGTTTGCCGCTCACGGCACCGTTGCCCGAGGAGGTGCCGCCCGGCGTCGTGCTGCGCGTCGGCGATCCCGTCGGCCGGTGGGTGTTCCAGCACAATGGTTGGGACAAGAAGCTGCCGTTCCGCATCGAATGGGCTGAAATCACCGGCGGCCCCGACGTGACCGAGGCATTTCACGCCGGCGTGCTCGACGTCGGCTTCGGTGCCAGCGTGCCGCCGATCCACGCCGTGTGGACGGGCATCCCGGTGCGCATCATCGCCTTTCGCGAATATGCCGACCGTACCAAGCGGCAGGCCTATGTGTTCGGCATTGCGCCTAACGCTAAGATCCGCACACTGGCGGACCTGCGCGGCAAGCGGATCGCCTTCAGCCCCAGCCAGGTGCAGGCGCAGGTCGTCATCCAGACGCTGAAGGCGCTGGGCATCCCGCGTGATGCCGTCACGCTGGTCGAACTGCCTTCCAGCATCGGCGGTGACGTCTATGCCAATGCGCTCGCCTCAGGCGTGGTCGATGCCGCTCCGCTCCGCGGCGACCTCGTCGCACAACGCTACGTGCGCAAGTTCGGTGCGGACGGCGCCAGGATCCTGCCGCATCCGCCGTTCCGCGACGATGGCGGCAACGTCTATGTTCCAGAGGCCGCGCTTGCCGACCCAGGCAAGGCTGCGGCGCTGCGCCAGTTCGCGCATTATTGGGGCCTCGCCCAGGCCTGGATGCGATCGCATCCCGAGGAACTCGCGCACGGCTATTACGCTGGCGAGCAAGGGCTGCCGATCGCCGATGCGCGGGTGATGGCGGGTTATGTCGGCAACGTCGCCGTGCCCCGCGATTGGACCGGCGCGATCGCCTACCAGCAGGAAGCGGTCGACACGCTCGGCCCCGAGACCAAGCGCCCACGCATCGACGCCGCGACGCTGTTCGACCGCCGGTTCGAGACGATCGCCGGTGACGCCGCCCTTTCCGTTCAAGGAGCCCGATCATGAACGCCTTTCCCCAAGGCCTGCATGTGCCACCGCTGCGCGTGGAAACGCCCGTCGCGGTGCCTGCCGCTCAGCCACGCCGGGCGCCAAAGCAGCGCCTCGGCCCCGGCACCGCCGCCCCTTATGGCGCGCTGCTCGGCCCCGGCCTGCTGCTGCTCTACTGGTGCGTGCTTTCGGCAACCGGCTGGCTCGATCCGCGCATCCTGCCGGCGCCCTGGACAGCGGTAACGACCGGCGTCGACCTGATCCAGGAAGGACGGTTGCAGCAGCATCTCGCCGTCTCCGCTGCCCGCGCGATGACCGGGCTAAGCTTTGGTATCACCATCGGTGCGGCGCTTGCGCTGCTGTCCGGACTGTCACTGCTCGGCGGCTACGTCATCGACGGTCTGGTGCAGATCAAGCGCGGTGTGCCGATCCTGGCGCTGATCCCGTTCATGATCCTGTGGCTGGGCATCGGCGAGACGATGAAGATCACGCTGATCGCCACCGCCGTCTTCATCCCGGTCTATATCAACACCCACAACGCGCTGCGCGCGATCGACATCCGGCATGTCGAGCTTGCCGAAACGGTGCGGCTGAGCCGGTGGCAGTTCCTGCGCCACGTGGTGGTGCCCGGCGCGCTGCCGGGGTTCCTCACCGGCCTTCGCTTCGGCGTCACCTCGTCCTGGCTCGCGCTGGTGGTGGTGGAGCAGCTCAACGCCACCAGTGGCATCGGCTACATGGTCACGCTGGCGCGCAACTATGCGCAGACCGATGTGATGCTGGTCGGCCTCGTCGTCTATGCGCTGCTCGGCTTCGGCTCGGACGCGCTGGTGCGGCAGCTTGAACGACGCCTGCTCAGCTGGCGCAGGACGCTGGGTCGATGAGCGCGCTCGGTGACCAGCCGGCCGTGCAGGTGCGCGGCCTGGTGCGATCCTTCACGCAGAAGGGCGTGCTCAACGGCATCGATCTCGACATCGCGCCGGGCGAATTCGTCGCGCTGCTCGGGCGCAGCGGATCGGGCAAGAGCACGCTGCTGCGCGCCCTCGCCGAAATCGATCACGATGCGGAAGGCACGGGCGAGATCGTCCTGCCCGATTGCCTCTCGGTGATCTTCCAGGACGCGCGTCTGCTGCCGTGGATGCGCGTCATCGACAATGTGCTGCTCGGCGCGTCCGGGGCGGGCCGGCGCGGGCTGGAAGCGCTTGCCGAAGTGGGGCTTGCGGGGCGCGAGCGGGCCTGGCCGCATGAGCTGTCGGGCGGTGAGCAGCAACGCGTGGCCCTCGCCCGCGCGTTGGTCCGCGAACCCAAGCTGCTGCTGGCGGACGAACCGTTCGGCGCGCTCGATGCGCTCACCCGCATCCAGATGCACGCGCTGCTTCAGCGATTGTCGGAAATCCACGATCCTGCCGTCCTGCTGGTCACGCACGACATCGACGAGGCGATCCTGCTCGCCGACCGGATCGTGCTGCTCGACCAAGGGCGACTGGCGGCGGACCTGCCGGTCGACTTGCCCGACAGCGGCGCGGCGCGGCGCGAGCGGATCGCGGAGCTGCGCGCGCTGCTCCACCGGCTGCTCGGCGTGGAAGAGGCGCCGCTCGACGAGCGTGAGGATCGCCCGCCGCCCGGCGCGCGGATCGAGACCTATCGTCGGCGCCGGGGGAAAGCGGCATGAGCGGCGTGGCGTGGACCAAGCGCGCGCAGGCGGCGGACCCGCTCGCGACGCGGTTGTTCGATCGCTATCGCGATGATCTGTCGTTGCCGGCCAAGTGGGGCGAGGCGCTCGACCTGATCCTCGCGCATCGTTCGGTGCGTGCCTACACCGCGGATCCGCTGCCGGCCGGCACGATCGAGCTGGCGGTGGCGGCGGCGCAATCGGCGGCCACGTCGTCCAACCTCCAGCCGTGGAGCGTCGTTGCGGTGGAGGATCCGGCGCGTAAGGCGCGGCTGGCGGCGCTGTCGGGCAACCAGAAGCAGATCCTGCACGCCCCGTTGTTCCTGCTGTGGATCGTCGACCATCACCGCCTGGCGCAAGTCGGCGAACAGACGGGGACACCGGCCAACGCGCTCCATTATCTGGAAAGCTTTCTGCTCGGCGCCGTCGATACGTCGCTCGCCGCGCAGAATGCGGTGCTGGCGCTCGAGGCGATCGGGCTTGGCACCTGTTACATCGGCGGCATCCGCAACAAGCCCGCCGAGGTCGCGACCGAGCTCGGATTGCCGCCGCAGTCGTTCGCCTTGTTCGGCCTGACCGTCGGGCATCCTGATCCCGCGGCACCAGCCTCGGTGAAGCCGCGCTTGCCACAAGAGGCCGTGCTGTTCCGCGAGCGCTACGGCGAGGCAGCCGCGCCGCGCTCGCTCGCCGCGTACGACGCCCGCCTGCGCAGCTTCCAGCGCGAGCAGGAAATGCCCGAGCGCGACTGGACCGAACAGGCATCGCAGCGCGTGCGCGGCCCCGACTCGCTCGCCGGGCGCGACGTCCTGCGCGACGTCCTCCACCGCCTCGGCTTCGCGCTGAAATAGCCCGCCCCAACCCCATCGATCGCTACGTCAGGAGACCGGCCATGAGTTCCGAATACCTCTGGTACATTCCCAATCAGGTCGAACCCGGCCATCGTGGCGATTCTGCCGCCGAGGGGCATCGCAGCCTCGACACGCTTACCGAACACGCCCTGGCGCTGGAACAGCATGGCTGGGCGGGTGCGCTGATCGGCACGAGTTGGGGCCGGCCCGACACGCTGACTGTCGCGACCGCGCTCGCCGCGCGCACCACGACGTTTGAGCCGCTGGTCGCGATCCGCCCGGGCTATTGGCGCCCGGCGCATTTCGCCTCCGCCGCGGCGACGCTGGACGATCTCACTGGCGGCCGTCTGCGCGTCAACATCGTCTCGGGCCAGGACAGTCTCGCCGCTTACGGCGACAGCGAGGGCGATCAGGCGCATCGCTACGGCCGTACCAAGGAGTTCATGCGCCTCGTCCGGCGGTTGTGGACCGAAGAGAACGTCGATTTCGCCGGCGAGCATTTTGGCGTCACCGGATCGACCGTGTCGCCGCATCCGATCCGCCGCGGTGACCGCCTGCACCCGCGGCTGTATTTCGGCGGCGCATCGGACGCCGCCGAGAAGGTCGCCGCCACCGACGCCGACGTCCAGCTGTTCTGGGGCGAGCCGCTCGACGGGGTGGCCGAGCGCATCGCGCGGTTGAAGAAGCTGAGCCGCGATCTGGATCGCGACCTTGCGCCCCTCGAGTTCGGGCTGCGCATCACCACCCTGATCCGCGACACCACCGAACAGGCCTGGGCCGAGGCCGAGACCAAGGTGGATGAGATGGCGCGGCAGCACGAAAGCGTTGACGAGCATCGCCGTTCGCGTGCCGTTGGGCAACAGCGCCTGCTCGATCTTCACGCACGCGGCGAGGTGCTCGACGACAACCTCTACACGGCGCCGGGCCGTTATGGCGGTGGCGGGGCTGGGACGACATGGCTGGTCGGGTCGGCTGCCGATGTCGCTGTGTCGCTGCGCAAATATCGTGATCTGGGCATCACCCATTTCGTCCTGTCCGACACACCGTATTTGCCCGAGATCCGCCGTCAGGGGGACGAGCTCCTGCCGCTGCTGCGCGACGATGTGGCACCATCGCCTGAGCGATCGCGCGAACCGCAGCAGGTCGCCTGATCCGACAGGTGACTGGCCGAACGGCAACAGGGAAGTTGAATGACTGACAATCATGCCGGCCGGGAGGAGGCTGTCGCAGGAGGCGGGCTTCTCCACCGGCGCACGTTGCTGATCGCCGGCGCTGCGTCCGCCGGCGGTCTGGGCGCGGGGCTTGGCGCCGCGACCATCATGCGCTCCCCCGCCGCCATGCGCGAACCCGGCGCGCCCTTGTCGCCCTATGGCACGCGGGCGTCGTCATCCGAGGTGATCACGCGCCTCTTGCCCGATCTGCCTTTTGCCGGCTCGGGATCGTCGCGCACGCCGCTGGAGCGGCTGGAGGGCACGATCACGCCCAACGGCCTGCATTTCGAGCGTCATCACAACGGCGTCCCTGCGATCGAACCCGACACGCACGAACTGCTGATCCACGGGCTGGTGCGACAGCCGCTGCTGTTCCGATACGAGGATCTGCTGCGCTACTCGCGCGAAAGCCGGATCCTTTTTCTCGAATGTTCGGGCAACAGCGGCACCATCGCCGCGCCCGAGCCGGTGCAGGCCAGCGCGGGCAAGCTCAACGGGCTGGTCTCGGGCGCCGAATGGACGGGCGTGCGCCTCTCGACCTTGCTCGGCGAGGCCGGCGTTGCGCCGAACGCGCGCTGGGTGCAGGCGGAGGGCAGCGACGCCGCCGGCATGACGCGCAGCATCCCCCTTTCCATCTGTCTCGACGATGCGATGATCGCGCTGTTCCAGAATGGCGAGCCGTTGCGGCCCGAACAGGGCTTCCCCATGCGGCTGCTGCTGCCGGGGATCGAGGGCAATGCATCGGTCAAATGGCTGCGGCGACTGAAGCTGATGACGACACCAGCCTTTTCGCGCGAGGAAACGTCAAAATATACCGATCTGCGGGCGGACGGTCGCGCCGAGCTGTTCTCGCTGCGCATGGGCGTGAAATCGATCATCCTGGCGCCGTCGTTCGGCTTCGATCTCGCCGGTCCTGGCGTGCGCGAGATCAGCGGGCTCGCCTGGTCCGGGCGCGGCCGCATCCGCCGCGTCGACGTATCCGCCGATGGTGGCGCCAGCTGGGCGCAGGCAACCCTCGGCGAGCCGGTACTGCCCAAGGCGCTGACCCGCTTTCGCCTGCCGTGGCGCTGGGACGGCGGCGCCGCCACGCTGATGAGCCGCGCGGTGGATGAGACGGGCGCGGTGCAGCCGCGTCGTGCCGAGTGGATCGCGCATTATGCCGGTGGACAGGGCTATCACAGCAATGCGGTCCAGAGCTGGCGGGTCAATCCGCAGGGCAAGGTGAGCCACGTCTATGCGTAAGCGCGTGCTCACGATCGTTCTCGCCGCCTGCGCGCTCGCCTGCACCGACCAAGTCCGCGACGCCGCGGCGAGCGAGCGTGGCTTCGGGCGCCCGGCTTCGCCCGAGGTGATCGCGCGCATGGACCTGACCGTGACACCGGACGGAACCGGCCTCCCCGCCGGATCGGGCAGCGTCGCGCAAGGCCGTGCGACCTATGCGGCGAAATGCGCCGCCTGCCATGGGCCGCGCGGGAGCGGCGGTTTGGCGGATCGACTGACCGGCGGGGTTGGCTCGCTTGCGTCGCGAAAGCCGGTCAAGACGGTGGCGAGCTATTGGCCCTTTGCGACCACGATCTTCGATTACGTCCGCCGCGCCATGCCGTTGACCGAACCGCAATCGCTCACCCACCGCGAAGTATATGGGCTGGTCGCGTATCTGCTGTCGATCGATGGCATCGTTCCGGCCAATGCGACGCTCGACGCGCAGAGCCTGCCGAAGGTACGGATGCCCAATCGTACCGGCTTCGTCAGCCTTGAAGCCAGCGGGTTCGACGGCAACGTGGAACGCCGCCGCCGGGCACCCTGATCAACGCGCGACCCGCGCAAGAGGAGAATCGACTTGAAGACTGCAATCGTAACCGGCGCCACGTCGGGCATCGGCGCCGCGACCGCCCGCGTACTCGCCGGCGCCGAATGGCAGGTGATCGTCACCGGGCGGCGCGCCGACCGGCTCGCACCGCTGGTCGATGAACTGGGCGACGTGATCCACCCAGCCGCCTTCGACATTCGCGATCCGGCCGCACTGGACGCGGCGCTCGACGCGTTGCCCGAACGGTTCCGCAGCATCGACCTTCTGGTCAACAACGCCGGGTTGGCGCTGGGCACCGCCCCGGCGCAGCGCGCGGATCTCGATCAATGGCGCACGATGATCGACACCAACGTCACGGCGCTAGTGGCGATCACGCACCGCCTGCTGCCCGGACTGATCGAGCGGCGCGGCGGGATCGTCAACATCGCGTCGGTGGCGGGCACCTACCCCTATCCCGGCGGCAACGTGTACGGCGGCACCAAGGCGTTTGTGCAGCAATTCACGCTGAACCTGCGATCCGACCTTCATGGCACCGGCGTGCGCGTCAGCGCGATCGATCCGGGCATGGTGGAAACCGAATTCACGCTGGTGCGCACCGGCGGGGACCAGAAGGCGTCCGACACGCTCTATGCCGGCGCCGATCCGATGACGGCGGAGGATATCGCCGCCACCGTGCTGTGGATCGCGACGCTGCCGCCGCACCTCAACATCAACCGGCTGGAGCTGATGCCCGTGAATCAGTCCTTTGCCGGCTTCCAGGTCGCCCGCACGCCTGCCGCCTGACACCGCAACACGTAACCGGAGCCAGCCATGACCATCACCTATCGTTATCTCGGCCGATCGGGCATCAAGGTGTCGCCACTGACGCTCGGCACCATGATGTTCGGCGGCCAGACTGACGAGGCGACCTCGCACCGCATTATCGACAAGGCGCTCGACCAGGGCATCAACTTCATCGACACCGCCGACGTCTATAACGGCGGCGAGAGCGAGGCGGTGGTCGGGCGCGGCATCAGGGCGCGGCGCGGCGAATGGGTGCTCGCCACCAAATTCTCTAACCCGATGGGTCCGGGCCCGAACGGCGGCGGGCAATCGCGCAAGTGGATCATCACCAGCGTGGAGAACAGCCTGCGCCGGCTAGGCACCGACCATATCGACCTCCTCTATTTCCATCGCGCGGTGTTCGACGCGCCGCTGGGCGAGGCGGTACGCGCGATCGGCGACCTGATCGCACAGGGCAAGCTGCGATATTTCGGCGTGTCCAACTTCCGCGCTTGGCGCATCGCCGAGGTATCGCATCTTGCCGATCAATTCGGCATCGACCGGCCGATCGCCAGTCAACCGTTGTACAACATCTTCAACCGTGTGGCGGAGGTGGAGCAGCTGCCGGCCGCCGACTATTACGGCCTGGGTACCGTCTCCTACAGCCCGCTGGCGCGCGGCGTGCTGACCGGCAAATATGACCCGAACCAGGCCCCGCCGGCCGATACGCGCGCCGGGCGCGGCGACAAGCGCATCCTGGAAACCGAATGGCGTGCGGAATCGGTCGAACTGGCCGCTAGGATCGCCGCCCATGCGCGCGAACGTGGGATCGAGCCGACGGCCTTCGCCATCGCCTGGGTGCTCAGCAACAAACTGGTCACCAGCACGATCACCGGCCCGCGCACCGAAGCGCATTGGGACAGCTACGTTCGCGCGCTGGACGTCACGCTGACGGGAGAGGATGAAGCTTTCATCGATAGCCTAGTCACCACCGGCCACGCTTCCACCCACGGCTTCAACGATCCGGCGCACCCGGTGGAAGGACGCATGGCGGCACACCGAGCTGATTGATGCTCTGAAATGGCCGGCGCTGTGGATTAGCAGCCTCTATGAAGGACGCAGGTCTTTGAGGGAGGTTTTTGGCGCCCGCCTCTACTTCAAGCCGCCAGTTGTAAGAGCGACTGCAAGGGCCCACAATTTGCCATTGGAAGGCTGTTCCCAACTCCCATATACCGGCCGTTCGTTCACTTTCGGTCAGCGAAAATCTACATCCAGCACCAGCGTCGAGGTGAGCGGCCGCTCGTTTCATTATCCTGCCCGCTATTGAGCAGTTGCGTCGGTAATTGCTGGCTCAGCGACCCGCGCGCCCCGCCGTTCGACATTGCGGCGCTGTGCAGATTGTTCAGCGGCGGTTGGTACGCCGTTCTTCTCGGCGTGCTTTTCCTCCAGCAAGCCAAGCGCCAGCGCTCCACCTAGAGCAAGAATGCCACAGATCGCTGTGACGATATTGATCCCGCGCATGTGCGGCCGATTTTCTGTCTTCAAGCGGAAGATCTCTTTTCAGATTATCGAATATTTCAAGCGATATAGAGCCGGCCTTCGTCTAATCACCCGGTACGGATGACATAGAGATACATCATCGCGAACGCCGCGAGCAGCGCCAGGATCATGTAGCCTGCCAGCAAAGGTGCTGCGACACGGCTTGCCGCTTTGCCCTTCGAGTTATCACCAGAGCCTTCTGGTACTTGAACCACTGCATTCTCCTTGATTGAGGATGTGCAACGCCGCGTCGCGATAATCTGTTCACTGCCATGTGGCGGTGGTAGCTTCCTGATAAGCGTCTCTGACCCAGAAGACGGAGCCTTTGGGGACGCGATGGCGCCCAGCAACGATCTACGACCTGCTTCCCGCCTCATTGCCACTGCCGTCAGCGCCATAGCCTGATTAACAGCATCAGACCGCAAACGCGCATGAACCGTCTCGACCGCCGCTAGATCAAGATTTTCCTTCTTATTTCGCTAAGTTAGTCAGCTGTTAGCACACGCTCGGCCATGTAGCGGATTTACTGCGACGATACGGAAAGCCGATGCTCAAATCTCTGTTTCGTGAACACCGCCGTTCCCTGGCGGTTCGCGAATTGACCGGCCCGGACCCGTCGCCGGGGCCGGTTTTCGACCGCTTCGTCAACGCCGCTGCTTCTGCCTTTGTCGCTCCGATGGCGGCGATGTCGCTGATCCATGGTGACAAACAGATTGTCACGGCTGGCCACGGTTTTCCAACAGGCTGCATGCCGCGTGATGAAGGCTTCTGCAGCTATACGCTCGGTTGCGCGAACGTCCTGGAATGCTGTGACCCGCAGCGTGATCCGCGCTTCGCCACGTTGCCTGGCGTCCTCGGGGAACCGCACGTCCGCTATTATATCGGTGCGCGACTACGCCTGCTGAATGGTATCGATGTCGGCGCCCTTTGCGTGGTTGATACGGCCCATCGAGCGCCGGCCTCCGACGATCAAAAAGCCTATCTTCTGGGTCTTGCCCGCCAAGCTGCCATGTCGCTGGAAAGCCGTCTGGACCTGTGGGGGCACGCCGCATGATGCGCATAGCCTTGTGCATCGCCCAGGAACACGATGCACGGCTCGTCGCCTTGGCCTTGCTGGTCTGTCTCGTCGGGTCATCGGCGACCATCCAGCTGTTCGGCCGGATCAAATCGGCAAGCGGTAAAAGCCGGCTGGGCTGGGTGCTGCTGGCGGCCGTCGCCACGGGGACTATGGTCTGGGCCACGCACTTCGTTGCGATGATGGCTTTTCGTGCTCACGCGCCGGTCGTGCTTGACCCCTTGCTGACGCTCCTGTCGCTGCTCGCCGCTATCGGGCTGGCGGTGCCCGGTCTGGCCACTGCCGCCACTTGCAAGCAATGGGGCGGCCTGGCCGGGGGTAGCATCGTCGGGATCGCGATCTCACTTATGCATTACCTTGGCATGTCCGGTTACCGGGTCGACGGCATCGTGACCTGGGCCTGGGGCTATGTCGTGGCATCGGTGCTGCTGTCAGTCGCACTCGGCGGGATCGCCTTCCACCTGCTGACCACGCGCAGGCCATGGCGGCGAATGCATGCGGTATTGCTGTTGAGCCTCGCCGTCGCCGCGCTGCATTTCACAGGCATGGCGGCAATGAGCATCACCGTGCTGAAGCTGGGCGATGGTCTGTCTGACCTGACAATGGTTGGCCTTGCCATTGCCACGGCCGTTGCATCACTCATCATCGTCGGCTGCGCAGCGATAAGTGCCCTGATCGACGGTCATACGCAAAGCGAGTCCTACCGCCGCTTGCGTCGCATGGCGTTGCACGACGGACTAACCGATCTACCAAATAGAATGAGCTTCATTGAGGAGTTGGAGCGTCGTTTCCTGGTGAAGGGCGGCTATGCGTGCATGGCCGTCGTCATGATGGACCTTTCCCGCTTCAAGGTGGTCAACGACACCTACGGGCACCAGGCCGGCGACCAGCTTCTGATGGCGCTGGCCGCCCGGTTGACAGCCCTTTTAAAGCCTGAGGAATGTGTCGGGCGGTTGGGCGGCGACGAGTTTGCCGCGATCATATCCTATGACGAACCACAAGAACTTACTGATTTCCTTGACCGCCTACGCACCGCCTTTGTTGCGCCGTTCGTGTTCGATCGGTTCACCGCTGCGATCGGTGCCAACATCGGCGTCGCTCTGGCGGTGCATGACGGTTTCGATGCCGATGCCTTGCTCGCGAAAGCTGATCTGGCGATGTACCGGGCAAAGTCTGCCCATTCAGCAGAACCGTGCTTCTACGACGCGGAAATGGACGATGCGGCGCGTATCCGGCGCGAGCTCGTCGCCGACCTTCGGACCGCGATAGAAACCGAAGCGTTCGAGCTTCATTTCCAGGTGCAGGCCGCGGTCGCGACCGGGGAGATTACGGGCTACGAAGCGCTGGTGCGCTGGCACCATCCGGCCAGGGGCATGATTTCGCCTGCGGCCTTTATCCCGCTGGCCGAAGAAAGCGGCGAGATCGTGCCGCTCAGCATCTGGATCTTGCGTCGAGCCTGCTTCGAAGCGGCGTTGTGGCCGGACCAGCATAATGTGTCGGTGAACCTGTCACCGAAACATCTGAGTGATCCGCGCCTCATCGATACCGTTCGTGCCGCGCTGGCTGACAGCGGATTACCAGCCGGACGCCTGACCTTGGAATTGACAGAAAGTGCGATCATCCATGATCGCCGCTTCGCGCTCGAACAACTCCGCGCGCTGAAAGCCATGGGAATAGCCATAGCGCTGGACGATTTCGGCGTGGGTTACTCCTCGCTCGATGTTCTGCGGTCGGTGCCGTTCGACTGCATCAAGCTCGATGCATCATTCGTTGCCGAGATCGAGCATGACGAGCAGGCCGTATCGATCTTGCGATCAGTGGCCAGCCTTGGTGCCACGTTGCAAATGCGGGTCCTGGCGGAAGGCATCGAAGAGCCTTCGCAGCTTTCGATCGTCGCGCGCGAGGGATGCTCTGCAATACAGGGGTATCTGATCGGGCGGCCATCGCGCGCCTTGGCCGATCCCGAGAGCATCAGGCAGACGATGATGCTGAAGCCCCGTTCAATCTCGGCCATCACCTCCGCAGCCTGAAATCATCCCGATTTCAAAGCCACCGCTTAAACATGGCGGTCGGGCCGGCTGTGCGGCTTAGCTTAACCGCCAGCCGACTCGATCACTGTCATGAAAACCGCTCGTTTGGCCCCGTCCCTTCTCTCGTCCAAAGGCGCGGCCCTTCCGCACGATGCGCGTGGAAGGTGCCGTCATACGGCGCAGAATAATAAGGGGTTTAAATGACAAGACCGACGAAGCGCCAAGTGTTGGCGGTCGCACTTGGAGCTGTTTCCGCAGCCGCTATGGTGCATCCCGCCGGGGCGCAAATGGTGGCGCCAGCTGACACCCAGGCGGAAACACGCATGACAACAACCGCGGCGCCTGTCAGCGCTAACAAGCCCCTGCTTGCCCAAGCCGGCGTCACCGGCACCGTGGATGCCAAAGGCGATGCTAGCAGTGCTTCTGCACCACAGATGACCCGCGACAACGGGGCACCGATCGGCGAGAATCGCAATTCGAAGGCTGTCGGTGACCTCGGCCCCGTGCTGCTGGAAGACACCACTCTGATCGAGAAGCTGGCACGCTTCGACCGTGAGCGAGTGCCGGAACGCGTCGTACACGCGCGCGGCACTGGTGCACACGGTGTGTTCACCGCGACCGCGGACATTTCGAACCTCACCAGCGCTTCGCTGTTCGTACCGGGCAAGCAGACGCCGGTCTTTGTCCGCTTCTCGACGGTGATCCATCCCTCGGGCAGCCCGGAGGGGATGCGCGATCCACGCGGCTTTGCAACTAAATTCTACACTGATCAGGGCAACTGGGACCTGGTCGGCAACAACCTGCCCATCTTCTTCATTCGCGATGCGATCCAGTTCCCGGACATGATCCACTCGCTGAAGCCCTCGCCGGTCACGAACAAGCAGGATCCGAACCGCTTTTTCGACTTCTTCTCGGCTACGCCCGAGGCGACGAACATGCTGACGCATGTCTATTCGAACCTCGGCACGCCCGCCTCGTACCGCACCATGGACGGTAACGGCGTCCATGCCTTCAAGCTGGTCAATGCCAAAGGTGAGACGATCTTTGCAAAGTTCCGCTGGATCAGCCGCCAAGGCGTGCGCAACCTGAACGGGCCGCAGGTGGCGACCGCCTCGTGGAACTACCTGACCGACGATCTGTACGGCGAGATCGCCAAGGGAAATCACCCTGTCTGGGACCTGATGGTGCAAACCATGAAGCGGTCGGATTTCGCTAAGCTCGACTACAACCCGTTTGACGACACCAAGGAGTGGCTGGACGTGCCGTTCCGCAAGATCGGCGAGATGACACTAAACAAGGTGCCGACGAACTTCTTTGAATATACCGAGCAGTCTGCCTTTGCGCCTGCCAACATGGTACCAGGGATCGAGGCATCGCCCGATCGCATGCTCCAGGGGCGACTATTCTCCTATTCGGATACGCAGCGCTATCGCATCGGTGCCAACGTCATGCAGCTGCCGGTGAACCGGCCGCTTGCGCCCGTCCTAAACAATTATCAGGACGGTCAGCTCGACCAGGCCACCCGCACCTCGGACGTCAACTACTTCCCGGCCGCAACCGCTGCCAAGACGACAGAAGCTCGTTTCCGGGCAGCACCCTACGTGGTGGATGCAACGGTGGACGCGAAACCGATCGCCAAGACGAACAACTTCGCGCAGGCCGGCCGCTTCTACCGAGCGCTGACGGATCAGGACAAAGCAGACCTGATCGCGAACCTGGCGGGTGACTTGAATGTCGTGACCTCGGCTCGCACCAAGACGATCATGGTCAGCTACTTCTACCAGGCGGATAAGGATTTTGGCTCCCGCCTCGCAACCGCAGTGCAGGTGCCAATCGTCGAGGTGACGCGCGCGGTCACCGAATACCGCGCGGCTAACCCCGACCAGAACGCCCGCTGATCAAGCGGCGTGGGCGGGACCGTAGCCCGCCCACGCCTGCCAACCTTCAGGAACGACGATGATCACCTTTTTGACAGCGCTGTATGCTGCGGCGCTCAACCAGGCCGTGGCCGCCGAACGCGTGCCAGTCGCGCTGCCATCTCCAGAACGCCGCCAGCATCTGCTATTCGAGGCCGCCAAGCTGGGTCGCGCCGACATGATCGATCCGTTGGTGCAGGCAGGGGTCGACATCAATGCTTATGACGATCGTGGTTTCACGCCGCTGATCCTGGCGGCCTATAACGGTCAACTCTCCACCGTGGACGCGCTGATGGCGCAGGGTGCGGACGCCTGCCGCCCCGATCGTGACCAGGGGAATACGGCGCAGATGGGCGTCGCCTTCAAGGGCGAGGATGCGGTTGCCGCGCGTCTCTTAAAAGCCGGGTGTGACGTCAATGCCCGTAACAAGGCCGGGCAAACCGCGCTGATGATGGCATCACTGTTCAACCGTACGCGCCAGGTCGACATGCTTTTGGCCGCTGGCGCGGACCGGGCGGCACGAGATGCAGCAGGGCGTACTGCAGGGTCAGTTGCAGCCGATCAGGGCAATGATCCAATGGCACGTCGTATTGCTCAATAAGCGGCAACTGACACCCCATCCTGCGTAACAAGGTGAAGTTCGAGGCTTGAACGTTCTTCCATCCACGACGCCCGTCACAAGTCGGATGAAGGCGACGGAGTGTCGGGAATTGCAACCGCCCGCGTGATCGCGCAGGGGTAGGTGGCAACAAAGGGGTGCGTAGGGCAAGATGAGGATAAAGCGTCGTGTTCTGGAGCAGTTGCCGCTGCTTCAGGAGCGTCAAGCGCTGGCCTATGCAACAGCGCTGCTGCTGGCTGCCCTGGCATGGTGGATCCGTTGGGAATTGGATTACGCGTTTTGACGTCCCCCCTGTTTTTTCATCCATGTTGAGTGAGAGTTTTCCGGCCCTTTGAAGCCTGCGGGCAAGGAGCTGGAACATGAAGAAGTCGAGGTACACGGAAGAGCAGATTGCGTTTGCGCTGAAGCAGGCGGAGATGGGCACGCCGGTGGCCGAGGTCATTCGCCGGATGGGCGTGTCGGAGCAGACGTTCTACCGCTGGAAGAAGGTGTATGGCGGGCTGGGCGTCGGCGAGCTGCGGCGGGTCAAGCAGCTTGAGGACGAGAATCGTAAGCTCAAGCAACTCGTCGCGGATCTGAGCTTGGACAAGCATATCCTGCAGGACGTGCTCGCAAAAAAGCTCTGACGCCTGGGCGACGGCGCGAGATCGTCGCGCACGTCCAGGCGTCCCATGGCGTCAGCGAGCGGCGTAGCTGCCTCGCGCTCGGCGTCGACCGCTCGTCGGTGCGGTACGTGTCGCACAAGCCTGACCAGGCGCCGCTGCGGTTGCGCATCCACGATCTGGCGGCGGCACGGGTGCGCTACGGCTATTTCCGGATCTACATCCTGCTACGCAGGGAAGGCTGGCTGGTGAACCATAAGCGCGTCTATCGGCTCTACCGGGAAGATGGGCTGAGCCTCCGGCTCAAACGTCCTCGGCGCAACGTCAGCGCTGCGAACCGCGAACGCCAGCCCGCAGCGTCGGCGCCTAACGAGATGTGGTCGATGGACTTCGTCTCGGATGCCTTGTTCGATGGCCGACGGCTGCGGGCGCTGACGGTGGTCGATGCCTTCACCCGTGAAGCGCTGGCGATCGATGTCGACCAGGGCATCAAGGGTGAACAGGTCGTGGCGACAATGACGCGGATTTCGGCGACACGTGGTGCGCCCAAGACCATCCGGGTCGACAATGGTCCGGAGTTCATCTCGAAAGCACTGGACCGATGGGCGTACGAGAACGGCGTCACGCTCGACTTCTCGCGGCCGGGCAAACCGACCGACAACGCTTTTGTGGAGTCGTTCAACGGCCGCCTGCGTGACGAGTGCCTGAACAGCCACTGGTTCCTGTCACTGGCGGACGCAAGAACCAAGATCGAGGCCTGGCGGCGGGACTATAACGAGAGCCGTCCTCACACGGCGCTTGGCTGGCTGACGCCAGCCGAATATGCTGCATCCGCCGGGGTTAACCCCGGCGGATGCAGTCCGGAAGCTCGCATCAAATCCGGATGAGAAACCGGGGGACCGTCAAGACGACGATGCACTAACTATTGAACCGGACCACCCAGTGGGGGCTGCTCACCCTATGATCTGGATGCCGGCTTTGTGAAGGAGAGGGCCGACGATCTCGCGGCACTCTGCCTCGACCTGTTTCAGAACATTGAAACAGGAAAGGTCGGAAAGGCCGTCAATTTCATGAACGGGCTGGCAATCGCGGCGGAACGCCTGCTCGTTCCGTCAGGGCCGCACGGTTTCCGCATCACGACCAAGATCCATCCGTTCTGGAACCTCTATCTCAACGGGCTTGGTCTGGCGATTGCAGAGGCGAATGAAAGCCAGCGGAGCGATCGGGCGCACTCCTATCGGCTTGCGTCCGAAGGTCCGGGTTTTTTCGATCGCAGCAGGTCATGGCGCACTTACAAGCTTGCAACCCTAAACGAGCTCGACCTGGATCAGGAGGGCTCCGTCGTCATCCAGACCGATATTTCGAGCTTCTACGAGCACATCTACCACCATCGATTGGAGAACGTAGTAAAGGACCTGGCGCCGGCCTCGACTGTGGCAATGCAAATTGATCGCATCCTGAGCCAGCTTGCGGCCGGCCGCTCCTTCGGTCTGCCGGTCGGCGGTCAGTGCGCGCGGATATTGGCCGAAGTGATGATGACGCCGATCGATCGATCGCTCACCGATGGCGGCCTCGTCTGGCATCGATATGTCGATGACTATACTTTGATCTGTCGTTCCCGGCAGGAGGCCTACAAGGCGCTCTCGAATCTGTCGCATGCGCTCGCAGACTACGGACTTTCCCTCAACCGCAGCAAAACGACAATCTTGAGCGCGAAACATTATCGCGACTTCGTCTCGGCGCAATTGGGGGATGGCGAGGATGCAAGTCTCGCGCTGAGGGAACTGGACCTTCATTTCGACCCATACTCCGATAGCGCCACCGCCGAATACGAGAAACTCAAACAATCCTTCGAGAAGATCGACATATCGTTTCTGCTCGACCTTGAGCGGGAGAAATCACAGCCCGACGCTTTCGTGCTTGCCCAGATCGGACGCGCCCTCAAATTCCAGGAGCCTGGAGTTGCGGTCCAACTCTGCGCCACGCTCCTCGACCCGAACAATCTTGACTCCTTTCGCGCCTCTTGGTCGAAGATCATGCGCGGCGTCTATGCGGTTCGGGCTAATGACGAGTTCGCGTCGATCTTCGACGCCATCGATAACCTGCTTGATCACATTCCGGGTGCTGCTCCTCACCTTCTCGTTCCCGAAGCCAACATGCTGCATTATCTCCGGGCGATACGGTTCGTTCGCAAGGATATCCGCGGCACCTTTGTCCGTCGGACCTACGATGCAACGACGTCCGCATCGGTTCGGCGGGCCTGCATCGACTGCTGGCGGCATTGGCGCGACCGATCGAGCTTCACGCGACTTCGCAACCAGTGGCAGAATCTCGGCGCCGACGAACAGCGTATGGTGTGGCTGGCGGCAGGCGCATTCGGAGACGAAGGCGAGAAATCGCGAAAGCAGTTGCGCGGCACCCTATCACAGGCCTGGCGACTTGGGATCGAGACCACCACGAAGGGCGACTTTGCATCTTTTTACGAGGACTGGGTAAATAATGCCGGCTAGTCGCCTCCCGGCGCGCGACCCGAGGACGGTGGCGCGTGACATTCCTGGCGTTCTCGACATCTTGTTTCCGCGCCTGACCGGCGGACTCGTCAATGCCTTGAACAGTAAGATGTTCGCCTTCACCGACGTCCAAGCGATCCCGGCGGAAGCGATTGAAGCCAGTAGCCTGCAAAACGCTATGCTTTTCGAGATCTCGATGGCCCGAGCCGAAAGCGAACTGCGCGGCGGCGACGCAGCGTCGTGGGACGAATGCCTGAAGGTCGCGTCGTCACGACAGCGTCGCCATTTCGACGCCCGCATCCCAGAGAAGCTCGAGCCGAGTGACATCTCGGTCGCCGACCATGCCGCACGAAATCTAGTGGCGATGCTGGACAGCGTCCGAGCTCAGAGGCCTTCCGCGATTCTTGAACGCGCGCCCCTGATTCCTGGCCTCGGCTGGGTGGCTTCCGGCAATGGGGACTTCGCCCTTGGCTCGACCCTCATCGAGGTCAAGCATACCGGGCGGAACTTCGGTGCGGGCGATTTCCGGCAGGTGCTCATGTACTGGCTGCTACAGTATGCCCGGACCGTAGAGAATGACGGTCAGGTCTGGTCGGACGTGCTCCTGCTGAACCCCCGCCGCAACGCGGCGCTTCTGGTAAATTACGACAATCTGCTTCGGGCGGCGTCCGCGTCTTCAAACCGTGTTGAACTCGTCGAATTGTTGCGATCCGCAGTGGGCCAGGATTTCGATCGGCGCTGAAGCGTCGCAAGCCCAAACCTGCAATCCACCTTAGGAGGGGCTGGCGGCCAATCCGAGCCGAATAGCCGCGCTTGAACGATCGGCCGGGTGTGGGTTTTTCCAGTGTCAGAACCGGAGGGTTGTGATCCTGCCCGTTGACGCACGGATTCGGGTCGGTTTCAAAGTGTCAGAAGGGCGCATCACAAGTTCGCTCACGGTTCGAAGGGACGAACCGTTCACGCCCCCCTGCCCTCACTGCTGAACCAACGGCAGCTTACCCCGGTGGGGCGCCCGAAAGCGGACAGGCCGCAATCCACCATGAAATGCGGAAGTTGCGCTACCAGCCGCCCGTCAGGGTGATCCGATGGCCAAGATGGCGGAAGGCGCGGTCGCGGCAGGTGAGAAGGATAACCTGCATCCTCGTGGCGGCCTCTGTCAGGATCTCGGTCATGAGGTCGAGGCGGGTATCGTCTGAGTAGACCAGCGGGTCGTCTAGGATCAGCGATACCGGCATTCCCTGTTCAAGGAGCATGTCGGCAAAGGCGAGCCGGGTAAGGACCGCCAGCTGCTCCTGCGTCCCTCTGGAGAGATCGGCGCAATTCTCACCTAACCCACCCCGCGCAATAGAAGCCAGGCCAAGGTCGTCGCCAAAGCCAGGGTCAGCGCCCGGCAGCAGCCGCTCGATGTGTCGGCGAGCACGCCGCGCCACCGGCCCGACGAACGTCCGTGATGTCTCGGCGCGTGCGCTCTCCAGCGTGTCGCGAAGCAGCTTCAGCGTCTCCGCTTCCTGGGTCACACGTGCCAAGTTGGCCGCTGCGGCATCAGCCTCCTCACGCGCGACTGCGGCGCGGTCGGCCAACCCCTTGCCGCCTTCGGCCTCGATCCGCGCCTCGAGTCCGGCAATCACCTTTTCCAGGTCGGTACGCTGGATTCTGGCGACCTCGACCCGCTTGTCCAACAGTCCAATCTGTCGCTCGATCGTCACGACATCGTACGCGGTCGCCGCGCGTTCGGCATCCTGCAGGTTGACGAGCGCTGCCGCTTCCTGCTGGCGTGCGGCGCGCAAAGCGTCTTCAAGCGAGGCCACCTCGGGCTTGGCTTCCAAGGTGGCAAGCTGCGCTTCGGCGTTCAGCGCATCCCGCTCGGCGCCAGTCTCCTGCACCATCAATGGAGCATTGCGCGCTTCTGTCTCGCGCAACTGCTCGGAGGCGACCGCCTCGACACCTTCCGCCTTTGCGAGCGCCGTATCCGCCTCACCCGCCGCGATCGTCAACGCCTCAACGTCTGCCTCTTCGTCACTCCCCTCTCCTTCCGCGCCTTCCTGCAACCCCGCGATGAAGAGCTTCAGGGCCGGCGCACCCGCCTCAATCCCGAGCAGTGCCACGGCAGGCGTAATCCCAGCGATCCGCGCCTCGAGCGTGCGAAGGTGAGCGACGGCGTCTCGCCCAGCTTCGTTGCGAGCGCGAGCCGCACCGACATTCGCCACCCCGTACTCAGCCAAGCCTGCGTTCAGATCCTCGGTTGCGTTCGTGAGTGCCGTCTCGGCACCTTGCAATCCGATCGGCGGGCGGATGATCAGCTCGGCAGCGCCCAATCGGATGCGCGTTTCGCGAGACAGCATCCGGTCACCACGCTCTGCCGCAAAGCCGTCGATCGTCAGGCCGCTGAGATCGCCGGCAAACTCAATCCGCGTGGCACCGGCATCGACGGCCGCCCGCGCTTTGTCGACGGCACGTTCGCGTTCTTCGAAGGTCTTGATGACGGTGGCGGGGATCACCGCGGCCGCGAGCTGCCGCGTCGCTTCGTATTCCGCCTCCAGTGCAACCAGCTCGGCGTGTCGCCGTCGTGCCTCGCCGATCGCAACCCGCCGGTCGCGCTCGGCAGCGCGTGTCCGGGCAGCGTCAAGCGCTGCATGCGCGTTTCGCCGTTTGTCACGAGTACTGGCCAGCAGGTCATGGGCTGTCGTCGCCCGTTCCTGTGCGGCAGCCAACTCCCCGACGAAACTGGATCGCCTTTCACGTGCCTTGCTGAGCACCGCAGCCGTGTCGACAACAGCTTTACGGGCCATTGCGAGGCGCGATGCCAGATCCTCAAGAGTTTTGACGCGATCGACAAGGCGGCCCTGCTCGGCACGGCGTGTGTCGAGCAGCTGCGCTGCGGAACGCGCCACGTCGAGCTGGCCGACAAGTGCCCGACGCTGCTCGGCATCGGTGGTGTCAGCGAGGTCGCGGTCGAGAACCTTCAGCCGTGCCCGGGCGGCCTCGAGATCGGAGAAGCCCTGCTCTAGGGCGGCTAGCCGGGTCGTCGCCTCGCTCGCGGTGCGCTGCGCGGTGTCATGCTCGTCGCGCGCCGCAGCTTGGCGACCGGTCGGCCGACCGCTGTTGGTCCAGTATTCCGCGTACTGGCTGTCAATGCGGGGGCGAACACGCTGGTATGCGGCACCGCCCATGATCGTGCCTACCTCGGCTTCCAGGGTCGCTCGCACGCTGTCGCGCACGATCTCGCCCGGTGCTGTCACCTCGAGCGCCTGCGCCTGCCCGACCCATAGCAGGCCAAGTGCGCCATGCGCGGCCGCATCGCCCCCCTGGCTGGTGTCGCGACGCGCCCCAAGCAGGGCTTGCAGCTGCGCCTCGGCGTCCTCGCCCTGCGCGCGTCCGTTCGGCCCGCGGACCTCGACCGAGGCACTTTTCAGGAAGCGTTTGCTAACCGCCCACTCCTCGCCTCTCGCCTCGAACCCGATCTCGATCTGCGGGGCGACGGCCTCACCGTAAGGCGCATAGCTCCGCGCAAGCCGGTTGGCGGTGTTGTGCCGGATGAAGAAAGCGGCGCGCATCGCCTCCAGCAGCGTCGACTTGCCGGTCTCGTTGGGCTCGATGATGACGTTGAGCCCATCGGTCAGCCCGTCGAGTACGAAGGGATCGCGGTATTTGCGGAAATTGGAAAGCGCGATGCGCCGGATCTTCAGGCTCATGCCGCGTCCTGCCCACGCTGATGTTCCACGAACAGGCGTTCGAGCGCCCGTCTGGCAATGGCTCCGTCGCTGCCCCCCGCCTCGATCATGCTCATCAGCTTGGCCGCGGCCGTGCCGATCATGCCCTCGACCCGCAGGTCTGCCAGATCCTGGTCGCTCGGCCTACCAACCAAGTCGTCGGCAGTGACCGCCAAATGGCGGAGACGATGGCGCAGGTCGTTGTCGAGGCGGGCGAGGATTGCAATGCGGTCGGACAGACTGACAATGCCGGAGAGCGATAGCTGCAGGAGGGTTGCCGACGGCTCAACCTGCGCGAGCAACCGATCACACTCGGCGGCAAAGCCCTCCGCGTCGGCGACCGTCCACGCCCGCATCAGCCACTGGAACCTGCCAGTCCGGATCGGGGATACCGACGGCTCCGCCCCCGCCTCAAGCGTCACAAGCAGCGCATAGCCTGGTTCGTCACGCTGGAAGCGATCGGTTTCCGGCGTGCCCGAGTACCAGGTGCGCGCGTCGACGCGTAGGCTCCCGTGCCAGTCGCCGAGCGCAAGATAGTCGAGGCTTGAGCGCTGAGCGCGATCAGGTGCGATCTGGTTCTGCGCCTCGCCGCGCGACGAGAAGTCGCGGATCGAGCCGTGCGCCAAGCCGACACGCAACGTTGCGCCCGGCGTCTCCATCGTGTCGAACAGCGCGGTCGGATCGTCGAGATTATGCCGGTGGGTCAATGGCGCCGGTAGCAGCCACTGCCCGGGCGCCAGCTCACACGGCACCGGCTCAGCGAGGATGCGGATATTGCTGGCACCCTTGGCCCGAACACGATCCCACAAGCCGCTGTTGCGGGCAAAGTCGTGGTTGCCAGGCAACAACCACCAGGTACAGGCATAGCGCTGCATCCGCGATACCGCCTGCACGATCACGCGGTCTTCCGGTCCCTCAGTATCAAACACATCGCCCGCGACCAGTACGTGCGCCACGTCATGTTCTGCTGCCGCTTTGCCGATGGCGTCGATCGCATCGAACCGCGCCTCGCTGAGGGCAGCGCGCACGTCGCTGTCGAAGCGGCCGTACGGCTTGCCGAGTTGCCAGTCGGCGGTGTGGATCAGGCGTAGCATGGAAGCCTTCTGGCGGGGTGGGCCATGGCTGTCGAGCCGGACGTCCTGCCCCCTCCCCTACCCTGCCACCATGTAAAGTCAGCGGATCGCGATAACCTTGACCTCGACGGCGTCGGCGATCTTCTTCCAGTTCTGGTCGCTGGTCCATGCGGGCAGACCGTCGCGCCGAGCGAGAGCCAGGCAGAAACGGTCACCAAGGCTAAGCCCCGCCTCGGCTGTTGCCGCCCGCAACCGCCCGGCAATCTGCGCGAGCGCCTTGTCGGCCGGCACCACAGTCAATGGCAGTGGATCGAGCATGGCATCCACTTCGCGCTCGGGCATGCCGGCATGGACGAAGTGGCTGACGACCTCGGCATAGTTGACGCTGCTCACGTGCGCTCCACCGATCTCGGCCGCGACCTTTGCTGCTCCGCGTTCGCCCTTGAGCATGGCAATGATCGCAGACGCATCCAGCACCACGCTCATTCGCCGCTCTCCTCGCGACGTCGGGCAAGAAAAGCGTCAACGGATGCGTCGGGGTTACCGCCGGTGTACTGCTTGGCCAGAGCTTGTGCTCGTGCCACCGCTTGGCTTGCCGTCCGCAACACCACCCCATCCTCGGTTTCATCCAGGTAGACCGCACCGCCCCCACTCAGACCAAGCCGCTTCCGGACGTCCGCCGGCAGGCTCATGCGCCCGTTGGGCGTGATGTTGATTTGCAAGGTCATATCGGCATGCCCGCCCTAAGTAGATTATGCTAGCGCAACGTAGCTGATGCGGCCGCCTATGACAACGATCTACGTTCCGTACCACTATCCAATTATAATGTCTCTAATAGCATTATGTGGCATGCCGGCAAAACCCTGCCAGACTGCCTGTTCCAACAGGTACCTTTTGGGTATACCTCTGAAAGACTGGAGCGCACTCAGTCTTTTTTCCGTCAAACGAGCGTTCAAAAAGGACTGGACATAACAAGACCGTTCATAAAAGACTGAAGCATGTTCGTCCGGGCTTATCTCCGCGCGTCAACCGCTGAACAGGACGCGACCCGCGCTCGCGCGGCGCTTGATGCGTTCGCCGCCTCACATGGGTTCCGGATCGCAGCGCGCTATGTCGAACACGAGAGCGGCACTCGGCTAGCCCGACCGGAGCTGTTTCGATTACTGGACGATTGCGGCCCGGGTGACGTGCTGCTGGTCGAGCAGGTCGACCGGCTTTCCCGCCTCAGCTCGGCCGATTGGAGCAAGTTGCGATCGGAGATCGAGGCCCGCCAGGTTCGGATCGTGTCGCTCGATCTGCCAACCTCCTGGAACCTGATCGCCACCCCTGACGACTTCACATCGCGAATGTTCGCGGCAGTAAATGCGATGATGCTTGATGTCCTCGCCGCAGTCGCTCGCAAGGACTATGATGATCGTCGGCGCCGGCAGGCCGAAGGCGTCAGCCGAGCTCGGACTGCAGGCCTTTATAAAGGCCGCGTTGAGAATACCGCCCGTAACGCCGCGATCGCACGGTCACTGAAAGACGGGCAGAGCTGGCGGGAAATCATGATGGGCACCGGCTGCAGCCGGACGTTGCTCGCCAAGATCGCTCGCCGCCTGAAGACCGAACGGATGGCCGACGCGAGCGCCAGTGATCCGAGCGCTGTCGAGGACGTCGCCTGAGCGCCAGCAATTCGAGCTTCCCCTGCCCTTCCACGTGGCCAAGCCGCCCTGCCCTAGCGTCGACGCCATCGCGAGCGACGTTTTCGCAAGGGCTTATTAAAAATTTACCTAGGGTCAGGACCCATTGATGTGAGCGTTGCGATCTGATTCAGGCTCCGCAAGGAGACCGGGATGAGCGACCTGTTTTGGCTGACGGACGAGCAGATGGAGCGGCTGCGGCCGTTCTTTCCCAAGAGCCATGGCAAGCCGCGCGTGGATGACAGGCGGGTGCTAAGCGGCATCGTGTTCGTCAACAAGAACGGGTTGCGCTGGCGAGATGCGCCCAAGGACTACGGCCCGCACAAGACGCTCTATAATCGGTGGAAGCGCTGGGGTGAGGCAGGCGTGTTCACGCGCATGATGGAGGGGCTGGCGGCGACAGGTGCCGAGCCTAAGACGGTCATGATCGACGCGACCTACCTGAAGGCGCACCGCACGGCCTCGAGCCTGCGGGTAAAAAAGGGGATCTTGGCCGCCTGATTGGGCGCACCAAGGGCGGCATGAACACCAAGCTCCACGCCGTTGCGGACGCGAACGGCCGGCCCCTGAGCTTTTTCATGACTGCCGGCCAGGTTAGCGACTACACCGGAGCGGCAGCGCTGCTCGACGACATGCCCAACGCGCAGTGGCTGCTCGGTGATCGCGGCTATGATGCCGACTGGTTCAGGGACGCTCTTCAGGCAAAGGGCATCCAGCCATGCATCCCGGGTCGGCGATCACGCAACGAGCCGATCAGGTATGACAAGCGCCGCTACCGGCGCCGCAGCCGCATCGAAATCATGTTCGGCCGCCTCAAGGATTGGCGGCGCGTCGCCACCCGCTACGATCGCTGCCCCACAGCCTTCTTTTCCGCCGTCGCCCTCGCTGCCACCGTCATCTTCTTGCTCCGATCAACGAGTCCTGACCCTAGAAAGAGATTTAACGCGCACAAAATATTTGGCAATCGTGTCGCAAAGGCTTGACGCGCCAAGTCAGCCGCACCCACATAAAGGAACATGTCAGTAGGGTTTCGCTCCTGCCAGAACGACGGAATGGCATGTCATGACGGAATGTAACGACAAAATGGGGTGGTCTACGTGGCTGCCGTGCCGACTGCACGGCGCAACCTCGCTGGTTGAAATTCGTCGGCCGGATGTTTTCCCTCCGTTCGGGACAATCTTCAAGATCTGGAATCAGCCGCTTCGCCTGGTCGGCATTGCGAAGGACCGGCTCGTCATTGCGCACGCAAGCTCGCCGTTCGGGCTGTTCCTGGTTCCCGATCTGGATGGCACGCCTGGCCTGATGACGGTATCCTATTTCACCGAACTGTCGCGCTCTGGCCAAGTGGAGGTCGAGAAGCCTTCGAACGCTCGGCCCCAAAAGGCCACCGATCCGGTACGACTGGCGGCTGAACGGCTCAGGACGGAGTGCGACATGCTCGATGCTGCCGGCGTTCGGAATGGCAGCAAAAGTATTGACATGTTTATTCATGCGAATTGGACTGCCGACTTGCGTTCCCGCTACGGCGAGCCGGACAACTGCCACACCATTCGGCGCTGGCGGTCGAAGCGCAAGCGCGAACTGACTTGATGCCACCGAAGCTATATGGATGCGAGCTCCTGGCGTCGAACTGATAATCTGTTCGACGTCTCGGTTCCGGCGTACAAACCCGGCTCTCACCTTATCACCAACGCCAACCATGCCTCAGCCCTGCTTCGGGCTTCAGCCAGCTCAACTGGCGTCGCCCACGGTGATGCACGCGCCATGACCGGGCTGCGCTGTAACAGATAAGCCGTGTCAGTCTGCATCTCGCCCGCGACCTCGTCCGCACCATCCACCGTCAGCCAGAGCTCGCCATCTTCGTGCAGCGCCGGTACGACAGGCAGCTGCCAGCGTGTTTGCGAGCGCCTCCACAACCCGAGTGCAAACGTAAGCTCTGGAGCGGCGGTGCTGATGATCAGGGCGTCTGAGCGTGCTTCGCGCATGGCGGCGTCTACGAGCCGTCGGGTAAATGGCAGCCCGGCAGTGGTCGGCACCAGCAAGAGCTGGGCGACATGGACGTAGAGATAGCCAGCGAACGGCGTGCTCAAGGTCGGGCCGACATGCTCGAATTGCCAGTCGGCCCGCTTCGCCAATGCAAGGGCGACCGAGAGCGCGCGCGCCGATGCAGCCCACCGTGCGGCAGGGTTAGGGGTCATGATGATATTTCCTTTTTCGTTACGAGTAGCGGTCGGCGACGCGCCACATCCTGATCTTCTGGACTGGCATTCCGCCCGCGACTTTGCGGAGAAGGTGGAGATCGCTCAGCCCCGGTTTTGCACGGAGCTGCTCGGCAATGCTGGCGCCGTCCAGCAGCTCGAGCGGGCGCTCGAGCGCGGCACCGATGGCAACGGTGTCATACCCGCAGCGCAGCTCGACCCGGATCAGCACGTTAAGCAGGAGCGACACATGCTCGTGCCGGTCGGGCGCAACAGCATCGAAGACGTTGTAGCCATCTCGCAGATGCCCGACCTGATCGGCGTTGAGCCCGAGGGGTGAAGTCACCAGCTGCAGATCGAGTCGATAGGCATGGACAAGTCGACCGATCTCAGCGACTTCCCGGCGACAGCGTGCGTTCATGCCGGTTGCTCGCTTCCTTGCGCGAGGAGCGCGCGGAATCGATCGTGCACCATGTTCCAGACGCGGTCGCCCATCAGCGCGGGCACGTAGCTGCCGAACCCCGCCCAAGGCTCGATGCGACGCGGTCCTGCCACCAGCAGGTGAAGGTGCGGATCGTTGCTGCGTGCGGCATGGCCGGGAACGTGCTGGACGAGCAGCACTGCGACAGCGTGATCGCGCGCGAACTCGACCGCGATCTGCCGACCGAGCTCCCACTGCCGATGCAGCCGGTCCGGACGCCAGGTGAGCGTCACATAGGTGAGCAGCGCCTTGCCGTCGGCCGGGTGCTCGGCATCTACGGCCTCGAACAGCGAGCGGGGGTCCCCCAGCCTGTCATCGGCCCAGTGCGGCAAGATCACCTCGGCACGGTGCGCAACCAGCGTCCAGTCGTCGGGGCTCGCGCCGACAACTGGATTGATCTTGCTGAGCGCAAACGCCGCGGCGCTGTTGGCGACGTTCTGGTGGAGCGAGCGCAAGGTGCCGGCCATGCACCGCAGACCCTCCTGCCCGGCCGGAAGGCCGAGCAGGTTGAGATGAGTGTGCGGATTGGCGGGGTCACGCACATGCCCCTCGTTGATGAGCACTGGCCTTGCGATCACCGGACCTCTCCTGGCACAGGCATGAGGCTGGCGAGTTCACCGCCTGCCCGGATGATCCCGGCGGTTCGCTGCGCCATGGTCTGGTAGGGCGGGACCAGCTCAAGAACGAAGCCTTCGTTGCTGACCGAGACCATCGGACCGAACGCCGGCGGCACTAGCCAAAGCGCGCCGTCACGCGACACCCACGGCTCCAGTTCGTTCATCGACCACGGATCGGCGCCGGGCAGGAGCCCGAGCGACAGATCGACCGAAGACCGAACAATATCCTCGTCGACTGTGGCGACACGGACGAGGACGACGTCATAGCGCTGCTCTGCCGCCAGGCTGGCGACGGCGTTGCGGAAGAGCGGGCTGGGCGTGGTCGTCACGGTGAGCACCGCGCCGCGCTCCTCGACATAGATTGTCGCATCGGGCAGTGCAGCTTCCAGCGTGCAGGCGTAGCTATCGCTGATGTCGAGCGCGTTCAGCAGATAGCCGAGCACGGCCGACTCCAGATCGAACGTCGGCAGGATGATGGTGGACATGTAGGAACCTTGAGACTTGATGGTCCGGTGCCGGTCGGCGCGGGACAAGCCCTTCTTTGCGATTTCACCTCGCTTCAGAGCTCAAGCTCTTCCCCCTCAGCCATTCCCCTTCGATAAACGCGGCCGTGCACGCCGCGCTGCCGCTCGCTGCCGCGGTGCGGCACCGGTGCGATCGACAGACACGCACCGACCTTCCGGCCGGCGAGCTCGGCACGCACGCTCGCGCACGACCCATCGTGCAACCGCCTGCCACGCGCAGCGATCGATGTGATGGGCGCTGTCCCAGACCGTGATGGGGCGCGTCGCACCGGCGACGTCGAGGTGGCAGTTTTCGGTCACATGCATGACCACCGCCAGTGTCGCGGAATTCATTGGCCTGGCGGCAATCCACTGGCCGATCACCGCTGCGGCTACCAGCAGCAGGGCCGCCGGCGCCGCCCATGATCGGTATCCTAGCCATCGCATCTTGCTTCTCCCGACAACTTGTCAGGAGCCCATCCCCTACCCTCCGGCTGCAATGCCGCCCCGACGGGGCATCCAGCAGGCGTGTCAGCGACCCTTGGAAGAATGTTTCGACAGTGCCGCCAGAGCCTCAAGCGACCCGACGTCGCCCTGTTCCTCGGCCGCCCGGCGCCGCGCCTCGATGCGGCCTGGGTCATCGGGCCGGGCTTTCCGGCTGGGCGACAATCGCTCCCGCGCCTGCTTACGCCAATATCCTACGCTGTCGGCGATGACCCGGCGGATGTCGGGATCGCTACCGGCAGCGCGCAAGGCCGCGAACAGGCGCGCGTCCCATCCTGCGGCCGTCAGGATCTTTGCGATGTGCGGATCACCCGTGCCGAGCCCTTTCAGCACGGCTTGTGGCAAGGCCTTACTGCGGCCGGTGGTCAACGTCGTGCGCAATTGCTCGCGCATCGTCATCCATCGCTCGGCATAGAGGCGCTGGAGTTGTTCGGCATCCAGCATTGCCGCTCGCCTCAGCACTTCAACATCGTCAGGTACTGCCTGGTCGACCACGAGAACGAAGCAACGACCCCGTCCCGTCTCATCATCAATGATGACGCGGCGCAGTGGCAGGAACGACAACGCGCACAGATCGGCACTGACCGACTGAATGTCGGCGACTGAGGGATGCGGGGGTTGGCTTTCCGTCGCGTCGATGATGACCTCACCCGTCACGCCACCAGCCGTCGTTCGATCATGACCACGCCGACTTGTATCGGCGTTGCCATGCCTGCCCGCTCCCAATGCATGATCGGCACGCAAGATCGCATTGCGGGACCGTGCGCTGCTCAGTGCGGGCACACCACGCAGCGCGCCTGCGGCCGCCAGTAACCCGACCGCTGTCAGCGACGTCGGTCCACTTTCATCCTTGCTCCTGATCCGGGCCGCCAGAGCCAACAGCGAGGACCGGCTGAAAGGCTTGAGCGAGTGCTGCACCACATGATCCGGCAAGATTGGGTTGTCCAGTGGTGCCCCAAGGATGGCGGTAGCGCCGGATACCGGTGCCTCCGGCACCAGGTTTGGCCGAGGCGCCCCTGTATCCACCGGCTGCGCTGCCGCGTCAGCGTCCGTCTGCTCGGTCGCAGAGTTGGCGCGTGCGCCGGCAAGCGAACGGACCGATTCGGCAACGGCAACAGGACGAGACTGCTGCAAGGCCGTAGTGGATGAAGCAGGCCCGACCGCCTGCTTGCCTTCGCCTGGCGGATTGGGGACTTGCGCGGCGACGGGCAACCACTCGGTTGGCCGGTCGCCGTGCAGGGGCGCGCCGGCGGTCTGACGATCATCGTCGCCTGGACTCATTGGCTTTACCGGTGCAATGCTGCTTTCGGGCGGAGGTGCTGTCGAGAGGACCGTAGCTGCCACAGGGGTAGCGCTGAGGAGCGAGGGCACCTTGATGCGACCCGAAGCAACCGTCGCTGGTGCGGCCACGTTGGCGACCTCGGATACTGGCGAGTCCTGTACGGCACCAACCCGACTGGTCCGATGGCTTGGTCGATCAGCGCCCGCTCCGCCGCTTTGCATGGTGATCGCGGCGCGCTTCGCGGCGTTCCGTTCGCTTGCGGCAAGCCTAGCCTCGTGCGCGCGTAGTGCTGCCACGAACGTCGGGTGATCGCGAAAGCGCCGGTACGAATTTGCGACCGCAACGATCTCCCGGCCCTCGCCAGGCCGACGTGCTTCTATCAAAGCCGCGATACCGTACCGCCCCATGTACGCGATCGGCCGCTGTACGCTTCGCTGCTGATGCGCCGCCATGCTCGCCAGCGCTGCATCGACGCGAGCCGCGTGCCGCGGATCGCGTAGCACCGCCATATCGAGCGGGCCGGCGCCCGTGACCACTGTCTTGCCACCCTGCTGAACAAGATGAACAAGCGGCCAGCCGGACCGCGCCGCTTCCTCCTGTGCACTGGACGACATATAATCGAGCAGCGCGTCCAAGTGGCGGGGGCCTGACAGAGGGTCGGGATAGCGGGCGAGCGGCAGGACAGAGCCAGCGCGCCAGACGGCCCCGGCCCGTCGCTTCGCGATCTCGTCGATCGCCTGGGCTTGGGCATCGTGGAGGTCATGCTCGGCCCGAATGACTCGCTGACGATATCTCTCGACCTCATCCGTCCAGGGTTCGAGCGCTTCGGCGATTTCGGAAAGGTGCCGAGCGGCCATCTGGTGGCGTGCGCGAACGAAGCGCTCGTTGCGCAGATCGTCTCGGCGCGCCTGGCCCGTTTCGATGGCCGCGATGATCTGCGCGGTTCCAGCCAGGAGGCGCCGCGCCGCCGACTCCGCTTCTGCGCGTTCGAGGTCGATCCGATCGAGCGCCGCACGCCCATCCAACACCTCATCCGACAAGGCACGGCAGCGATCTCGTAGCCGCAGCAACACAGCGTCGCTGCCGCTGCTCGGCAAGCTGTCATGGTCGAGACTTGCCTGAATTCGCTGGATGAGGTTGCCATGCTCGTACGCGCGCGTCGATTGCTCGCGTTCGCGCCTTCGGTGTGAGGCGCTCCACGACGAGAACGCATTCTCCCGATCGACAGCGACGTGCACGCCCGCAGCCACCAGCCGTGCGGCAGCCGTTCCGAGATGCTTCTCCGGTGTCTTGTCGATCCCCATCTCCAGGTACGTCCGGGGATCGTAGCGGCGCTGGCGGCCGCGCGTCGCAAGCCGCGCATTGACATGCACGGCGTGGCGCGCGCGCAGCGTCTTCATGTCGGCCTTTGCGGCCTGCAGATGGTGCAGCCGGGCGCGCTCTTCGGCACTGACGGCGCCCAGCAGGAGCGCGATCTCACCGGGACGGAGCTTGGCGGGCTGGCCGTGCGCCGGACCAAACCGCCACCGACCGTCCTGTTCTTGCGTACAGCGGCCTGGATACCAGATCATGTGAAGGTGCAAATTTCGGCAATCGTTGCTCGCATCCGGCGCGTGCACCACGATGGTGTAGCGTACCCCAATCACGTCCAGATCCCCCGCCAGCCCCGCAACGATCGCCGCAGCGTCCGCGGCGTCACACTCGGCCGGCAACTCGGCGGCGAACTGCGCCTGTGTGCGTCCACCCCGAAGCCGAGGATAGTGGATCAGGCGATCGCGTCGGGTGGCGCCGTACCGCTCCCCGAGGGCAATCGCCCATTCTATCGACGCCTCGTCTTCCAGCTTGATGACACTGCGCTGGCGAGGCCTTCGCTTCCGCTCCTCCTGCACTTGCATGGCGGCAGCAAGGCGCTCTGCGACGATCTGGCTGGCGACGCTTGCCACCGCTTCCGGCATGGTCGGATTGGAGGCGATTGCCTGCCAGTCGTCGACGGTACCGCGCTGGTGGAAGAGCTCGACCCGCTGCATGCCCGGTGATCTCTCCGCCGCCCAGGCTTGCTGCCAGAACGCTTCGCGCTCGCGGGCAACGTCGCTGATATTCGACCTCACCAGCACCGCGCGAGAAGGCCCATGCACGCTGGCACCGCGCTCTTGCTCCGGCACCTTGGGTGCCTCCAGATAGCGGTCGAACGCTGCCGCTCGGTCGTCGCGCCGCGGTTCGTCGCTGACGTAACGCTCGAACCTGACAGCCGGATCGGGCGCGCTACCTGACGCACCCCGTTTACCCGCCGCAGCGCGGCGGTCCGGCATCGCGGAACGCGCGTCTTTGCTCAGCCAGGTGCCCGCGAAATGGTAGCTGGTGGCCCCCGTGGCACTGCGCGGCCGGCCGTCCAGCGGCGCGGGTATCCGCAAGTCGATCGGCTCGCGCCAGCGATCTCGTACGAGTGTGCGTGTTCGGCCCGAGCTCTCCTCCGGTCGGACCGCGCGACCGAACCGGATCGTACCCGTCAGCTCCTCTTCCTCCAGCCGCGCCCGGAAGCGCCGAAGCGCTGCGCTGGCATGCACGAGGTCGGACGGGACAGGCACGAGCATCGGGCTCCGGAGGATGGCGATGGCAACGATTCTGGTCCGGAAACGACGAACTGGGAAGCCCCCCGACGTGCATCTCGAGCCTGCCTTTCACTACCTTCCGGAGGCAATGCCGAAGGACCCCACCCCGGCCTCTCGGGGTGGACCGGACGAAGCGTCATGCAGGCTCGCTCGACGCATGGCGCAGCGAGGTTGCCGCCCTCCCCCCTTTGCGACCGCCAAGTGGATCGGCCTGCCGATACCAGTTTGCACTATTGCGCAACTTTTCCCTTCTGCTGCCTTCCGACGCGTCCGCGCACACGTGCGGACGCCCGCCTGTGCCTGCAGGCGCACGTGTGCGCGCTCCTTGTGCACGTGTACGTCCGCGGGCGCGCACGCGACCCATCCAGATTCCAGGTTACCCATCTCGCCGCCGCGCGGGCGGGCCACGCTTCGACATCGGATCTCCGATGGTCGGGGCCGCTCGGGAGTGTGGTGACATGGATAACGCAGGACACGGCTTCGCACCCGAAGTGCGTCACGCACTGGCGGCTTTGATGGCGCGCATCGGCCAGCAGGCAAGCGACGATCCGCGCTCGGTCGTGCGGGCCGCCGAGCTGTTCGAGGGCACGCGCCGCGGCGACGAGCTGCACCGTCTGCTGCTCGATCTCGTGCCCGCAGATATCGATCCTGGTCAGTGGCATGACTGGCTGGATGGCGGAGCTGCAGTGCACGTGCCCCCCCGGCTGGTCGACCCCGATCAGGGGCGCAAGCCGGGCGCACGCGGCGCGCATGCCTCGGCGGCACGGCGACGGGAGGAGGCAGCACGCGCGCTGGCGCTGCTCGAGGACAAGGTCGCGCACGCTCGTGCCCTGCTCGCCGACGCGGAGGTCGCGGAGCAGGCAGCAGCCAGCCACCTGCGGCAGGTCGTCGCCCACCGCGTCCTGACCGACATCAGCCGGCAGCTCGCAGGCGCCTTCAGCATGGGACCGGCCTGGACGGTGATGCGGGCGGTAAGTGGCTACATTCGCGATGATCATGCCTTAGGTGAGGGCATGGACGAGCAAGCTCGTGCGCATGTGCAATCGCTGCTCGATACCGCTTCCAAGGACAGCACGGAAATGCTCGACCTGCTCGACCTTCATGCCGGCGACACGCTGCTCGAGTTGCGTCTGCGCGCTGCAGTCCTAAGCGTCCTGCGCAAACATCATGAGCCGGTGAAGCAGGAGCTTTCCGAGCGAAATTACGACCACAGGAAGTTAAGCCCCGCGGCCCGGCGCGTTCACCGCAAGACGGCAGAGCGCAAGGCCGCGATCCGGCCGAGCCCCGGCATCGTGAGCGATCGGCATGACGTACTTGGCGGCTTTCCGCTGCGCCACCAAGACGACAAGGAAGAGCAGACGTTAGACGTGTTCCAAGCAGCCGCTGCAGCCGAGGAGGAGCCCTTCTGATCTTCGTCGCCGACACGTGGGCAGTATGAGGCCAGGGTCCGGTACGAGTCAGGGGCATAAGGGGGGGATTGCTGCTCGCAGCGATCCATTCCAGGCTCGACCGGGTCATCCGTCCAGGAGATTACACCTGTGCCCCGTCATCCCAAAACTGCTCGTCTCGACAGCGCATGGCGGGTGCCCGGACATGGGCTGCGGGACATTCTCAATCTCCTGGACACCCCCGCTGCCCGGGCAGCGATCCTCGACACCGCACCGCCAATGGTGACCGGCATCCTGACCGGTCAAAGCGGTGCACCCGCTCGGTTCCACGTCGCGCTTGACCGACTGCATGGCACCGGCGACGACAAGACGGGGATCGTACAGTTGCTCGACGGCTCGCTGGATGATCCGGCCGCGCTCTGCGATGCCACGCTGCTGGGCGACCTCATCATTCCCGAAGGCTATGAGCCGACGCCCGAGCTCGGCGATTGGGTGAGCTCAAATTTGCCGCCCAGCCTTGCCACTGATCTGGGCATTGACCCGGTCGAGCATGCCGCATCGCTCCGGATGCTGCGCGGATCGGATCGGGAAAGCTGGTCGCTGCTGGTGGGCGGGCGCCTGGGCACGGCGGCCTGTCTGGACAGATCCTTTCATGGGTGCTCGGTCGAGGCAAGCGACCGGATCATCCGTACGCAGGCGCTGCTCTTCTACGTGATCGCCACCAGGATGCGCGCCGCGCTGATCCGACGCTGGACGACCCGCCCGATGACCGAAGCCATCCGCTATGAAATGGACTGGCAGTATCGCGGTCGTATGATGATGACCGCGTTGGTGGCGCCCGCGCGGCAGATTGAGGCGGTCTGGAACGAGGCAGTCGCTCGCCCCGAGCACGACCGATTGGCCGGATCGTTTCTCGCCAATCCCAACCTGATCGGGCTTGCCGAAGCGGTGCAGCGGCGCGTGCCACTCCTGGCCGGGCGCCGCGCGTTCCCCGACGCCGCGCGGTTGATGCAGCAGCATCTCGCATCGCCGCTGCGAACGCTCGCGGCCGTGACGCCGGAGCAGACACGGGACGCCGGGCTTGGCATGCAGGACTTCGTGGAAGCGCGGCTTGGTGTCCCGGCGCCACACGCGACCGTGATCCTGGCCGCCGCGCTGCTGAGTGCGCCGCGCCATATCGATGCTACGATCGAAGCGGCGCGTGCGCGCGTGCCTCTGCCCGCCGTCCCGGATCCGATCCGCGACCATAAGCCAGGTCGGCGAGCACTAACCCGGACCACCCAGTTGCTGCGGCTGCAGGGTCGGACTGATCGTCATGCCCAATCCTATGGGAACGGCGATGTCGACGATGCCGCCGGGCGCAAGATGGTGAGGAAAGCCCTCGACGGATTTGCGCACCGGCACCCTGCCCACGCCATCCATGCCCTCAGGATAGACCCTGCCTGGTGGACAGGTCGCTAGATCGCAGACTTCAGGACGTACTGGCGACACTGACATCTCTCGAGCCGCAGATGACGGGTCGACGGCGGTATCGACATCAATCCGTTCGATCGTCGGGGCTGCCCCAGCGTCCACTCGGCGGTGACAGGAAGCCGGTTTCATTTTTGACGTATCCAAACGCGACTCGGCAACCGGACGCCATCAGTCACGATGGCTTCTGACGTCGGTACCCTCAGCCACCATCAAGGCATCGAAGCCAAAATAATACGCCGAGCCCATGATCAGAGCGGCGGCGCGGACAAACTGATCCTCGCTCATGGCAAACTGATCCGCTCTATCGTTTGGATCAGAAGCCACGTCTGCACATCTCGTCAAAACATGACAACGAGATGGAAGGACATGCCAATGCCGAAGAAGAGCAGCAGGGAGATCACCGTCGCCGACGCCCCCCGGTCCTTGACCCGGACGATGGCGGGCGGCGGTGAACTCGTCCAGGTCGATGCGGTTTTCCACGTGCCGGCGGTGCATCCCGCCGGATCGGGGCCGTGGAGCGAGGAGGCGGACAAGATCAGCTGGACCGACATGCCCACCGGCTACGGCTGCATCATGCGCCGTTCGCCGCTCGGCAAGCATCTCGCCGGATACGTGTCGGTCCCGCCCGGTCATCCGTTGTTCGGTCGCGGCACCGGTTCCCTCGATGATCTCCTCATCGGCGTGCACGGCGGCATCGACTACGCCGCCGCCTGTCGGGCCTCCGAACCGGAAGAGGTGTCGATCTGCCATCCGTCCGGCCGGGAGGAGCGAGAACGCATCGTATCGCGATCGTCCCGGCAGACGGTGTACGAGAACGAGGCTGCAAAGGCCCATGCCGATGCATGGTGGTTCGGCTTCTCCTGCAATCAGATCGGCGATGTTCTGCCGGAAGCGAGCTACGGCCACCAGAAGAGACAGGAGCGGCTCATCGGTGGCACGGATCCCGTCTACAGGACCGAAGCCTACGTCTACCGCGAATGCGTCCGCCTCGCCGCCCAGCTGAAGGCCATCGAGGAAGGACGCGATCCGCGCGATGCGGATCCCGGCCCGTCGGCGTCCAGCCACGATCCCTACCGGACGAGAGGGTGAGGATCATGGACATCGATCCCGAACTGCCGTGGGGGCACTGGCATCGCATCGAAGGCAGATCGACCGGCTCGGTCTTCGTCGACGACGCGACGGGCGAGACGTGGCCATCGCTGCGTGCCGCGCTGTGGTGCGGCCGCCTCGGCATGCCCACCCAAAACGGCGAGCCGCCGGCCGAAGTGCTCGAACTCGTCCACGCCGTACTCGCCGCCACCGTGCGAAGGGAGCCCGGATACCGTCAGCAGCTCGCCGATCTATTCGAAGGCAATCGGCTGTTCCAGCGCATGTTCCACCTCTGGCTCGCATCGACGGGTCTGGCGGTTCCCGCGCGGAATGGTGAAGGCGTGGGTGGACTCACGCCTGAAGGCTGGTCGGTGCTGCACATGCTGGCAGCTACCCGGCCCTACGATGTCCGCCGCAACCGGCCGTCCGCTGCGACGATCGCGATGCTCCGCGAACTCGGTCTCGGACCGCAGGACCGGGAAGCGCGGTTCGAACGGCTGGAACAGGAGGCTCGTCGCTGGGATGCCGCCTTCCTCCGTAGCGACGAGGCGGGCAGACCGACCATCGTGCTCGCCAAACGTAGCGATGGTCCGGTGCCGGTCCTGCAGACGGTATGGACGCTTGGGTTCTCGACCAGGAACCAGCGTGACGGCTTCTACGACTGGCTCTGTCGGCACCTCGACCGCTGGCAGGCCTGGGGTGATCTCGCAAGCCAATACGACTCGACCAAGCTGACGCACAAGCTCCTCGCGGTGATGGCGGAATCGATCGCAGAGCGTGACGATCAGGCACCGCCAGTCACCTGGCCCCGGCTCGACGAGACGATCTGATCCAGGAAAGAGGCGATGACCGCATCGCCCGATATGCAGACCACCGGCTCCGGCGAAGGCATAATGCGATTCGCGCGCCCTCTACGAGCCGGTCGGTCGGACGTACCTCTTACCGAGGCCGCAAGGCCGGGATCGCCGGTGTATGTGTCGGTCCGTGATTGTTTGATTCCGCGTTACCCACCTTGGAATCGACCATGCCGTCCACGTTGCCTGCATGGACTCCAATGCTCCCTCATCCGGTCACAGATCAAATATGGCAGCGCCGCCGGGCACGGACAGCCTGCAAGCCCTTGTTCGGCTCCTCGCTAGCCAGGCAGCGCGTACCCATCATCGTGCCATGCAGAACCCCGACGAATTGGAGCGCTAAAGCGCCATGCTGATGAAAACGCCGCCCCGCATCGCCTTATATGGACGCCATTCGACGGCGATGCAGAGCACCACATCGAGTGCGGACCAGACGGCGTCGTGCATGAAGCTGGTCGACTATCTCGGCGGCACCGTAGCTGCCACATACCTGGATCCGGAGCAGTCTGGCTATCGGCGCGATCGCCCCGGTTTGCAGAAGCTGCTGCGCGACGTCGAGGTGGGCGCCATCGATATGGTGGTGTGCGAGGCACTCGATCGACTGGCGCGAGACGCGGAGGATGTCGCGTTCTTGGGCAAGAAGCTCATGTACCACCGTGTCGCACTCCACACGGTGTCGGAAGGCCATGTCGATGAGATCAAGTTCGCCGTTGCCGGTCTTTTGGGTGCGATTTTTCTGAAGCACCTCGTCGACAAAACGGTCCGCGGCATGGAGTCGGCCGTGCTTGCGGGGCGCTTCGCTGGCGGACGGGCCTATGGCTACAGGCGTGCCATCCGGCTCGACGCCCAAGGCGAGATCATTCGTGGACTGCTCGAGATCGACGAGCAACAAGCCACTGTCGTCCGCCGCATCTTCAGCGAGTTTGCCGCTGGCGGCTCTTCCATTCAAATCGCCACGCGTCTTAATACCGACGGGATTCCCGGACCACGTGGTGGCCCATGGAACGCATCGACTATCCGTGGCGACCAGAAGAAGGCAACCGGCATCCTCAACAACCCGCTCTATGTCGGCCGGCTGGTGTGGGGGCGACGTCAATGGCGTCGCAATCCCGACAGCGAGAAGCGCGAGCGCCGCTACCGGCTGCGCGACCGTGCAGAATGGGTAGAGGTCGCCGTGCCCGGACAGCGCATCATTTCGGATGCGCTATGGGAGAGCGTCCGTCAGCAGATCGAGTGCCGTCGCCGTGTCGACGTCCAAGTGCCGGTTGCCCGCCAGAACCGCAAGAAGCACCTCCTTTCGGGGCTCATCCGCTGCAGCTGCTGCGGCTCTGGCTACACGATCTCAGGCAAGGACTATTACCGCTGCGCCGGGCAGAAGGAGCGCGGCACATGCTCGAACCGACTGTCGGTCCGCAAAGGCACGCTGGAAGCCGCGACGCTCGCCATATTCCAGCATCATCTGCTCACCGAGGAACACGCCCGGCTTTTTGCCGACGAGTTTGCGCGTGAGATGGTACGCCTGAACCAGGCAACGAGCGTCCAGGACCATGCGTCTCAGGATCGACTGGCGGTCGTCACGCGCGAAATCGACAATCTCGTGGCAAACATGCTTAACGGCGTTGCCAGCCCGACGTTGGTCAAGCTGCTAGCGGACCGTGAGAGCGAAAAGGCTTCGCTGGAGGCCGGACTGGCCCAGCGAAGCCGGACCAACCTGACAGTACCGGTTCTCCCATACCCGACGCTGATGCGGCTGTTTGAGGAAAAGGTCGGCAAGCTGCGCGAGACACTGGACGATGAACGCATCCGCGGCGAAGCCGCCAGGATCCTGTCGACGCTTATCGAGAGCGTGACGATCTATCCCAACGAACCCGGTGGTCCGGAAGCGGAAGTGGTGGCGAAGGTATCGGATTTGCTGGGCTGGGCGACAAACACCGACGCCGCCCGTGAGGGCGACGTGTGGTGTTCTATAGCGGTGGTTGCGGGGACAGGATTTGAACCTGTGACCTTCAGGTTATGAGCCTGACGAGCTACCGGGCTGCTCCACCCCGCGGTGGTGAGGTTTTGTTCTTGCGCTGTGTGGCGCAAGGGGGATGTGAATGGGTTCTTTGTGTGCATGTTCGCGGGCTTCAATGCCTGGCGACGACCTACTCTTCCATCGCTTGAGCGATAGTACCATTGGCGCGGTCGGGTTTCACGGCCGAGTTCGGGATGGGATCGGGTGGGACACCGACGCTATGGCCACCAGGCAATGGAGCCTGCGAGCATGCGGTTGTGTTGGGATGAAATCGATGCACCTTGGAAGTTTTATCTGGCTGAGAGTTATTTCCATCCACCCGTTCATCTAGCCCAGGGCTGATGGTGGGGGTGTGGAGCTCTCAAGCGCGACCAGAGCAATTAGGACCGGTTAGCTCCATGCGTTACCGCACTTCCACATCCGGCCTATCGAGGTCGTGGTCTTCGACCGCTCTTGATGAAATCTTATCTCGAGGGAGGCTTCCCGCTTAGATGCTTTCAGCGGTTATCCCGTCCGTACATAGCTACCCTGCTGCGCCGTTGGCACGACGACAGGTACACCAGAGGTACGTTCAACCCGGTCCTCTCGTACTAGGGTCAACTCCTCTCAAATTTCGACGCCCACGGCAGATAGGGACCAAACTGTCTCGCGACGTTCTGAACCCAGCTCACGTACCACTTTAATTGGCGAACAGCCAAACCCTTGGGACCTGCTCCAGCCCCAGGATGTGATGAGCCGACATCGAGGTGCCAAACAACCCCGTCGATATGAGCTCTTGGGGGTTATCAGCCTGTTATCCCCGGCGTACCTTTTATCCGTTGAGCGATGGCCCTTCCACGAGGGACCACCGGATCACTATGACCGACTTTCGTCTCTGCTCGACTTGTCAGTCTCGCAGTCAGGCTGGCTTATGCCATTGCACTCTAACAGCCGGTTTCCAACCGGCCTGAGCCAACCTTCGCGCGCCTCCGTTACTCTTTAGGAGGCGACCGCCCCAGTCAAACTACCCGCCACAGAGGGTCCCTGTACCGGTTTCACGGTACGAGGTTAGACAGTAGACAACAACAGGGTGGTATTTCACCTATGGCTCCACATCAGCTGGCGCCGATGCTTCAAAGCCTCCCACCTATGCTACACAGTTCTTGTCCACTGCCACTCTGAAGCTGCAGTAAAGGTGCACGGGGTCTTTCCGTCTAACCGCGGGTACTCCGCATCTTCACGGAGAATTCAATTTCGCTGAGCATGTCCTGGAGACAGTGGGGAAGTCGTTACGCCATTCGTGCAGGTCGGAACTTACCCGACAAGGAATTTCGCTACCTTAGGACCGTTATAGTTACGGCCGCCGTTTACCTGGGCTTCATTTCAGAGCTTGCACTCCTCCACTTAACCTTCAGGCACCGGGCAGGCGTCAGGCCCTATACGTCGTCTTGAAGCCGACTTAGCAGAGCCCTGTGTTTTTGCTAAACAGTCGCTACCCCCTGGCCTGTGCCCCCCACAAAAGCTTGCGCTCATGTGGGGCCTCCTTCTTCCGAAGGTACGGAGGCAATTTGCCGAGTTCCTTCAGGACACTTCTCTCAAGCGCCTTGGTATACTCTACCTGACCACCTGTGTCGGTTTCGGGTACGGTCTATACGGTGGGGCTATTTCCCGGGACAGTTTCGAAGCACGGCCAATCCGTTAAGGCCGTACAACACACACCATCCGTCACACACCACCAGGCCCACGAATATTAACGTGGTTCCCATCGACTACCCCCTTCGGGCTCGTCTTAGGGGCCGGCTCACCCTGCGCGGATTAGCCTTGCGCAGGAACCCTTGGTCTTTCGGCGAGAGGGCATCTCACCCTCTTTATCGCTACTCATGTCTGCATTCGCACTTCCGATACCTCCACGACCCATTACCAGATCGCTTCACAGGCCTACGGAACGCTCCGCTACCGCGTGATCAAAGATCACACCCTAAGCTTCGGTGCACGTCTTGAGCCCCGTTACATCTTCGCCGCAGAAACCCTTGTTTAGACCAGTGAGCTGTTACGCTTTCTTTAAAGGATGGCTGCTTCTAAGCCAACCTCCTGGTTGTTTTGGGATTTCCACATGCTTTCCCACTTAGACGTGACTTGGGGACCTTAGCTGTAGGTCAGGGCTGTTTCCCTTTTGACGACGGACCTTAGCACCCGCCGTCTGTCTCCCGAGTATCACTCATAGGTATTCGGAGTTTGGTTAGTGTTGGTAGATCTCGCGACCCCCGCAACCATCCAGTGCTCTACCCCCTATGGTGTCCGCTCGAGGCAC